>CAYJDA010000003.1:91594-138569 GCA_964368815.1 uncultured Oscillospiraceae bacterium
GCCGTTGTTTTCTCCTTTTACTACTTCCATATTATAAGCCCCATACATTCTTGCTAATTATTATAGCACAGTTTGGCAAAAAGAGCAACTATTTAACCTCTACAATTTTTATATTTTTTGCCTCTACATCCGTCTTGCTCATTATAATATCGCGAAGTTGCATTACCTCAGACTGAGTTAAGCTATTGTTTTTTGTCATTACCGCCATGTCTGCTTGATCACCATCAAGGTATATAATACACTCAATAAACCCTTTAGCTTTTGCTAAACTCTCAATTTCATCCTCAACTGTTATATTGTTTATGGTGTCGGAAAGAGTTTGTGTTAATGAACTTTTCTCTTCATCAGAGAGTTCAGTGTTTTTTAGAGAGTTTTGCATTTTTTCTAAGGCTTCATCCCTTGTTTTTTCTCTTGATAACCTTGCGTCCTCAAAATATTCAAGGCCCTCTGTTTTACTAAGGCTAACAAGCTGAGCATCCCCGTAGCTCTTTGTTAAGTCGGCTTCGATCTGTGCATTAGCATTGGCGTTTTCAATTGGATAAACTGTTAACTCGGTTGCGATTGCCTCTTCTTCTGCCAATCTAAAATCAGATTCACTTGTAGCATATTGCCAGTTTAAAAATACTGCAACCGCTAAAGCCAAGAGTAAAGACAGGAAGGTTACCTGCTGTTTAATTTTGAAATGTTTAAATTTCTTTATCATAGTTACCACCTTTTCTGCCTTTCGGCCTGTTATGAAAATATCTTTGTTTCAGTATATGAATAAAAATCATTTTATATTACTTAATACTAAATTTACATTATGAATAATTATTTATTTTTCCTACAAAAATTCTATTGCTCGGCACACCCATCACAACCTTAACAAGCTCGGTTATATCAGAAATAATAGTGGTGTTATTCCCACCTTCACATAAAACTGCAACACCCAATACATTTGGTTCATATTCATTTTCTACCAATGCAGTTTTGTTACCATTGTTATCTTCAACAATTATATATTCTGTAGAGTAGCCGGTTTTAATACTTGTATCTCCGGACTCATTATTTATCTGTTCGTCTCCGGTTTGTGTTTTAGCATATACCGTTTCACCCGATGATTCTAAGGTTATCATAACTTCAACTTTGCCGGCTCCTTCAATTTGTGAAATTAAATCGGTTAGCCTATTCTCATATTCTAAAATTACCTGTGCGTTACTATTAATTTCCGTATCAGTTATTTCATCATTATCAAATGTAAAATCATTACCGGTAAACAATAAAATAATTAGTCCTGCTAATAAAAGTGCTATTAAGTGTATATTTTTTTTAATATCAAATTTTTTTACCTTGTTTAATATTTTTTCATCCTCGCTAATATTAATAATATTTTTATTCATAAATAACCTCCGTATCAACTCCAACAACTGCTTTAACTGCTTCATCAGCAATCACCTTGTCCTCATCATTTATTCCGGAAATTGTAACATTTGAAATGTTAATCCCCGTTTCATCATCAAGAAACTCTATATCAACAGAATCAAAATTAATATTTTGTGCATCAAATAAAACAATAATTCTATCCTCCAGCAAGATTTCTGCTTGTTTTAATATTTCTGTGCCGCCTTGCTCAGTCATCGCTACACCGGAATCAAAGGAGTTAATTAATTGCGCAGTGTCAATTTCTTTAACCGAGTTAACTAAATTAAAGATAATAAATAGCAAAACTACCCATTTAATTACTATTGATACTCCTCCTTCAGGAAGAATTGATTCTACTACACAGATAATTATTAAAAGACTACATAAAACAACAGCGAGCTCTCTAATTGCATCAATCACACAACCCCTCCCGAAAGCATAAAAGTTAATAACGAAATTGTTATCATTAAGCAAAACAATACAATACAGGAAAAAAATATTTCCATTGCATACACCCCCGATTTTGTTAGCTTATTTACCTTTGCACAGCCGGAAACCTCTGCCATAACCGATGTTAATTCGAATAAAATTATATAAATAATGCAGTCGATAAAAAGAGGTATAAACATTATAATTACTGCAATAATGGCAGCTACACCGGCAGTTGTTTTAATTGCTGATACTCCTCCGAGAACCATTGTTATTGCGTCCTGTACTACCGGCCCGATTATTGGAACTCCTGAACCTACAATAAATTTCCCCGTTCTTACTGCAACACCGTCAGTTGCAGCTGAAATTAAGCTTTGCATTCCGAGAACAGCCGTAAATATTGTTGAAACTGCTATTAAAATGTATCGTGCAAAACGTCTTAACATATCTGCTACACCGGAAAATTCTATTGTGTTCACACATAATGAGCAGCTACGTATTGCAAGGTATATCGAAGCTATCGGCAAAACTATTTCTGTTAGTATTTCACTTAGTATAAATATTGATGCAGAAAAGAATCCTGATGCTACCGCTGCTGTGCCAGGTTGACCGGATGTTGCTAAAAGAGTAACAAATACCATTAGAAAGCTATTTAAAAAATTTTTGCAATCTATTATTGCATCAGAAAGACTTCCCTGTACCGACAAGACCGGTGCTAGCAACAACAAAAAAAACACTATATTAATTATTGTATCTAAACTTGAACTAATCGCATTATTATTTAGTGTAATATTACGTGCTACAGATGAAAAAATCATCACAACTGTAATAGTTAAAAAAAACTTTAACGGAAATTGCAATCTTTCGGTAAAGCTATCAATTATAAGATTTAAATAATCATCAGCTCCAAGAGAAAGAAATTCGTCAATTTTAAATCCAAACTCCTGTTCAATTTCATTAACCGTATCATTACCGACCTGCTCTAAAGATTCAGAATCTGCATAACAGTTAATTGAAAATAAAATAAACATTAAAAACAGTATTATTATTCTTTTCATTTACTACCCCAAAATAGTCATAATTTGTTCGAGCAGTTCACCTAAAAGTGGCAATGCCGAAGTAATTATTGCTACCTTTCCGGATAGTTGAACTATTCCGGACATTGAACGTTGACCTGCATCTATGCATAGTTCTGATGTTAACTGTGTAAGCACCGAAATTCCAACAGCTTTGATAATAACATCAAAATATCCATGCGAAACCAGATTGGATACACTCTGCAACGAATCTATCAACCCAATAAGTGTAGGAAGTAGTAATAATAATATTATCACTACAGCTGCTATCGATAGCATAAATGCTATTCCGCTGTTGTATCCTCTGAGAATAATTATTAAAATAGATGAGAGAATTACAAATATAACAATTGAAAATATACTTTCCATGGCTATAAATCAAAAAGTGTTCTAATTACATCGAACAATTCTGATACCTCGGTAAGAATCATCATTAATACTACTATTAAACCCGCTAATGTTGTCATTGTTGCTTGTTCTTCTCTTCCGCTGCGTATTAAAAGTTGATTTAAGACCGAAACAACAATACCTATTGCTGCAATCTGAAAAACTAAATTAATATCCATTTTCACCTCTATTATATTAAAATCACCGATAAAACTATCGAAGCATACAACGAAATAGCATAATATAGTCGTTGATTTTCCTTGTAAAACACATTAGCGTTTTCCATTTCGGATCTAAAAAAATTTATATAATAATCCAACCTACCACATTCTTCTTCTAAGCTTCCGATACCAATTTCAAGCAATGAATCGTAAAGCTTATCTTTTTGTACCTTACTTAATAATATATTAATAAAGGTAGCATTGTTAAGTCTTGCTGTGAGTTGCTCTTTAAATCGTGTACCTTCCAGTTTACTCAAGGTAACATCAAAATATCTCCGTCGAATCATTTCAGCTTCATTAAAAGCTGTTAAAAGGTCACTGTGTCGAAAAAGAAAACTGTTTTTTACACTTGATAAAACTGAAATTATTTCAGATAATATTTCCACTCTATTTTTTAATCTTTCAACTGACTTGCGACCCACTAATATTCCAAAAATAATTATAATAGCAACACCGATTAATTTAATTATCCACTCCATTTAACACCTCCTTAATTATTCCGGGTGTTTTTGAACCCTGTAAAATTGCAATATCGCTAAAGGCTTCCATTTCAAAAAGCCTTGAAAGTCCGGGACGTTTTCTCGCTCCTATTAGGTTGCTTGCGTGAGCTGTTACAACTAAATTTACACCGCTGTTTATTGCTGCTTCAACTGCAGTAGCATCAGCTATACTTCCAATTTCGTCACATATAATAACATCCGGGGCAAGACTTTTAACAGCATTAATTATTCCTTCGGCTCTTGGAAAAGCTGAAAGAATATCACAGCCGCTATGAAAATCGCCTACATTAGGTGCAATTTCACACCTGGTATCAATAACAGTAACCTGCCTCCCATCACAAGACAGCTGTGATGCAATACTTTTCAACAAGGTTGTTTTTCCTGTTCTAGGTGCACCGATAATTAATAACGAAAACATTTCATTATTAATTATTTTTCTCAATGATTCAATGTCGGGAAGTTTAGTGTTTTTTGCAATTCTTATATTTAGTGAAGATATATTTTTTATACCAACAATTTTATCATTCTCTATTATTGCAGTTCCGGCAACACCTACCCTGTTTCCTCCGGGCATAGTAATATAACCGTTGGCAAGCTCAGTTTGTTTTGAGTGTAGCGCCCTACCGGTTATCGACAATATAGTTTCACGCATAAGTGCATCGTCAATTATTAAGGCATTATTTATGCATTGTGTTATGGTTCCTTCAAGGGTTATATATGACATATCCAATACGGTAACAACCATTATAGGTTTATTTAAACGTAACCGTAACTCAACCACACTGTTTTTCAGTGGTTGAGGCATTTTTGAAAGGCAACTACTTAATATCGTAGGTAAATATCGTAATACTCTATCAAATTCCAACATATTATTTTTCCTAATCATTTCATTCTAAAATAATATATTCCATATCATCAATAATTTAGAACTATACGATGAAAATAGAACTAAAAAATAATGACAGGAGAATAACGAAATTTTTACAAAATTATTTTCACCTTGAATTTTGCAAAGGCTTATGATATAATGAACCCGTTATATTTTCATGGAGAAACAATTGTGAGGAGAAAAAATAAAACAAATGTTTTTGATTCTATAAAGGAATTTTTTATTAATCTTAAAAACGAATTTATTGCATTAAGCACAGCCCAAAAAGTTGCAATTTCGGCAGTAGCCGGAGTTTTATTTGTAACAATATTGGGAGGGATAATAATAATTGTTGTATTTTCAGGAGATGCAAACGGAGATGATGAAGTAGCTTCTACATCAATCTCAGGTTCAAGCATTCAGGATACATACGACCCTACAGAATTTGCTCTGCAGGAAGATAGTCCTGCTATACTGCCCGAATCAGAGGATGCCGGAGAAGATTATTTATTAAACAGTATGTTTTTAGGTGATTCAAACACGGTAGGTTTTGCATCAAGTGGTTTGCTGCCTCTTGAAAATGTAATAGGGGTCGAGAGTATCGGAATTCAGTCTGTTGCAACCGGAAAATATGTTTATTACGCTAATAATGATTCCGCACAAACTATTCCTTATGCTGTTGCAGCGCAACAACCTCAAATGGTTTATATGATGTACGGCACAAATAACCTTGTTGGTGTATCGCCCGACCAGTTTGTTTCAAACTATGTAAAAGCTGTTAATGCAATACTTGAGCAGTGGGAATATGGAGAGATAATTGTTGTTACCATACCTCCGATTGCACAGGTAACCGAAAATGCAAGCCTAAGTCAGACTACAATCGACCAGTTTAACATTGCATTATTAGAAATGGCTGAAGAAAATGGTTGGAAAGTATTAAACACTGCCTCATTATTAAAGGATACCAATGGGTATATTAAATCGCAATATATATCTGCCGATGGTATACATCTAACTTCAGCTGCACATGAAGCTATACTCAATTATGCATCAACACATGCATATGAGACCGAAGATAGAAGACCTCAACCGTTAGCAGAACAACCTGTTCGTGTAAACCCACCGGAAGAAGATGATGACAACACGTCGGAATCTTCCTCCTCAAGCGACAGTAGTAGCCAAGCTTATGGGGTTGCTTCAGCCGGAGAAATTGAAAGGCTTAAGCTTGCTGTAACTACCGGTAAAAATTTATTAGCCGAAGTTGTTGTTAGTGCCACCGGTGACGGCAGTGACCTTTCTGAGGGAGATGCAGCTAAGGAATGGGTTACCACCGATGTATATAATACTCTTTCGACAGCAGTTACAACGGGTGAAGGGCTAATAGCGCTAACCGAGCCTTCAGCCGCCGAGGTAATCACTTCTGAGGCAACTATTAATAGTGCCATAACTAATTTAAAAAATAATATTAAAACAGGAGTGGATAAAACACCTGCTCAAATAGCTCGTGAAGAATTAGTACCTTCTATCACTTCTGCAAAAACAACACTTGCTTCTGCAGTTGCAAATGATAACCCTGCAAATGTTCCTGCCGGATCCAAGGTGGTACCGGTATCGATTTACAACGCTTTAAATAGTGCTATTGCATCGGCTGAAGCATACAACAATAATGCACTTGCAACCGAAGAAAATCTTGTTGATGCTAAGGAGGTGTTAGATGCTGCGGTAATAACCTTCAATAATTCAATAGAGAATGGTACCGGTCCAACCCAAGCAGAAAAAGATTTAGCAGAAGCAAAAGCTATTCTACAGGTATTAATTAATGACGCAAACCTTGTTGATGATAACATAACAAAAGCAGAGACTGCACCGGATACAGTTGGAACAATTTGGACAACCCCTAGTGCATTCTCAGCACTTGAAACAGCTATTAGCAAAGCAAATACCGTTATGACATCAGCCACCTCTGCAAATGAAGTTAATCAAGAAATAGCTTCTCTTACTAATTCCATTAACTCCTTTAAATCTTCGCTTTTAACAGTTGAAGAACCGGATGATTCTTCTATTAGCCAGGATGATTCTGTATAGAAGAAATCCTCATAACCTATATACAAATAATATTTTTATTAACATATTCAATAGCTTAAAATATCCGTTGTTTACAATGGATATTTTTTTTGCATTAAACAAATAATGACATTTTTTTCTACCTGAGCTTGGTATACTTTAAATCATGAAAACTGTAATGTATATTGATATGTTGTTTATTCAAGGGGTATTAATTAACTATGCCCTACTTTTATGCAGCGCAAGATTTGCCGGAATTAACGTTATTCGTTGGCGAATAATTTTATCTGCCATTTTAGGAGGAGTTTCATCATTATTAATATTTCTGCCACAGCCAAACGTTCCGGTTCAAATATTAATTAAAACAGTCGTAACAATAATTATACTTTTAACTGCATATAAAACCAATTTACGTGGCTATTATAAAGGGTTTATATGGTATGTTATTTTCAATTGTTTTCTAGCCGGACTTGTTATGTTGTTTTACTTTACAGGCGGCCAGGGGGTAATAATTAATAATTTGCAAGTATATTTTGATATTTCTGCAATATTTTTGGTATCGGCAACGCTTGTTTTATACATATGCGCAACAGCAGTAAGAATGTTTTTAATAGTTCCTGAACAAAAACCCACCAATATTAGTATATCTTTCAAGGATGAAACGTTTATGTTAGAGGCTTGTTATGATAATGGCTTTACAGCAAAGGATATTCTTAATAATGCGCCTCTTATACTAATAGATTATAACAGCTGTAAGTCAAAACTTCCTGAAAGAATTAGGTTGAGTTTTCTTGATTATCATACCTTGTCAATTTTGGGTCAAGGCATGTCGGTGTTACCGATTAATAGCATTGGAGGAAGCGAACTAACTTTATGTTTATATCCTACATCAGTTGAAATAAATAATAAATTAATTACAGGTGCAAAAGTTTGTCTAACAAAAAAAAGTATAGATATTAACGGAACTAGCTGCTTGCTGTCAAATGAATTCATGGAGGTTTTTAACAATGCTCAAGAAATTAAAGCTTAAAATGGTTGAATTATTTAATAAAATTATTATTATCTTTCAAGCAGAGCAATATGTTTATTATATTAATGGTCCTGAACGGCTTCTCCCCCCGCTTACCGCCGATGAAGAAAAAATTGTGTTTGCAGGATTAAAAAATGGGGAACAATCAAGCCGTGAACTTTTAATTGTTCATAATTTAAGGTTAGTTGTGTATATAGCAAAAAAATTTGATCAATCGATACCCAATATTGAGGATTTAATTTCAATTGGAACTATTGGATTAATTAAAGCCGTAGGGAGTTTTAATCCCGATAAAAACATTAAGTTTGCAACATATGCCACACGATGCATTGAAAATGAAATACTCATGTACCTTAGGAAGATAGGAAATCAAAGATATGAAACATCAATTGATGAAGCTTTAAACATAGATGCTGATGGTAATGAACTATTGCTTTGTGATGTATTGGTAACAGAACAAGATATTGTTGGTAAACAGCTGGAAACTACCGACGAAAAAAACACATTATTGCTCGCAGTTAAAAGATTACCTGAAAAGGAACGGACTATAATAGAATTAAGATTCGGTCTGTTTGGCAAGGAGGAAAAAACACAAAAAGAAGTTGCCGATACTCTTGGAATAAGTCAAAGTTACATTTCAAGATTAGAAAAGAAAATAATTAAACATCTTCGTGACGAACTTGAACAAATGGCTTGACTTTAATTGTCGGAAAGTGTACAATATACACATAGAAATGATACATAAAGGTTAGATGGTTTAGAAATGAATGATGAGTACACTCCCGATATAATTACATTACAGGACGATGATGGTAACGAGTTTGAATTTGAGATAATAGGACAACTTGAATTTAATGAAAATGAGTATGTAGCATTAGTTCCTTTTGATGAAGATGATGAAGAATCCGATGAAAATGAAATTGAAGATGAAACTCCATTTATTATAATGAGATCTGCTTATGATGGTGAAGAAGAGTATCTTGATATTGTGGAAAATGAAGAAGAGCTTACCGAAGTGATATCTTTATTTGAAAAATTGTTAGAAGAAAATTACGAAATTGAAGATACAATAGAATAGATAATAAACTGCTGTGCTCGATTGGATGCATCGATTATAATCCTACAAGTTCACAAAAGGGGGCTTCGGTCAATACGTAGGTTTGCAGACCTCCCGCCTCGGCGGATGAAGGGAGCGCGAAACGTATTGCCTGGCATACCCACCCTGCTTAACGCGGGTTGTAACTCTCGGTGTAGACGACACGGCGGTTTATGTTTATAATTTTATTCTTGTGCAATAATATATATGTTAAAGTATATTTTGCATGAGGATTTTTTTATGAAACTAATTATCGGAGAAAAGTTTCCCAATTTTGAATTTGATACTCCTATTTGCTCAGGAAACAAGTTGTATAATGTTATTGCAAATAAGCCTGCAACAATTATTTTCTTTCGCGATAGCGGTTGCTTATTTACTGCATATTACATCGAAAAGCTAAAAAGGAATTATAACAGATTTGAAGATAGTAACCGTGCAATAATCTGCATTGTTCAAGGAACGCCTTCTGAATTCTATGGTTATAAAAACATACCCTTTCCAATAGTATGTGATGCAGAATCGGTTTTATATAATACCTTTGAACTGCCAAAAGTAACCTTTCCCCTATCACTTTTATCGGTAGAAGCACTTAGAATTATTGATCAAGCAAAAAAACATAATATACCGTTTGAGTATTCACTAAAGAACAACGGTCAACTTCCTGTTATCGTGTTAACACATGCAGATAAAACCATAGATTATATTCATCGTTCTCAAAGTATTACTGATATACCGGATATACTTGAACTACTTGGTGCAAATAATAAAAACAAAACATATGCAAACTATTGACATTAAAATAATATTAATATATATTTAAACTAGTAAGCTTTTGAATAACAAAATGAGGATATAATAATGAAAAAAATAGTGGTAATAGGTGCAAATCATGCAGGCGTAGCGGCTATAAATACAATACTTGATAACTACAAGGGGTACGATGTAACAGTTTTTGATAAAAATAGTAACATTAGCTTTTTGGGCTGCGGAATGGCGCTATGGATAGGCAAACAGATTGATGGTGCCGAAGGTTTATTTTACTCTAACAAAGATATTTTAGAATCTAAGGGTGCAAAGGTTCATATGAACTCAGAAGTACACGAAATTGATTACTCTAACAAGATAGTTAAGGTTATGTTGAATGGAGAAACAAAACATGAAGAAGCCTTTGATAAATTAATCCTTGCAACAGGCTCTCTGCCAATTTTTCCAAACATTAAAGGCAAAGAGCTTGAAAATGTTCAGCAGGTTAAGCTATATCAAAATGCTGCGGAAGTTATTGAAAAACTTGAAACTAAAAATATAAATGATGTTGCGGTTATTGGTGCTGGATATATAGGTGTTGAGCTTGCTGAAGCCTTTAAGCGTTTAAATAAAAATGTTGTGTTAATTGATATTGCAAATAGCTGTTTAGCAAACTATTATGATGACGATTTTACAAAATTAATGAACCAACGCTTAGAAGATAATGGAATTAGCTTAGCTTTTAACCAAGCCGTTAAAGAGCTTAAAGGTAACGTTAAGGTAGAGTCGGTTGTTACCGATAAGGCTGAATACAAGGCCGATATGGTTGTTATGGCTGTAGGGTTTAGACCCAATAATGCATTAGGCAAAGATAATCTTGAACTGTTTAAAAATGGAGCTTACCTTGTTTCTAAAAATCAGGAAACAAGTGTTAATGATGTATATGCGGTTGGGGATTGTGCCGTAGTATATGATAATGCAATTAATGATGTAAACTATATTGCATTAGCTACAAATGCCGTGCGTTCCGGCGTGATTGCCGGTCATAATGTTTGCGGAACATCTCTTGAAACTGTTGGAGTACAAGGCTCAAATGGTATATGTATATGGGATCTTAAAATGGTGTCTACCGGTTTAACATTGTCAAAAGCATTGAGCTATGGATATGATGCAGTTGCAACTGATTATGAAGATTTACAAAAACCGGCTTTTATTAAAGGTGAAAATGCAAAGGTTAAAATAAGAATTGTTTATGATAAAACTACTAGGGTTATTCTGGGAGCACAAATTGCTTCAGACTACGATATTTCAATGGCGATTCACATGTTCTCATTGGCTGTTCAGGAAAAAATTACAATTGATAAACTAAAACTACTGGATATATTCTTCCTCCCCCATTTTAACCAACCATATAACTATATAACAATGGCAGCATTAACAGCAAAATAGTTAAAATAAAATAATAGCTCGGATTTGCTATGCGCATTTCCGAGCTATTATTTTTAGTTATTTCCAACCAAAATATCTTCTTATTCTATAATCAATATAAATAAAGATGCCGCAAAACATACTCCACTGATTTTTCACATAACATAATATATTTTTAAACTTGAATGGATATTTATCGATTTTATTAAAGCAGCTGAATGCTTCTTTTGCACCCTTTAAAAAAGGTTTTCCATAACCTCTTATAATAAAAAATAATATTTTAACAAGGTAACCAAATACTAAAAAAGGAAGATTAAGCAACAATAATAAAATCGGAAGATTTTTATATGCAAGAAGAATATTATTTCTTCCGCTTTGAATTGATTTAAAATCATTGTATTTACTGCCGGTGGTTGCACTACAAATATGTCTACACTCAGCAGTAGGACAGAAAACATTTATATAACCCGCATTTCTGGCACGCCAACCAATATCAACATCTTCAAGATATGCAAAGAATGCTTCATCAAACAAACCTATTTCCTGTAATATTTCCCTTCTGTAAAGTGCTGCACCTCCACAGGCTGTAAAAACTTCACAGGGCTTTTTATATCTATTTTTTGATAAACCGTCTCCCCTTTTACATGCCCATCCAAAAAGATTAACATAATCCCCTGCATCATCGCAAAGACTGCTATCTTTATATTGAAGCATTAACGATGAAACCGAAAATATTCTGGCGTTACTATCCATAGTTTTCTTTAATTCGTATAGCCAAGATTTCTCTGCAAAGGCATCATTATTAAATAACGCTACATAATCTCCTTTAGATTCTCTAATACCAATATTTACAGCATGAGAAAACCCGGTATTGTGATCAAGATAAATCCCTCTAACCGGTTCGTTATTAAATGATTCAATAATTTCGCGACTTTTATCGGTGCTCCCATTGTCAACAACAATAATTTCTATATCTTTATAACTACCACATAGTACAGAATTAATACTATCGAACAACCATTTGTCGCCATTTAAATTTGGAATTACAACTGCTATCATCACAGGCCAAAAATGGTTAACGGTGTTTGAAGATATTCGCCATAGGTAATAATGTAAACTATCGCTATGATTAAAGTTACAATTGAAATTGCAATAATTATTCCGCTCCATATGAGAGCAGCGCGTGCAAAATTTCGCCTATTAATATTTATTTTTTCTGAAAAGCTCCAGATAAGTAGCAAAATTAAATTAACAAACGGAACTGCCAATAACAATATCATCCAAAAAAATGTTGATGTTTTTACAACACCACCGGAGGTGTTACCATCAGTATTGTTTATAATTTGTGGACGCATTGTTTTTAGCGTTTCATTATGTGCATAATGAGCAGTATTATCCGACTTAATCGCAGGCTCAATTACCGCTTCGGGAACAACAGCAGGAACGCCTGTATCCTCCACAATATTTATTGCTTCGATAGTAGTTTCTATTTCAACATCCGAGGATAGTTCCGGTGCGTCTTCAGTAGATATTTCGGTATTTATTGTCTTTATATCCTCATCAACATTTATGTCTTTCGTATCATTTGTTTCTTCATTGCTTACCAATGTGAAGCTTGTTGTTTGTTGAGTGGATGGCGCTTCTGTAATTTCTTGATTTAAATTATCAGCCATATTTTTGTTCACTATAGCCGTACCACAGTAACCGCAAAAGGCCGCATTTTCTGGAATTTCTCTACTGCAATTCATGCAATTCATTTATAATTCCTTTCCTATAATTATTCTGTTGCTATTTTATCACAGAAAAAAAATAAATGCAAATATTAAGTCATTTTTTCACCTAATTTTCATTAAAGTTACAGCATGTTACAGCATTTTTATCATCTAAATTTAATTCCGATATTTAAATTTTTTACACTAGATAAATATATATCAAATTTCTTTTCTAATGAGAAAATATCGACATTGGCTTTGATGGATATATTAATAACATTTTCAATACTATTTGTAAGTGCTTTTCTGATCGCTTCTTTTTCATTTTGCGGTAAACTTTCATCAATTATACATTCTATCGCAACATAAAGCGTTTCATTATCAAACGACATTTCAGTATAAAATTCACTTAATCCTATTACCTTTTCTACGTCTTCATAATCATATATAACCGCGATTCTTTTTCGATTTGCGTTCATTGCATACATTAATTCCAGCTGCTCCCTGTTGATGGTTGTAGCTAAAGTATCGTTTTTAAAAATAAATCCCTGGTTTGCAACAGCACCTTTATACTCAAACAAATCCACTACCGGCAATATACCGGTCATAGCGCCGTTATCATCAATGTTTAGGCTAAATATTTGCGTTTGTGTTAGTCTGTTACTTTCACTTTGTCGTAGAACAAAACCTGTAGCGTCTAAAAGTTCACCTTCTTTCTCCTTAAGTGTATCTTCAGTATATTCAGTAATATAGATAAAGGCATTTCCATCAGTCATCTTGGTTTCATATAGTTGAGGCAACAGGTCGCCTATTCCGGAATCCTTAAAGCCCTTTCCTAATAAAATAAGTTCACTTTGCCCCATATAAAGCTCACCGTTAACCTCCTGTGCAACTTCATAAAGAGCCGACGAAAACGATTCCCCACTACCGGAAATAAGAGAAACAGAGGGGCCGTTTTCCTCGTATTCGGTACACACCAGTAATGATACCTTATACTCATCTTCAATGTCTATAAATGTCATTGTAACTGCCGCACGTTCCTGTAATTCCGTTCCTCCACAACTTGAAAGGAAAATTAGTGGTATTAAAACAGCTAATCTAATAATCTTTTTATATGGGACTAAAAATAAAAGTGATACAATTATTGATAGTATCCCAACCAATAAAGGCAATATTTCAAATGAAATTTCATATAAAAACAAACTTATCAGCATAGTTATAATCATTATAATAAAATATCTTTTCTGATTCAACTGATATGCAATTGCATTGCTAAAAATAGCCATTTTCATACACCCCGATAAAAACAAAATTGCCCCCAGAACAATATCAAGCCTTCGAAAAATAGATAATTCTCCAACAATAGCCAATGCATTTGTAGGAACATCAAAAAACATAATATTGTTTCCAAAAACCATCTCGGCAAGTACACTTAAAATTGAAACTACAGTAAATACCATAATCATTACAATGCTCAACTTGCCTACCTTCAGCTCATCGTTATTAATTACTACGATAGCCGGTATCAACGGTACAACTGTGAAAAAATCATCTAACACAATAATATTATCAATATTAAATTTGAAATCGAAATTGCTAACACTGGCATTGGGAATATTAAACAACACTATAGTACTTAAAATAACAACAAGTAAAAAACTAATAAACAGACCGGCAGTTTTAACCGCGCTGCTATTTAGTAAACCCGCATAAAAAGCAACTGCAAATAAGATTATTGTTACTGATATAAACCCTACTTGTTCTTGACTCGTCATGTTGTAATATTTAAAAGTATCAAGTGCTGTTAAAATAAGACCCATGGCAAGAACTACAGATATTATTCCGCTTTGCAGTTGACTTGTTTTTCGACTCCCTTTAATACAAAATGGCAGAAATAGCACAAAGCCTATTAGTAGAGAGATTGCAGTTGTTGCAATAAATTCAAGAGAGGATCGATTATAAATTTGCCTTGTAAGTTGTACAGAGAGAAGCGCCACAAACAACAATCCATAATATCCGCTGCTTAATTTAGACATTATTTTTCTCCAAGATATTCTTTAATATTAAAACCTTTTTCGTTTTTAATGCCTGAACGAATTAGTCCGTCTTTGAATCCTTCGTCACCCATTGGCAATATTGGGCGCGTATAAGGTATCCCAAAAGAGTGAACGCCACATATATTTAATAACATTATTGCAAACAATCCTGACACAAGAAGAGGGCCACCTATTCCCCCGGCAAGAATAAACAATATTCTCAGGATAATTATTGGCTCATATAGTGATGGAATAACAAATGCCGCTAACGCTGAAAATGCAATTACTATTAAAATGGGAGCAGAAATTATTCCCATTTGAATTGCTGCATCTCCAACAATCAAAGCGGAAACTAAGCTAACAGCACTTCCTATCTGTTTTGGTAATCGTAGTCCTGCCTCTCTTACGATTTCTAATAATAAAGTTATAGTTACCGCTTCAATAAATAACGGAAGTGGTGTTCCTTGCTCTGAGAAAGCAATTTTATACATAAGTTGAACCGGAAGTAATTCCGGGGTGAAATTAACAATTGAAATAAACACTCCGGGTAATAAAACTGCTATAAAAAATGCAACATATTTTAATAATCGAATTCCACTTGCAAAGTAGGGTCTTGACGAATAATCATCAAGACTTTGAAAGTTTTCCGGAAATAAATACGGATAAATCAACGCAAACGGGCTACCTGCCACCATTACAATAATTTTTCCTTCACAAATTTTTGCAGCTGCAGTTGCCGGCCTTTCAGTACTTCCGGTTGCTGAAAAAAGTGATGGTTGCTTTTTTTGAATGAATGCTCCCAGATAGCCGGAGTCGAACACCATAGGTAGGTTTACCTTTTCTATTCTTTCCTTTACCCTTTTTAACAAATCATCCGAAATTTGTTCTTTATGATATGAAATCATATACTCAATATCGTTCGTACCGCCAAGAAATCCTGTTTCAAAGGTTAGCTCGGGTGAGCGAATAAACTGGCGCAACAGAGCCATATTAACCCTTAAATTTTGAGAAAATCCAAGCTTAGAGCCTTTAATGTTTCCTTCACCCGAAACTTCTGTAACGGTATTGCCGGGGTAAGCTTGAATACCTACACCAAGCATCTCTTCATGCCCTTCTATAAATATTATCGCAAATCCTGCTAACATTAACAGTTCTAAATCTTCACGGGATTTTACTACTATCTGACTTATAGGAATCGATGTTGTTTTTTCTAGATATGCAAACATGTCAGCAGGGTTCATTTCCTGTTGCTTTATCTCTGCAAGCCGGGCGAGTAGTACTAATGCAAGATTAACATCGCTTGTTATGTTATCGACCTTCATAATTAGTAGGTTACACTTTGCTACTCGTTGAATTAAAAAATAAACATCAATACTTTGTGAAAAATGCTCTCGCATTTCTTCCCTAAACTCTTCAACCGTTTTATGCATTATTTACCACCCTTAAAGCAATTAAAATATTGTATATAGTATCGTCAAGTTCCCTATAATCCATGCATGGAGGGTTAATAATGTTAATAATACTTATTCGAACAACCATTATATATATCTTTGTATTGGCTATTCTACGATTTACAGGCAAACGACAGCTCGGCGAGCTTCAGGCTTCGGAGTTTGTTACAACGATGATAATTTCAAACCTAGCGTCAATCTCAATTGAACAACAAAGCATTCCTCTTCTTGTAAGTATGTTGCCGGTAGTCATCATAGCTTGTTATGAAATTTTGCTTTCCGGAATAACAATAAGAAGTGCAAAATTTGAAAGGTTTATCGAGGGTGAACCCAGAATAATTATGAAAAACGGAATATTTGTTCAAAAAACATTAAGAATGTTACGTTTTACGGTTACTGATATTCTTTGTGCATTGCGAGATAAAAACATTTTTGATCCCACATCTGTATCAATTGCTTTAATCGAACCTAACGGTAAATTATCAGTATATGCAACCGGTTACAGTCCAAAAAATGCATTAGAAAACCCTCCGGCCTGTGTAATTGTTGAAGGAATGATTATTAATGATGCACTTAAAATGTGTGGGAAAACAGATGAATGGTTAAATAGCTATCTTGATGAAAAAAATATTTTGGTTAAAGAGGTATTACTCATGTTAGTTTACAAAGATGGAAATATTTTTCTTAACAAATATGATTTCGAAAGTAGGTAATAGATGAAACGAATACCACTCGCCTTTATTGTTTTTACCTTGATATTAATAATTATTTGTGTGTCACAGCTGTATATTTACAATACATGCAATGAGTTGAACAATATAATAGAACAAATTGAACAGGAGCAAGATGTTAATCAAAATGCAGAAAAGCTTAAAGCCACCTATGCGCAAAAGCATAGATGGCTTATGATGATTTCTGATAACAATCTGATTTTACAACTAAAAATGTTAGTAGATACACTGGATCATAAAGCAGAGGCCGAGGAAATAATTGAGCATACCAAACATATTAAAGTTGAAATAATGAGGATAGAGAGTTTACTTCTTGCTCTGCTTTGACCTTTCGCCTAACAGGTCGGTTAATTCCTTCATGAAGCTATCGATATCAGCAAACTGACGATAAACTGATGCAAATCTAACATATGCAACCTCATCGATGGCTCTAAGCTCATCCATGCATAGCTCACCTATATCAAGAGAAGATATTTCGCGTTTCAAAGAATTAGAAATACTTTGTTCAATTCTATCTACCGACTGTTCAAGCTGTTCAAGTGTTACCGGTCTTTTTTCGCATGCACGTAACAAACCATTAAGTGTTTTTTGACGGTCGAACGCTTCACGGGAACCATCCTTTTTTTCAACCATCACCGGAACGGTTTCTATTATTTCATAAGTAGTAAATCTTTTTTCACAGTCAATGCACTCACGACGACGTCTTATTCGAACTCCGCCATCTGCAGGTCGACTGTCTAAAACTTTAGTATCTTCGGCACTACAAAAGGGACACTTCATTTTTTACTCCTTTACTTCTGTTCAATAATATTATATAATAAATTAATTAAAAATAAAAGAGGAAAATGAAAAATTTTGTTGTTACAGATACTGAAAATGGTATGCGGCTGCTACGGTTAGTGCAGCTGTTAACATTTAATATGCCAAAATCTATACTTTATAAGAGTTTTAGAAAAGGCAGAATAAAGATAGATGGAAAAAAACACAGTGAAAACTATAGGGTGAAAACAGGTGAAAATGTATCGCTATACATTAATGATGAATTTTTTATAACACAAGATATTGTCCAAAATATTAATCCTTGCTATGATTTTCACACTATTTATATCGATGATAACATTGCTATTATTGAGAAACCCTCAGGAGTTCTTTGCCATAGCGATGCAACGGGTGATGCTAATTTATTGGATGGATTTATTTCAAAGTTTGGTTCGGGTAATTTTAAACCCTGCCTTATTAACAGGATTGATCGCGGAACCGAGGGTTTAGTTATAATTGCAAGAACACATAATGCGGCAGAAAAAGCATCACTGTTAATGAGAAACAAAAAGATTAAAAAACGTTATCTTGCCGTGACAGATGGCTCAGTAGATTCCCTTGTAACTACAGGTTATTTTAGAGAAAACAAGATAACCATCGCAATCAAGGGTAAGGGTATGACTACTGAATTTAAAACCTTAGGTAGTAAAAATGGTTACTATCTCATCGAAGCAGTTCTGCATACAGGAAAAACTCATCAGATTAGGGCACAGCTTGCATCACTCGGAGTTCATATTATCGGAGATAGAAAGTATCTTACTAAAAATAATATGAATAATATTAGCAATCAACTTCTATGTGCTTATGAATTATCATTTGATGATAACTTAACCGATGAATTAATAGGTTTATCAGGAAAAACCTTTACGGCTCAATTTAGTGAAACTGCTAAATTTTATGAGAATTTATAATAAAATTGCACAATTTTCAGTGATTGCTTTTTTAAAATAAAAATGTTATACTTAATACTAATATTCAATCAAGAAACAAGAAAGGATATGGTGTGCGATTATTTTTTCCTATATTTATGATTATTGTATTAAGCACATTTTTTGTTGCTTGCAATAATACTGTTTCACCCCTTCAGCAAAGTTCAAATTCAAACCTAATGCAAAGCAACTCTACGTTAACCGAAAAGCTGCCGGAGCAACCAAGTAGCTCACATAGCCTATATACCCTTAACGGCGGAAGTTGGTCAAATATTATTGCTCATCCTTATACGGTTACAGGTGATGCAACAATTGAGAATTTAGCAAATGGGCTTTCCGAGCTTACCGGTTTAAACTTTGCTATTAACGATGCAACTATATCTGGCAACAATGCAGTAATAGATTGGTCGTCAGATTCAACACTTATTGCCGGACTTGGTGATACTCAGCAAAAGGATGAATTTTTTGTTTATGAGAATGTTTCCTTAAACTGGCTCATGATGGATTCACTATATTTAACAGTTATTAATAATTTCGATGTTGATAATATTTATTATACTATGAACGGCGGGCAACCGTTAAACCTTCCCGATATGGGTACTGATTCAATTTTCCCGCTGGAAAATCCTTATTATGCAAGCCCATATTATTTTGGAGATGTTGATTATTTTTCCATGGTAAATATTAATAAAGCCATATATAACACAGCCGGTATTTGGCACATAGATGGCGACGAAAATGCAGCTCGTATTGAGTTTAACGGAATGGGAAGCTATGTAGCGTTTTATGCTGATAATAATGTTGAAAGTCAAGGATATATGGCGGCAGTAGACGCTAATGAAAATGGACTTTATAGCTTTAATCTTTATGATGAATATGATGAGTTTTTCACTACTATAGAATTTGTTAATGAAAACTCATTCATTACTGATATACATACCTACAACAAAACCCACACCTTTGAGGTTGGATGATTTTATTAAAACCATTACCCTTTCATCACTTATTGCATACAATAGATAGAACGGTTTTCTCTTTGAGATAACAAAACTAATAATAATTTTGGGGGTAAAATGACCGATATTTTAGTTGCTTTTGGTTTCACGCTATTTGCAGGACTTTCAACAGGCATTGGAAGCTTAATAGCTTTTTTTTCAAGGTCGACAAATAAAAAGTTTCTATCAATTAGCCTTGGTTTTTCGGCAGGAATAATGATATATGTTTCCATGGTTGAAATATTTGTTAAGGCAAAGGATTCCTTAGTTATTGAGCTTGGCGAAAGAACCGGGTATATTTTAACTGTGTTGTTCTTTTTTGCTGGCATTGCCTTTATAGCATTAATTGACCGATTAATCCCTGCTGATAAAAACCCACACGAGGTTAAAACTGTTGACAGCAAGCAAGACAATAAACTGATGAGGATGGGGGTTTTTACAGCACTTGCTATAGCTATACATAATTTTCCCGAAGGCCTTGCAACCTTTATTGCAGCATTGCAAACACCGGGCGTTGCAATACCGATTGTAGTTGCCATAGCAATGCATAACATTCCGGAAGGCATTGCGGTATCTGTTCCGATATATCAAGCAACAGGTTCAAAAAAGAAAGCGTTTCTCTACTCCTTTCTCTCCGGTCTTGCCGAGCCCGTCGGTGCTTTAATAGGATGGCTGATATTAATGCCAATAATGAGCGATATATTATTTGGAGCAATATTTGCATCGGTTGCAGGAATAATGGTTTTTATTTCTATAGATGAGCTTCTTCCTACCGCAAGGGAATACGGTGAACATCATAACTCTGTTTATGGTTTTATAGCCGGAATGGCCGTAATGGCAATTAGTTTACTGTTGTTTGTATAGATGAAATAACATATATTTTAGTAATTTTTTGGAGGGTAAGATGTTAAATACTAACAAAAAGGAATTTATTGAGTTTATGCTCAAAGCAAATGTACTCAGTTTCGGTGAGTTTGTTACAAAAAGTGGTAGAAACACACAATATTTTGTAAATACCGGAAACTATAGAACAGGTGAACATTTAGCTAAACTTGGTGAATATTATGCAAAGTTGATAAATGATGTTACAGCTGGAAACTTTGATTGTATTTTTGGTCCGGCATATAAAGGCATTCCCCTTGCCTCTACAGCAGCAATTTCTTTAAATAATATTTATGGATTAAATAAGCCTTTCTTGTTTAACCGAAAGGAAGAAAAAGATCATGGAGAAGGCGGAAGTATTATAGGTTATAAACCTACAAAAAAAGATAAAATAATTATTGTTGAGGATGTTGTTACTGCAGGATCTGCAATAAGAGAGGTTATGCCTATTTTAAGAGGTTTGGGTGATAACGTAGAAGTTACCGATATGTTTATTTCGGTAGACAGATGCGAAGTAGGCATAGGAAGTAATAAAAGCGCTACTATGGAAATATATGAAGAGTTTGGAATTAAAGTACATTCAATAATTAATGTATGCGATGTTCGGGAATACCTAAAAAACTCAAAGGATTATTCACATCTTTCAGTTTTAATGGATAGTTATATGCAACAATATTGCGTAAAATAAAAAAATTGACTTTAAAAAAATTTTTTGGTATAATTATTTTATGTGTTACTAAGGAGGTCAATCATGGATCAAAATTTATCATTACTTACAAATGATATAATCGAACAAACAAAGATTGCGGAAAAATATAATAAGATAGATCCGGAACTTTTCATTCAAAATAATGTTATGCAGGGATTGAGAGATAAAAGTGGTAAGGGCGTTTTAACCGGCCTTACTAATATTTCAGATGTTGTTTCTTTTAAAAATGTTGATGGTGAGCGTGTTCCTTGTGATGGTGAGCTATACTATCGTGGCATTAATGTTACCGATATTGTTGATAGCTGTATTGAAGAAAATAGGCATGGATTTGAAGAGATTGCTTACCTTCTTCTTTTCGGTGAACTTCCAACTCAGGAACGTTGCCAATGGATGACTGATACACTAAATAAATATCGAAATCTTCCTGCACACTTTGTTCGCGATATTATTATGAAGAGTCCCAGTGAAAACATTATGATAAGTCTTGCAAAGGGCGTGTTAAATCTATATAGCTATGATGATAAGGCTGAAGATGTTTCACTATCCAATATGCTTCGTCAGGCTGTTGAGCTTATTGCTGTTTTTCCGATGATGGCAATTTACAGTTATCAGGCATATTGTTACTATCATAAAAACGAACATTTCTTTATTCGTCCCCCAATGTCGGAACTTTCTACCGCAGAAAACATTCTTCAGATGTTACGTCCTAACGGTGAATACACTGCGCTTGAAGCGCAGGTACTCGATGTTGCCTTAATTCTTCACGCTGAACATGGTGGCGGAAACAATTCCACCTTTACCACCCGTGTTGTAACTACAGCTGGTACGGATACATATTCTGCTATTGCTGCAGGTCTTTCTTCTCTTAAAGGACCAAAACATGGTGGTGCAAACATCAAGGTTGTGGGAATGTTCGATGATATGAAAAAGAATGTTAAGGATTGGAATAACGATGATGAAATTGTTAGCTATTTAGAGTTATTACTTGACAAAAAGGCATTTGATAATAGCGGATTAATTTATGGAATGGGACATGCAGTATACTCGCTATCCGATCCACGTACCGAAATTTTCAAAAGATTTGTTGAAAGCCTATCTGCAAGTAAAGGTCGTAGGGACGAATTTGATCTGTACAATAATGTTGCTCGTTTAGCACCTAAGGTAATCGGTGATCGTAGAAGAATTTACAAAGGTGTATCTGCAAATATTGATTTTTACAGCGGATTTGTTTATGATATGCTTGATCTTCCTACAGAGTTATATACTCCCCTCTTTGCAATTTCACGTATAGTCGGTTGGTCGGCGCACCGTATGGAGGAATTAGAAAGCGCTGGAAAAATTATTCGACCTGCTTATAAACCTGTTACACCACACAAACCCTATATAAAAATTAACGAAAGATAAAACAGGAGATTTATTGTGAAATATGCTACCAGTACATATAGCTTTGCAGCCTTAAAGGGTAACGATAAGCTAACCCAGCTTGAATGCATATCCAAGGTTAAAGAGTTGGGCTATGATGGAATTGAGTTTATTAACATTGAGGCCGAGAATGGGTGCTCTGAGCTGGAATATGCAAAAACTCTTTCTTTAGAATGCAAAAAAAATTCTCTTGAAACGGTTTGCTATACTATTGCTGCTGATTTTTTAAACTGTCCCGACGGCGATGTTACAGCAGAAGTTGCACGATTAAAAAAACAGGTGGATATCGCCGAGGCTTTAGGCGTTAAAAAAATGCGACATGATGCTACCCAGGGCTATAAATTAGGAGTTTTAAAAGGATTTGAACAAGCACTTCCTATTATTGCAGATGGCTGTCGTCAGGTCTCTGAATACGCAGCTACAAAGGGCATTAAAACCATGGTAGAAAACCATGGTTATTTCTGCCAAGATTCACATAGAGTTGAAGCGCTTATAACTACCGTAGCAAATGATAATTTTGGTTGGCTTTGCGATATTGGAAATTTTCTTTGTGTTGATGAGGCGCCGGAAAAGGCTGTTGGTATTGCTGCAAACTATGCCTACCATGTTCATGTTAAGGATTTTGTTATTAAAAGCGGCAACGAACCAAACCCTGGAAACGGATTTTTTAATACTCGTGCAGGAAACTATCTAAAAGGCACTATAGTCGGACATGGAAATGTTCCGGTCGTACAGTGCCTATCGATTCTTAAAAACAAAGGTTATGACGGTTTTGTGTCGGTAGAGTTCGAAGGTATGGAAAATCCATATGATGCACTTTCAATATCCCTCGAAAACCTAAAACGCTTTGAAAAGAATATTTAATTTTTTTATAAAATCACTTCATGCCCTGTTTGTGCTGATTTA
The DNA here is from genome assembly GCA_964368815.1 of uncultured Oscillospiraceae bacterium. GTDB lineage: Bacteria > Bacillota > Clostridia > Oscillospirales > Ruminococcaceae > CAYJBH01. Next base: position 115,431 of record CAYJDA010000003.1, read on the forward strand.
TAGATAGCATCTAATATTTTCATTATCATAATACCATCCTCTGCAGGTGCTATGCAGGGGGTGTTATTTATTATGCAATCAACAAAGTGATTAATTTCGTTTTGGAATAACCCGTTAAAGTTAAGCGCAGTATCTTCTTTAAAGTTTATATCAACCATATAGTTGTTAATGTCGGTAAATATTTCAAGTTGAGGAGTTAACTTTGCGCCAGCCTTTGTTCCAAACATTTCAACAGTACCTACATCAGATTGAAGGTTAAGGCTAAAGCTTGCCTCTAAAGACAGTACGGCACCGTTATCAAACCGAATTAATGCAGTAGCAATATCCTCAACATCACAGATATCGTCGGGAGTTGCCGACCTTGATACGTACCCTTTTTTATCATTTAGATGTCTTCTATCTAATAATTTTTTAAATGTAGCACCATATACAGAAACAGGATTAGGTTTGCCGAGCAGATACCAAACAAGGTCGGTAACGTGTACGCCGAGGTCAATCAATGGGCCTCCCCCACTACGAGATTTATCCCCAAACCATCCACCCGGATTTCCGTTGCGGCGAAGATAGGTAGCTTTTGAATAATAGAGTTCTCCCAAATATCCGGTATCAATAAAATCTTTAAGGATTTTACAGTCGTTACCATGACGACGCACAAATCCTATCATCAATAGACGATTGTTTTTTTCTGCAGCTTCCTTCATCTTAACAGCGTCTGCTTCGCAAATCGACATTGGTTTTTCGCATAATACGTGTTTACCGGCGTTTAAAGCTTTGATAGTACAGGGCGCATGTTCGCTATTCCAAACACAAACACTAACTGCATCAATTTCTTCAAGCTTTAGCATTTCATCTAAATTTGTATATAATCTATCAATGGAATATCGAGCTCCGGCACTTTTGAGAATTTCTTCATTGATGTCACAAAATGCATAAAGTTCAACATTTTCATTGTGTTCATATCCTTGAATATGTTCGGCAGAAATTGAACCAACTCCAATTATACCAATTTTAAGTTTTTTCATTTTTCTCTATCCTTTCTTAATAATTTCTTGAAGATAATTAACAGCCATAAATATATCCGCTTTGGGGTCTGCACCGGTTTCTCTTTCAATAGTTAAATAACCTTTGTATCCTATGTCGTCAAGTGCACGAAGGTATTCGATAAACTTAACATCGCCCTTACCCAATGGAAGTTCTTCAAAATAGACTGCATTTTGAATTTCTTCTTCAATTTCTCCATATATAACAAGGGGGTCACCCTCTATTAATCTACGGCCATCCTTCGCATGGGTGTGAACAATATAATCCTTCAAGGTGTAGACAGCCTCAACAGGGTCATCGCCTGTAACCATAACAAAATTAGCAGGGTCAAGGTTTACTCCAACCCCTTTAGATTCTAAAGTATCAAGAAAAGCACAGAGAGTTTTTGCAATTTCAGGACCGGTTTCAATAGCAAAGTGAGAATTCATGCTGTCAGCATATTCAGCCATTATTCTACAGTTTTGCTGAATAATTTTAAATTTGTCACAATTTTGATCAGCCGGGATTACACCAACATGTGTTGTAACAATATTAGTTTCAAGGTCAGCGGCAAGGTCGAGTATCCTTTTCGAACGTTCAATTATCATTTTACTTTGAGCCGGATTGCTAAATGTTACCTCACTGTTTCCACAAATAAAATCGCCACATAAAGCTGATATACTCAGTCCGTTGTCGGCAACCATGTTTTTAAAGTTTATACGTTGTTCTGCAGTCATGGTTTCAGCACTTAGTTCACCTTTAACTGCATAAAGCTGTACTGCCGAAACACCGGCTTGCTTTGCAAGTCGAAGTGCTGTGCTATTATCTGTTTTAAAAGATTCTAAGAGAACGCCAATTGGAAATTCAAACATTAAGAAGCCTCCTTTTATAAATTTGTATTTAAATTATATCATAATTTCATTTTAATACAATACTAAATTATAAATAATAATTACCTTATTTTTTACAATTGTTATTGTTATTGCATATAAATAGATGAGATAGTATTATGTGTGCTTATTGATAACTAAATATTAAATGAAAAGAGGAAAAAAGCAGTATAAAATTGCTGTTTTCCTCTTTAATGTCTATTAATTTTCTAATCTTGAAGTTTTGTAAAATGAGTATAATATTAGAAATCGCTTACAAAGTGAGATTCAATTAAACTATAAGCAGATCAACATGAATCGATTATTTTTTTACAACAGGTATCCAAACTTCTTCATAATATTTTCCATTACCTGCAATACCATATATTTCAATATCAGGTCCATTCGCTTCAACGTAATTTGAGGATGGCAACCATTCACTATATGCTCTTTGAAAAAGATTATGGATCTCAGTTCCTATAGAATCAATTTCATCACTTCTGAAAATTGCCCATGTTGCCTTAGGTATTTGTGCTACCTTAAAATCTAAAATTTCTGACTGTTCATCTTTTGTTGCGCAAATCATATAAGGGAAATCACTTTCATTATCTTTCCAATATCCACAGACTGCACCAATAGTACAATTTCCTCTTTCCACTTTTTCTTTTTTTGTAGCATTAAGCAGTCTTTCATACTCACCGTTTTTATGGCATTCACTCCAAAATTCAGATACTCGAGCAGCTTCGCTTTTTGGAAATACTCTCTCAATACCAAACACTTCAAAAGCTTCTTTTTCTTCAATTCTAAAATTCATTTTCGTCACTCCTGTAATTTTTATTTGAAAAAATAGTGGCGGATAGATTTTAATATTTACACTGCTTTTTCGTACATCTTTTGGCAATATCCCATGTTGTCTAAAAAATGCTCTTGTAAAACCGTCGGCGCTATCATACCCATATTTAAAAGCAACCTCAATTATTTTTTCATTTTCACTTTGCAATTCAATCGCTGCAAGGCTCAATTTGCGGCGACGAATATATTCGCCCAAAGGAATGTCAGCAATATAGTTAAATATTCGTGAGAAATGATATGACGAATAGCTTGTTGTCTTAGATACTAATAACAATTTTTCATCGTCTGTAATATTAGTTTCAATATATTCTATCGCACGATTTAGTTGTGTTAGTAAATTTACCTAAACCACCTACCTTTCATAATGATAGTATAACAGGTAAAAAATTTATTTTCTCGACTTAAATAATAAGTTAAAGTCGAAAAACTATTTCTCAGCTTATTATTACACCTTATATAAATAATCTCCGCATATGGCGGAGATTATTTATATAAATTGAGCTTCACTCACTGAGAAATATTGAGTTTTTGCTCGCAAAACAACGAACATAGCCTCCTGAGAAATATTGAGTTTTTGTTTTCAAAATAACGAACATAGTGAGTTAATCAATATTTCCAATAGCTCCGGCTTCGCCGGAGATGATTTATATTACCCCTTGTGCTCTCATAGCGTCAGAAACTTTTAGGAATCCGGCAACATTAGCACCTACAACAAGGTTGCCTTCGCATTTGCAGGTTTTTGAAGCTTCAAATGCATTATGGAATATGTTAACCATAATATCTTTTAAGCGGGTGTCGACTTCTTCAAAAGTCCAGGAAAGACGAAGTGAATTTTGACTCATTTCTAACCCGCTGGTAGCAACACCACCTGCATTAGCAGCTTTAGCAGGACCAAAAAGTATTCCGGAGGAAATAAATGTTTCAACCGCTTCCGGAGTACAGGGCATATTTGCGCCCTCTGCTACAGCCATACAGCCATTTGCCTTAAGTATTTTAGCTGCTTCACCGTCAAGTTCATTTTGAGTAGCGCAAGGAAGTGCTATATCACATTTTGTGGACCAAATACCGGCACAGCCTTCAGTGTAGGTAGCAGATGTACGAACTTTTACATATTCACTTATCCTTGCACGGTCTTGAAGCTTAATCTTCATAACGAGATCAAGGTCGATTCCGTCTTGGTCTACAATATATCCACCACTATCCGACAGCGCAATAACCTTACCACCGAGTTCTGTAACTTTTTGAGTAGCATAAATAGCAACATTGCCACTACCGCTTATTACTACTGTTTTTCCTGCAAATGATGTATTCTTTTGAACCTTTAGCATCTCATCCGTAAAATAACAAAGTCCATATCCTGTAGCTTCAGGGCGTGCAAGGCTTCCGCCATAGGAAAGACCTTTTCCGGTTAGCACTCCAACCGATTCGTTACGGATTTTTTTGTACTGACCGTACATATATCCGATTTCACGAGCGCCCACTCCTATGTCACCGGCAGGAACATCGGTAAACTGACCTATGTGACGATTTAGTTCATTCATAAAACTTTGGCAAAATCTCATTACTTCTGCATCGGTTTTACCCTTAGGATCAAAGTCGCTACCGCCTTTACCTCCACCCATAGGTAGTCCGGTTAAGCTATTTTTAAATAACTGCTCAAAGCCGAGGAATTTAATTACAGAAGCGGTAACGGTGGGATGGAAACGAAGGCCTCCTTTGTATGGCCCGATTGCCGAGTTGAACTGACAACGAAATCCACGGTTAACCTGAACTTTGCCACTATCATCAACCCACGGTACACGAAACTGGATAAAACGTTCCGGCTCAACAATTCTGTCGATTACTCCGGAATCAATAATAGAAGGATCTGTATCAACAACTGCCTCAAGTGAATCTAACACCTCTGTTACTGCTTGCAAAAATTCAGTTTCACCGGCATTACGTTTTTCAACTTGCTCATAAACGTTTTTTAAATAGGTAGATTTCAAAATTAATTCCTTTCTTCGAATATAAAATAAAACTTTATATTGCATTATACTACATTATAATAAAAAATTCAAGTAATGGATGAATAGATATTGAATTTTTTTATAAAATGTTGTATAATACTTAGCAAAGGAGAATTTATGTACTGTAAATACTGTGGTAGCCACATGGAGCCAGATTGTCAAAATTGCATTGTTTGCAATAAGTCTAAAAATACAGGTAGCAACTATTGCAATAGATGCGGAACTGCTCGCCTACCCAACAACTCTTACTGTGTAAACTGTGGTATTAAATTTACAAAAACAAGTTTTTTTGAACAGCTGAAGTTATTTGCTGATTCATTATCAACAAAAGATGGTTGTAGTAAAAAAAACACACTTGTAATTGGTATCGCTGTTGGTTTTACAGGTCTTCATAATTTCTATCTTGGACACAATATTAAAGGGTTAATTCAGTTATTACTTTTTATCTTCAGCTTAGGCTTTTTTAGCTATGTATGGTCTGTTGTTGAGCTAATAATGTTATTGCTGGGAAGAGTTAACAAAGACGCAAAAGGTAGGATATTAACGGAGTAGACGATGCGACTGCTCCAATTTATTGGGGAGGAAAGTCCGGGCATCGCAGGACAAGGGTAGCTGTTAACGACAGCCGAGGGTGACCTTAGGGATAGTGCAACAGAGATATACCGCCTCTTAAATGAGGTAAGGGTGGAAAGGCGAGGTAAGAGCTCACCGGTCTACCGGAGACGGTAGAGCCATGTAAACCCTACCCGATGCAACACGAATGGGACTTAAGGCGGTCCGCTGTCCCAAAGTGGCTTTAGCTCAACCGGCGACGGTGAGCACAGATAGATGGTCGCATATTACAAAACCCGGCTTATTGTCTGCTACGATTAATTAATTATATTATTATCAAGGAGATTATTATGGAACATGTTATAACAATTAATGGCGCTACACTTACAAAAAGTGCAAAAAATGGCGGATGCGGTGAATGTCAAACTTCCTGCCAATCTGCATGTAAAACTTCCTGTACCGTTGCAAACCAACTTTGTGAGCGCAAAGAAACTTCGGAAGGCAAAAAATAAATGGTACATACATTTGAGCGAGGCGGTTTAAGGCTAGCGCTTGACACCGAGAGCGGTGCAGTGCATATTGTAGATCGACTTGCTTTTTTGTTGCTTAACGATAGGTTGAATGAAGCTGAATCTGAATATAGTAAGAAAGATATTGACAAAGCCTTTTCTGAATTAAAATTATTGGAAGAAAAAGGACAGTTATTTTCTCCCGAAAATAAGGTCGCAATGGATAAGGCTCAGGCAACAAAACCAATATTAAAAGCTATGTGTTTGCATATGGCTCATGCGTGTAACTTAGAGTGCAGGTATTGTTTTGCTAAGGGCGGAAAATTTGGTGGAAAATGGGAATTAATGCCGTTAGAAACCGCTACAAAAGCTATAGAAATGTTATGTCGAGCCTCAGGTTCACGTCGTAACTTAGAGGTTGATTTCTTTGGTGGAGAACCCCTTTTAAACTTCGATGTAATAAAACAAACCGTTACCTTTGCAAGAGAACTTGAAAAAAAACATAATAAGAATTTTCGCTTTACAATAACAACCAACGGAGTTCTTCTAGATGATGAAGTAATAAACTATATTAACTCTGAAATGGATAATATAGTTATTTCTTTAGATGGTCGCCCCGATGTTAATGATTTTAATCGAAAAAAACTTTCCGGTGAAGGGTGTTACGATTTAGTTATGCCTAAGTTTAAAAAACTTGTTAAAAAACGTGGAGATAAAAGTTATTATATTCGAGGTACCTTTACAATAGATAACCTTGACTTTGAAAAAGATGTTTTTCATCTGTTTAATGAAGGATTTAAAAATATATCTATAGAACCTGTTTCAGGAGAGGGATGTGATTATTCACTTGATGAATCACATCTTGATGAAATAGCTATAGCTTATCAAAAAATATTTGACAAACTTTGCAACACAGATGAACTTGTTTTTTTTCATTTACTAACCGATTTATCGGGTGGTCCATGTGCCATTAAACGAATAAGAGGTTGTGGTGCCGGATGCGAATATCTTGCAGTAACACCAACAGGACAACTTTATCCATGTCACCAGTTTGTTGGGGAAGATTCATATATTATGGGAAATCTTAATCAGGGAATAACAAAACAGGATATATATGACGATTTCTTTAACACTACCCTTTTATCAAAAGTAGAATGTTCTGACTGTTTTGCAAAATATTTTTGCAGTGGTGGCTGTGCGGCAGCTTCATATAATGCGACCGGCGATATTAAGGGTCAGGATATTATGTATTGTAAACTTATGCGATTAAGAACAGAATATGCTATAGCTCTTGTAGCTAAACGTTCTATAATGCATCATTAATAATAGAGCATACTAACAAGGATTGAATTAAATATGAAGGATAACAAAAGACGAGTATTATTAAAAATCAGTGGCGAGGGACTTGCCGGTGCCGATGGATTTTCTATTAATGCACAGCGGCTTGAAGAAACTGCCCAGGCTATAGTAGATGCAGTTTCTAACGGCATTGAGCTTGGAATCGTTGTCGGTGGTGGTAATTTCTGGCGTGGACGGACAAGTGGTGAAATGACACGTCAAATAGCTGATGATATTGGAATGCTTGCAACCGTTATGAATGCACTTGCAGTTTCGGATGCACTACAGAAAAAAGGAGCATTATCTGTTGTGTTAAGCTCTCAGATTATGCCACAACTCTGTCAAAACTATACAAGAGAGATTGCTATTGATTATCTGCAAAAAGGTTATATTGTATTTTTTGCGGGAGGAACAGGAAGCGGATTTTTCTCTACCGACTCAGCGGCAGCGCTTAGAGCATTACAAATTGATGCTGATATATTATTAAAATCCACCATGGTGGATGGTGTTTATGATAAGGATCCTAAAAAGCACTCTGATGCAATTAAATTCGATAAAATTAGTTTTGATGAAATTCTTGCAAAAAACCTATCGGTCATGGATTCTACAGCTGCATCACTTTGCAGGGACTATGGCATGTCTATGCAGGTTTTTGATGGAAGCATTAAACAAAATATTATTGACGCAGTTGGCGGCAAAGATATAGGCACTTTAGTAACACGTTAAATTAAGGAGGTATTATATGAGCGAGATGACTTCTAAGTATGAAAAAAAGATGGATGATGTAATTGAACGCCTTGAAAAAGAGCTTGCTAACATTCGTGCCGGACGTGCGAATCCTTCGGTGTTAGATAGGGTTTCTGTTGATTACTATGGCGTAGACACTCCTATTAATCAGGTGGCTGCGGTTGCTACCCCTGAAGCAAGAACACTAACAATAACTCCGTGGGATCCATCCTTGATGTCACTAATCGAAAAAGCTATATTAAAATCTGACCTTGGATTAAACCCCAGCAACGACGGTAGAACAATGAGGCTTAACTTCCCTGCCCCGACAGAGGAACGCAGAAAAGCGCTTTCTAAAGAGGTTCACACCTATTGTGAAGAGGCAAAGGTTGCTGTGCGTAACGTTCGTCGAGATGCAATAGATAAATTTAAGGCAATGAAAAAATCATCCGAAATAACCGAAGATGATTTAAAAGATCTCGAAAACGAAGTTCAAAAGATAACCGATAAAAAAATAAAACTACTCGACGAAATATATTCAAAGAAAAATAAAGAGATAATGGAGATATGAGCCGATTAAAAGGGCTTAATATCGGTATTATAATGGATGGTAACGGTAGATGGGCTAAAAAAAACTATCTGCCGCGACATTTAGGACACAAAAAAGGTGCTGAAGTTTTCACCGATATTGTAAAATATTGCAATACAAGCGGTGTTAATTCCGTCACCTTTTATGCCTTTTCGACTGAAAATTGGAAAAGATCGGCCGACGAGGTGAAAAGCATAATGTCTTTATTCAAAGAATATTTATTATTAGCTTTTGATTATGAAAAAGAAAACAATCGTGTAATTTTCATCGGCGAAAAAAACGGTCTTTCTTCTGACCTCCTCGATTTAATGAATGAAATTGAGACTGGTTCATCTAAGAAAACAGGTATGACATTATATGTTGCTGTTAACTATGGTGCAAGAGCAGAAATAGTGTCTGCTGTTAAAAAAATTGCACAATTGGTAAAAGATAAATCAATTAATGAAAATGACATTGATGAAAAGATAATTAGCGATAATATTTACACAAATGATGTTCCTGATATGGATTTTATTATTCGCCCATCCGGCGAGAAACGAATTTCCAATTTCTTGTTATGGCAGTGTGCATATTCAGAGTTTATTTTTATGGATGTACTTTGGCCGGATTTTAAACCGGAACATCTTGAAGCAGCAGCAGTGGATTTTTATAACCGAGACAGACGATTTGGGGGTAGGTAGTGAAAATAAGGATATTGTCATCTGCAATTGGTTTATTAATTCTTGCAGCGGTAGTGTTTGCATATTTTACGCCGGTATTTAACATAGCAGTTGTAATTGTACTGTGCATTGCGATGTATGAAATTTATAAATGCTTTGGTCTAAAGGCGCTTCCTATTTTGCTGGTAGAGTGGCTTATAGCTGTTATACTTGCCTTTTCGAATATCAAATGGGTATTAGATTTAACTGTTCCGGCCTTGTTTGCACTTATGATCATATTTGCTATTTATATCATTAAAAAACCGGACGAAAATAATATTCATCAACTGCTTGGAATGTTATCCTATACAATGCTAATTATTTTTTGCTTTTATCCATTTGTTTTTTTTAGAACATATTTTGAGTCACTCCCTAACAGATCTGACGCTGTGTATTTTATGTTACTTTGTATGGCTATGGGTTGGGGCGCGGATGCTTTTGCATATTTTGTGGGTCGTGCTTATGGAAAACGAAAATTATCTCCTAAAATCAGTCCAAACAAAACCATAGAAGGTGCAATCGGTGGATTATTTGGCTCAGCGTTTTTTGTCATACTTTTATCAATTGTTTATGTTAATATTATCTCCTTACTTGGATTTAAAACAGTAATTACATTGGATGCTCCTACAATTGTTATATTAATTATATTATCTACAATCGGTGCTTGTCTCGGAGTTATTGGCGACCTTCTTGCATCGGCAGTTAAGCGTCATTGTAGAATTAAAGATTTTGGTTCTATGATGCCGGGACATGGCGGAGTACTTGATCGCTTCGATAGTGTATTATTTATTGCACCAATGATGGTTATTTATATAAACTATTTTATTAATTAAGTAATTATGAAAAATTTAGTATTATTAGGTTCTACGGGCTCAATTGGAATTCAAACATTAAGCCTTGTAAATAAATTAAATTATAGGGTTTTAGCACTTAGCTGTAACTCTAGCATTGAGCTGTTAGAAAAACAGATTGATTTGCATAAACCTTCCTTTGTAGGTATAACCGACGAAAAGAAGGCAAAACTCTTAAAGCCAAGAAGTTTTATAGAGAAGGTTTTTGTTGGTGAGGATGCTTCAAGTATGCTTGCATCTTTACCAAATGCAGATATTGTTTTAAATGCTGTAGTTGGTATTGCCGGACTTCGCTCAACTCTATCAGCACTTGAAAATGGTATCGATGTTGCGCTTGCTAACAAAGAAAGTCTTGTTGCAGGTGGAAAACTTGTTATCGATACCGCAAAACGCAATAATGCTAACATTATTCCTGTAGATAGCGAACATAGCGCCATTTTTCAATGTTTACAAACAAATGATGAAAAGCAAAATCTAAGGAAAATTTGGCTCACTGCCAGTGGAGGGCCATTTTTTGGCAAATCTAAACATGAACTAAGTTCAGTGACGGTTGAAGAAGCTTTAAAGCATCCAAATTGGAGCATGGGAAAAAAAATAACCATAGATAGTGCTACACTCATGAATAAGGGATTAGAGGTTATCGAAGCGGCCTTTTTGTTCGATTTAACCCCACAGCAAATTTCGGTTGTTGTGCACCGAGAAAGTATTGTTCATTCTATGGTTGAGTTTAATGATGGAGCATTGCTTGCACAGCTCGGAATTCCCGATATGGCTATTCCAATCTCATATGCACTTACCTACCCTAATCGCTTAGATAACATTGCAGCCGTTCCGGATATTTTCAACATGAATCTAAGCTTTGCACCTGCAGATGAAGAAACGTTTGGTTGCCTTGCCGCCGCAAAAAAATCTCTTGAAATCGGAAGGCTTGCCCCATGTGTAGTAAATGGTGCAAACGAAGCAGCAGTCGAACTTTTTCTTAATAAAAAAATATCATTTAATGATATAGGAAAATTAGTGCTTTCTGCCCTATCCTCTGTGCCACACTCAAAGGAAAACTATTCGTTGGACGATATTTATAATGTCGACAAAGAATCAAGAAGATTTATTCATGAAAACATATAGGTGATAACATTGTCAATTTTTATTACAGCAATAGCAGCTATTTTCGTATTTGGATTAGTAATTTTTATTCATGAACTGGGACATTTTGCAGCAGCAAAAGCCTTTAATGTTAAGGTTAATGAGTTTGCTCTTGGCATGGGACCCAAGATTATTTCCTTTACTAAAGGAGAAACCGCTTACAGTTTGCGGTTACTTCCTATAGGAGGATTTGTTTCTATGGAGGGCGAAAACGACGAAAGCGATGAACCACGTTCCTACTATATGCTTCCAAAGCTAAAAAAAGCTATTATATTAGTTGCGGGAGCGTTTATGAACCTTGTTTTGGGTTTAATTGTTCTAACGATTATGGTTAACTCCGATGAATATATTGCAAGTAAAACTGTTAGCGGCTTCACCGAGCAGAACAACTCTGTCCAGCAAAGTGGATTATTGGTTGGTGACACCATTACTGCTGTTAATGGACGACGTGTATTTATAGCTAACGACATTATGTACGAGCTTGCACGTGTAGAGGAACAACAGGCTGACCTTTCAATAATAAGAGATGGCGAAAATATTCTTATAGAGGATATTACCTTTGAAACAATGGAATTTGATGATGGATATGTTCAACTTGTTCCGGGATTTACGGTAGAGCCGATAGAAAAAAGCATAGTATCGGTTACTGTAGAATCCTTTGCATATACTGCGTCACTTGCAAGGCTTATATTCCTTTCTTTGGTTGACCTTGTTACCGGACGTATTCCGATTAATAATCTTTCCGGCCCTGTAGGCATAGTTACCGTTATTGGTGATGCCGTTTCTATTGGATGGGAGCCATTGCTGATGGTTCTTGCACTTCTAACGGTAAATTTGGGAGTTTTTAACCTTTTGCCAGTTCCCGCTCTCGATGGAGGAAGACTCTTTTTACTTTTAATTGAAGCAATAGCACGAAGACCGATACCGCAAAAATTTGAGCTTGCAATTAATAGTATTAGCTTTGTGCTGTTGATGGGTTTAATGTTGTTTGTTACATTTAACGATGTTACGAGGTTGTTTGAATAATGACAAGAAAAGTTAAGGTGAAAGATATTGTAATAGGTGGTGGTGCCCCCATTACAATTCAATCTATGCTTAGCATACCTCACAATAACATTAAGGATAATATTTCCCAGGCTATCGCTTTAGAAAAAGTTGGCTGTGACATTATTAGAATTGCAGTTCCTGATGCCGAAGCTATTAACACTTTAATTGCATTAAAGCAATCTGTTAATTGTCCAATAGTTGCAGATATACATTTTGATTATAGGTTGGCATTGCTATCGGTTAAAGCCGGTGTTGATAAAATTAGAATTAACCCCGGTAATATTGGAGGGAGTGACAAGATTAAGGCCGTTGTAGATGCATGCGGAACTAATAACATACCGATTAGAATCGGAGTTAATAACGGTAGCATTGAAAAACATCTTGCCGAAAAATTTGGTGAAGACCGTGCCGGAGCACTAGTAGAAAGTGCCCTTTCTCATGTTAAACTTTTAGAACATGAGAATTTTAAAGATATAGTTATTTCAGTGAAATGCAGTAATGTTCCATTAATGATTGAGGCATATCGCAGATTATCAAAGCTAGTTGATTATCCGCTGCATCTCGGTGTTACCGAAGCCGGAACGCTTATGCAATCGCTATGTAAATCTTCTTTGGGAATAGGCAGCTTATTGCTGGATAATATAGGAGATACAATCAGGGTATCGCTAACCGGTGATGTTTGTGACGAGGTTAGAGCAGCACGCTTTATTCTTCGAGCGGTTGGAAAACCTGTTTGCGGAGTTGAGCTAATCAGCTGTCCTACCTGTGGCAGGACACAGATACCGCTCATTGAGATTGCAAAACAGGTTGAGGAAAGATTAGAACATATTAAAGAGCCTATAAAGGTTGCTGTAATGGGCTGTGTTGTTAACGGTCCGGGCGAAGCAAAAGATGCAGATATTGGCATAGCGGGTGGTAATAATTCAGCCGTTTTGTTTAAAAAAGGAGAACGAATACGAACCTTAAACGGTGATATTGTCTCTGAGTTAGTAAAGGAAGTGGAGAAACTTGCAGGGGTATAATTTTTTTTGTGATATATTTGATGAATGGCTTTCTGCTGAGCTATCTGATTCACTGCGTCACAGCATACTAAACAGAGTTATGATAGATGAGCAAAAAGGGCATGTTAAAATATATGTTACTACACAAAATGCAATGCCGGCTTCATTGATTTTTGAAACTCAAAAGAAAATAAGTTCTGCTTTTGCAGGCCAAGTTGTGACAATTAATAACCTTATCCCTAAGGAAGCAGTAACCTCTGAGTCAATACTTTTATTTTGTGAAGAATTAGCATCAAGTGGCATTGCAATTAACGGCTTTTTAGATGATACACCGCCAACAGTTAACGAGGATAAAATAACTCTTTATTGCTGTATTGACTTTGAGCTTTTGAAATCTCAAAATTTTTGCGAGCAGCTTTCTGAGCTTATTTATAGCAAAACTGCTTGGCAGCCGATAGTTGAACTTCAACTTGTTGATGGAAAAAATACAAAAAAACAGACGAAAAAATTAAATAATACCTCTATTTCATCTCTTCCGCCTTGGGAACAAGCAGTATCCAGTAATCCTCTGCCTATAGCAAAGAAACCAGCAGTCAAACCATCTATAAACAAATCTACTAAAAAATTCATTATTCCCAACATCGAAGGTCTCAAAGTTGTGTCGGATGATGGTGAATTACTGTGGGGGAAAATATTTAAACCAAATTTCTTAATTCCTGTATCGCAGGTAGGTGAGCAGGTTGGCCGTTTAATGATTTATGGCGATGTTTTTGATGTTGAACTATTTGAAGGTTACAAAAAAGTTTTAACAATACTTATTACAGACGGGACAGGGAGCTGTAAACTTAAAATAATTGCCAAACCGGAAAATGATAATAAGCTACCCAATGTAAATGTTGGAGATACCATCTTTGTAAAGGGAGACTGTAGCTTTGATGAACGCTGGGAAAAGGATTACATCCTCTACCCTTCCGACATTGTTAAGGTAGAACGACAACAAAGGTTTGATTCTGCTGAGGAAAAAAGAGTTGAACTTCATCTACATACCAAAATGAGCTCGTTGGATGCACTTATTTCACCTAAGGAATTAATTAAACAGGTTTCAAAATTAGGGCATACAGCTGTCGCTATAACCGACCATGGTAACTGTCAAGCTTTTCCACAAGCAATGATAGAGGTGGACAAATTAAGAAAAAACGGTAAAGAATTTAAGCTTATTTATGGGCTTGAAGGCTATTTTGTTGCCGATGAAAAAACCCCGGAAGATACAGAAAGATTCGAGCATAAATCTCGCACATATCATATAATACTTTATGCGAAAACCCAAACAGGGCTTCTAAATCTATATAAAATTATTTCAAGAAGCCATCTTGACCACTTTCACAAACGCCCAAGAATACCGAGATGGTTATTAGATAAACACAGAGAGGGGCTAATAATTGGCTCTGCCTGTGAAGCTGGTGAGCTTTACCAAGGTATTGTTGAAGGTTTCTCATTCTCTACCCTGCTTGAAATTGCTACTTATTATGATTTTTTAGAGGTTCAGCCACTCATGAATAATGAGTTTATGATTCGCAATTCGATTGTTAGCGGTGTGGATGTTTTAAAAGAAAATGTTCACACAATCATAAAGTTAGGTGAACAACTAAATATACCGGTTATCGCAACAGGAGATGTTCACTTCTTTAATAAAGAAGATTCTATCTATCGAACGGTTTTAACATCAGTTAAATTTAAAGATGCTGACCTACAACCTCCACTGTACTACAGAACAACAGAGGAAATGTTGGCTGAATTTGAATATTTGGGTGATGAAAAAGCGTTTGAGGTTGTTGTTAAAAACCCAAATCTATTGGTTGAACAGGTAGATGATCTTAGAGCTATTCCAAAAGGAACATTTACTCCTAAAATTGAAGGTTCAGAAGAGGAACTTATTTCGCTAACTATGGAGGGAGCAAAGCAAATATACGGTGATCCTTTGCCTCAGGATATTCAGGAACGCTTAGAAAGAGAGTTGGATAGCATTAATAAGCATGGCTTTGCTGTGTTGTATATCATTGCACAAAAACTTGTTAAAAACTCGGTCGATAACGGGTACCTTGTTGGTTCACGTGGTAGTGTCGGCTCCTCTGCTGTTGCATTTTTTGCAGGAATATCAGAAGTTAACTCAATACCACCACACTATATTTGTAAAAAATGTTATCATTACGAAATAACCCCTGAAGTAAATTCCGGTTTTGACCTTCCATCTAAGGACTGCCCAAGCTGTGGTAATCCATTATATGGTGATGGACATGACATCCCATTTGAAACATTTCTAGGGTTTAATGGTGATAAAGCTCCGGATATTGACCTTAATTTTTCGGGTGAATATCAAGAAAATGCGCATAAATATACCGAAGAACTTTTTGGTAGCGAATATGTATTTAAAGCCGGAACAATATCTTTATTGCAGGATAAAACTGCATATGGTTATGTAAAAAAATATCTTGAAGAGCGTCAAATGTCGGTAAGTAAAGCTGAAGAAATCAGGCTATCAAAAGGGTGTGTTGATGTAAAAAAAACCACCGGGCAACATCCTGGCGGAATGGTTGTTGTTCCTTCCGGTTATGAAGTAGAAAACTTTACCCCTGTTCAGCACCCTGCTGACAGTAAAGAAAAAGGTGTTGTTACTACCCATTTTGAATTTAAATATCTACATGATACTATCTTAAAACTTGATATATTGGGGCATGATATGCCAACTATTTTTAAACATCTCTCAGATATAACAGGTATTTCAATGTCGGATGTTCCGATGAACGACGAGGACGTCATGTCGCTGTTATTATCACCTGAGTTATTAAATTTATCAGAGAAAGATATTGATAGCAAAACAGGAACATTTGGTATTCCTGAGCTTGGAACAAATTTTGTTCGAAATATGCTTATTGCCGCACAACCAAAAACCTTTAGCGACCTCATACAAATTTCAGGTCTTTCTCACGGTACTAATGTTTGGAATGGAAACGCTGAGGATCTTATCAAAAATAAAGTTTGTACCATTGCAGATGTTATTGGAACACGTGACAGTATTATGACCGAGCTAATAAAAAAGGGTGTTGATAAGGCTATGGCCTTTAAAATAATGGAATGGACACGTAAAGGAAATGCAAAAAAGAACTTTACAGCCGAGATAGAGTCTATGCTACGTGGATGTAATGTTCCTGAATGGTATATAGAAAGTTGTAAAAAAATACAATATATGTTCCCTAAAGCTCATGCAGTTGCATATCTAATTGCTGCTGTAAAGTTAATGTGGTTTAAGCTTTATCATCCACTTGAATATTATTCAGTAATTTTTACGGTAAGAGCAGCAGAAATTTTCGACTACGAGTCAGCAGTCGGTGGAATTACTGTTACACTGAGAAGATACGATGAACTTAAAAGAAAGATTGAACAGGAAAAAAAAGCAAAAGATGCCGAACTCTTTACCATGCTACAAAATATTAGAGAAATGTTAAAGCGTGGCTTTGAATTTTTGCCAATAGAGCTGCATAAAAGTCATGCAACAAAGTATATAATTGAAGACGGAAAAATACGACTCCCCTACATATCACTGAGTGGACTCGGTATTACCGCTGCAAATGAGCTTTATCGAATTTGTAATGAACATGATAACTTTTTGTCGATAGAGGAGATTGCACAGGAGGCAAAGCTCTCCTCTACCGTTGTTTCAAGACTTATAGAAATAGGCACCTTAGAAGGTCTACCCGAAACAAGTCAAGTTAGCTTATTTTAAACCCTTACCATTCGGCAATGCTTCCATCATCTGTTCGGCAGAGTGGGTTTTTCCAGTTATGACCCTTTTGTGCCATTTCTCTTACCTTGTCTTCATTAATTTCTATACCAAGCCCCGGTTTAGTTGGTCGTTCAATATGTCCGTCCTTAAAACTAAATACCGACTTATCACTTAAATAATCTAGAAGATCAGAGCCTTTGTTGTAGTGAATACCGAGGCTCTGCTCCTGTATAAAAGCGTTAGGAGTGCAAAAATCAAGCTGCGCACATGCAGATAAAGCTATAGGACCTAAAGGACAATGTGGTGCTACAGCAACATCATACGCTTCAGCCATAGCTGCAATTTTTTTACACTCTAATATACCTCCTGCATGACTTAAGTCGGGTTGAATAATATCAACACCACCTGCGGTTATTATGTTTTTAAATCCCCAACGGGTGTAATTTCTTTCGCCTGTTGCAATAGGCGTTGAGGTATGTCTTCTAAGTTCAACAAATGCCTCCTCATTTTCAGTTAAAACCGGCTCTTCTATAAACATTAAATTATATTTTTCCAATTCCTTCATTAGCATTCTTGCCATAGATTTATGAATTCTTCCATGAAAATCAATAGCAATATCTAATTTATTACCTAATGCATCCCTAATAGAGGCGACCCTATCGCAAACCTCATCAATGTGTCTATAGTTGTCTATCCACTTTATTGGAGGCGTAGCATTCATCTTAACTGCTGTATACCCTATTTCATACATTTCCTTTGCTTGTTTTGCAACCTCGGTAGGGTTATCCCCTCCTATCCAACAATAAACTCTTAATTTATCTTTAACCGCTCCTCCGAGTAACTCATAAATAGGAGCATTAAAAAATTTACCTTTGATATCCCACAATGCCTGTTCTATCCCGGACATTGCACTACTTATTATTGGCCCACCCCTATAAAATGTTCCTCTATATATTGTTTGCCATATATCCTCAATATCGCCCGCGTTACGACCTATTAAAAATTCTTCCATCTCCTTTACGGCTGCAGCAACCGTATCCGCACGCCCCTCTACAATTGGCTCTCCCCAGCCAACAAGTCCCGATTGTGTTGTTACTTTAACAAATAACCAACGAGGTTCAACCTTGAAAAGCTCAATACTTTTAATTTTCATAAGAAATACCTTCCACAATAACTAAATTCATGTTATACTTATTTTATGATATTAATATATAGTTGTCAATTGGTAGATACAAATAATTTATCATTTTATTAAACTAAACAAATTTTAATTGTTACTATTAAAAAAGAAAGGACATTTTATGTTGGAAATTGGTATTATCGGTGAAAAAGAAGCAGTTGTAAATAATTCAAATACGGCTTTAGCTATGGGGAGTGGAGATTTAGAAGTATTTTCAACCCCCTGCATGATAGCACTTATGGAGTCTACGGCGAATGATAGCCTGAAAAAACACATCGATGACACACAGGGAACGGTGGGAACCCTAATCAACATTAAGCATCTATCTGCAACGCCACTCAATATGAAAATCTATATAAAAAGTGAACTTATTGAGATAGATGGAAAAAAATTAACCTTTACTGTAAAAGCCTTTGATGAGGTTGGACTAATTGGTGAAGGCATTCATGAGCGTTTTATTATTAATAATGAAAAGTTTATGCAAAAAACTCAATTAAAATTATCACACTAATTAAATATCATATATACTACCTTATAAAAATAGCACTGAATAACTCGTTATTCAGTGCTATTTTAAAATGTTATTATTACATACTTTTCTTGGAATTATTCAGTGCGCAAACGGCATAATTGTAAAGACTGTCATAGTTATCCCCATCTTCTGGATACAAAGCTATACCTATATGTGCTTTAATATGTAAGTCTTTACCATCCTTTTTGTAGTTTATGTTTAATGAATCACGAACTTCATCAGCCTTTTTTTGAACGATGTCTAATGATTTGTAGTCACCTATAAATACATAAAACTCTTTTTCGGCAGTTCTGCCAATAATGTCAGAGCTTCTAAACATATTTCTTAGTAATTGACCTATTTCGCCAACACAATCATCACTATATTCTTGACCGTACAAAACTTTTATTTTCTCAAAGTTCTCAATTTCAATAATTAACAGCGCACAGGTTTCAATGTCGTGAGTAGTAATTCTTAAATAGTTATGTATGTATCTATCTGTCGCACTTTTATTATAAATTCTTGTTAATGAGTCGGCCTCAGATTTGGCTTTTAAAATATTCATTTCTAGGCTATGAGCAATCGCTTCCGACATTTTACCCACAATCCTATTTCGATTTTCCTCTTGATCAAATATTTTTTTGCTACTATATATATACCAAATCGGCTCTCCTGATGGGAGATTAATGCAGAATTCCCCTTCAATTCTATTCGGTAAATTTGTGATGTCACCATTATTGATTTCTGCTAAATGTGGAAATGCTTTTTTACATAAATCAGTTTCATTGAAATTAATTATAGTATCCGAAACTTCAAACTTTTCAGCAAAATTTCTAGAAAAACGAATAGAATTTGAACTGCAATTATAATCAAAAAATGCGTTGTTGGTGAGCGATGCTATTGTTGAGTTAAACTCCTTTTCTTTTTGTAGGTCGTTTGTTGCATTAGCATACGATGTAAGGTCGGTAAGAGAAAAATAAAGCCTTTGTTTCCCTCTTTCATTTTTGGTTGTTTTTCCACTTAACTGAACAACTTTATAACCTTGTTTTTTTGTCTCTATATGGCATACGTACTCAAGTAAAGCCTCCGAATCTTTCGCAATGGAACTATTGGTATATGATACAAGCTCTTCCCTATCAGCCGGATGAACCATATCAATTCCTCTATTTTTATAAAGAGACTTAACTTCGCCATGGGTATAGCCAATAATATTAAAAAATCCCTCGTTAGCCTCAACAATAGTTAAAGATTCATCTAATTTAGCTACAAGGATACCACAAGGAACGAATGAACTTGCATACTTTGTATCGTTAATACTCTGGATAAGTTCAATATTCTCCTGTAAACTACCTAATTTTTTTTGCATGCTACTTTTATATTTCTGAAGAAAATCGTCGGTAGACATTGGGCGATCAAAAACATAGCCTTGAACAGCATCACAATTCATCGAACGAAGCATCATAACCTGTTCAGGAGTTTCAATTCCTTCTGCAATAACAAACATACCCAAACCTTGAGAAAGTTTAATAATTCCATCAATAAGCATATCATCGCGCCTTGCAGACATGCCTTCATCAAAAAAGTTTTTATCAAGTTTTAAAGTAGTAACATTTAAATCTTTAAGCATTGAGAGTGATGAATATCCGGATCCAAAATCATCAATTGATGTTTTAAATCCATGCTCACGAAGCTGTTTAAAAAAAACATTAAGTGCATTTTGATTTTCAGCTAATGCAGACTCAGTAAGTTCAATTTCAATTAAATTGTGAGGTATGTTATATTTGTCTACAGTATTAACAATACTTTCTGAAATATCAAAATTAACTAAATTTACTCGAGAAAGATTAACCGAGATAGGAATTCCATCTAATCCATCATCTAACCATTTCCTTAAAAGTATGCAGCTTTGCTCAAGTATATGGCGATCAAGTTCAATAATAAAACCATCTTTTTCAAAATTTGGAATAAAATCATTTGGGAAAATCATATTTCCATTTGGTTCTATCCAGCGCACTAAAGCTTCTGCGCCAATCAATGTTTCATTTTGAATGTTAAATTTAGGCTGTAAAAAAACCTTAAACTCATTGTTAGCAAGTGCAGCTTTTTTCTTATTAGAAATTTCGTTTTTTCTGTATAGCTCCATTCGAAATGTATCATCATAATCCCACGATTTTTTAGCAGGGTTTTTCTTTGCCATACCATGTGCGAGTGATGTTTTATTAATTATATCAATTACATCGGTTTCATAATTATCGATAAAATAACGACCATACCTAAATTTAAATTCATGGTTCTTTAGCTCCGATATATTATCTAAAAATTGTTTTTCAAATATATCGCAATTAAAATTATCTTTTTCTAATAAACCATTTCCGGAAAACATTAAAAACTCATCTACTCCGACTCTTGCCGCAATAAAAGTCTCCTCTTGAATGTCATTCAATGTTTCTGCAATTTTTATAAGGACTAAGTTTCCGTTGTCAAATCCATAAACTTCATTAATTACATGAAATTTAATAATATCCATCTTTTGCATTGTAAATTTCATGTTTGGATGCTTTTTAATCATGTCAGCAACTAACATTCGAAATTTAATCAAGGTAGGAAGTCCTGTTAAGTGATCAAAATAATTTGTTTTTTCAATTTTTTTCATAGATGAAATATGATAATACGAGGTATAACAAATAAGACCGATTAACGACCAATAAATTATGATACATATAATATTTAAACGGTTAACCGCATCCGCCATCTCACCATTTATTTCATTGGACTCAACAGTTATTGCTAATGTCCAACCAGTATTTTCAATATGATAATATGCAAAAACTTTCTCAGCATTGCTATACTCATATACAAAACTACCATTATTAATGTTATCAACATTATTTGATTCTAAAATACTTTGCTGGATTATGCCCTTTTCTTCAGTAATTATATCACTCGAGTAGTCATCACTGGTAGAAAAAAGAATATTAGTATTTTCATCTATAAAATAAATATCGCCACTGTTATTTGTTAAACTATTAAAGACGGAAATAAAATCATCTAATAAAACCTCCCCCCATAATACGCCTGTTACCAAGCCATCATTAATAACAGGCACAAAAATGCTAACAGCAATTTGTACCTGATCATCAAATAAATATGGTGAAGAAATCGATGTTTCACTGTTTAATGCGCTCGCAAAAAAACTGTTAACACTGAAATCCTGTTTAATATCATCTATTGAAACACCATTTCCATCAGTATCAATGTAAAACAGTGTTTGGAATTCATTAATACCAATATGAGAGTTTAGAAATTTTATTGTATCTTCTTCTTTAATATTGTTTCGTGAAATATATTTAGAAAGAAGTGCTAATGTTTGATAGCCGTCATTAATATTATGTTCCAAAAGAAGTTCTAAGCGAGCGCCTATTTGCTCCATCTCGCTTAGCGCAGAGTTTTCTAAAGCTTGATTTGCAGAGTGCTGAACCCAAAGTGACAACCCGGCAATAATAAATGCAATTATGCAAACAATAATAGTTGACACAATTTTATTATTCAGCGAAATTAGCTTCATGTAACCCTCGATAAGATAATGCTTATCTCATGTAAAATACAATTTGATATTTAACTAATTATACACTAATATTGCTATAAAGTCAAGTTTAACAATTATGGTAAAATGTGTTTATTCGTCTGAAAAAATATGATTAATTTAATGAAAAAAATAGAAAATATCAGCTAAATATTCGTTTGATTGTAATTCAATTTTATATGACGGACGTTTATCGTCGCGATGGATATTATAATATTCAAGTTGTGTTTCATCGGTAAACCCTGAAATAAATGTATCATTATTACCCCTTTCTATCATTTTCTCCTTCAATTCATAAAGACGGTCAGGATGAAAATAAACAAGACAAAAAGGTATATTTTCATCTGTAAAATACCTAATGTTTTCTTCCTTTGAATTAAATAATAAAATTTTATCTTCGTGCATAAACTCTTCTGTTTTTTGATGAATATAGGATACTGAATCATGATTAATTATAGGCTTGTTTTTTAAGCCTTTTGTCTTTTCGTGATTAATCTCATTGATTCCATATTTATGCATCGACTTTAATTTGTCCATATCAACAAACTTTAGATCCATTTTAGCCAATGTTGTTTTCCCTAAACAGGGAGCACATATATATACTTTAATATCGTAAAGCTTAATATTTGTTTCTTTATTTCTACTTATTATCATAATATAATTACTCCAAATAATGTATGCCAGATGCCCACTTCTGGTAAATAGTTGCACTATTTGCTATCAGAAGAACTATTAAAAACAACTCATTTTTTTATCTTTATATTGTCAATACATAACAAAAGTTCGAACATTTATCCAATGTGGCAAATGTTCGAACTTTGTGCTTTTGGTGCACCCGAGAGGACTTGAACCTCCACCGAGTTGCCCCGACTAGAACCTG
>CAYJDA010000004.1:0-76325 GCA_964368815.1 uncultured Oscillospiraceae bacterium
GATTTTGACGCATATCTGGATTATCTGTATCGATCGGTAGAAATTCTTTGTACACATTATGGGGAAATTGGAGGATTTTGGTTTGATGGCAACTGGTCAAAACCGGATGCGGATTGGAAATTGGATAAAATTAATACTCAAAATGTTTATATTGTCAGAAGTGAAATGTCAACAATTTCGGAAGTGAAACCTTGATGTTTTCGGAAGTGAAACCTTGATATTTTCGGAAGTAAGCGACATGCTTTATTCATAGATTAACACTTGGTGCTAGTAATGAATAAAGTATACAAACCCCGAATAGCGGACAGCTCCGGTGTTGTGGGATGCCGTGAGATATGCGGTTGATATGTGTTGCAATCATGGTTCTCTGATATCTCCCGACAGCTTTAAGGAATTTTTATTAAAACCATACACCGAGGTAGTATCCTTTACGAAGAAAAAAGGCATTCCTGTTGTTGATGTAGATTCCGATGGGAACACCTTTGGCTTGATGCCGCTTTGGTTAGAAGCCGGAGTTAATCTTTTTCATCCGTTTGAGGTTGCTGCCGGCATGGATGCAAACTTGGTTCGCAAAGAATTTGGGTACGATTTCGCAATACGATTATGTCAAGCATAAACAAAAAAATATCTTAATTTCTTTTCAAATTACAAAATCCCCGACAAACTATCATGAATTTTGATAGCCTGTCGGGGTGTTTTTTAAATTGCGGTCGCTATTTCTTCATTAAATTTCCACTGAATTTCAAAGGCGTCGTTGTCATAAATAATAACTTCCTTAATCAGCTGCGTTAAAATTCCATCGGTGATTTCTGTTAAATCCGTGATATTTGAATAAGTAGCCATAAACGATTGCTCAAATTTCATTTCATCTTGGAGTTTTTCGATTTCTATGTTCAGCGATTCTAACGCTTCTTCGGTTGTATCTCTTTCCAAACTGATAAATGCTTTCTGCCTGTCAAAAGTGTCATCATCAATTTTATTGTCAAAGCTGTTTTGAAATAACTCTTTCAATCGAATAGTCCATTTATCAAGTTCTTTTTGCTTCACCTCACGATTGGCAAGTAGTGATTTAAGTCGCATTTTGTTTGATGTGCAATCAATGAGTATCTTTCTTTCTACGATTGAATCAATATGTTTTTTTACCGATTCTACCAAGATGGCTCTTACTTTATCTATACCTATCTTAGTATCTTTACAACTATACTTATCGTTCAATCTCCCTATTCTGCAACTGACATAAGAATCTTTAACTGTAGGGTGGTAACACAGTTTATGATTGCAAACCCCACACTTCAATAATTTTGCCACTATATTAACTCTTTCCGGTGCTTTATAGGTTGCAGAACTACGATTTTTCTTCGCTTTATCACTGCCTCTTACTTTGAGTTTTTCGGCTACACGGTAGAATATTTCATCTGAAATAATAGGCTCATGGCTATTCTCCATAATAATCCATTCATCTTCAGATGTTCTTTTGCAGTAGCGAATATTAACTCGTTCTTTTCTGCTTTTACCATAACAAAAATGCCCTATATATTGCTGTCTTTTGTTTATGGCTTACCATTGCACCAGTGAATAATTTATTTGTTATAATCTTAGCATAATAAAACAGCGAAAGACAACCGATATGGTGCTATGCCAATCGGTTGTCTTTTTTTTGTTTAACCACAAAAGATTTCTTAGATAGAAAATAATAAATTAATGGTTTAACCGTAAAAATTTTTGAAAGATATCGTGAACTAAATAGCGATTAATCTTTATATCTAAAAGGTTATTAAAGTTTTTACTGTGTTCTCACCATCGTTTAAGGTATCTTCAAACGCTTTTTGTATATCATCGATTGAATAATTTTTTGAGATCATGCTGTCGGCATTCATTTTGCCGGCGATAAGCATTTCCATAACCTTGGGAAATTTAAAGTTATTCATGCGCGAACCGATTATGCTCAGCTCTTTTTTGGTTATTACCACCGGCGATATCTGCGCCGGCTCTGCAGTGAAGCCTATCGACATGACTCTTGCTCGGGGTGCCGCATACTCTAGTGATTGTTGAAAAAGAGCTGTAATACCCACCGCATCTATCACCACATCAAAGCCACCCGGTGCAAAACTCTCCACTTTTTCGGCAAGATTTTCGGTTTTACTGTTGCAAACCTCGTCAGCACCGAGGGATTTTGCTTTTTCCAGTTTCGCATCTACCACATCAGCTACAAAAACGCGTGCACCAATGCCTTTTGCAACCTGTAAAATTGCAAGGCCTATTGTTCCGGAACCGATAACGAGGATATTGTCCTTGTCGGTTGCCTGCGCTCTATCAAGTATGTTTACACCGATAGAATACGGTTCGGCAAGAGCCGCTTGTTCATATGAAATACTGCTCGGGAACGGATAAAAATGCTTTTGATCCTCTACAATGTATTCCTGAAAGCCACCATCCATCTGTACACCGTAACATCTAACATTTGAACAGACATTTTGATACCCCTTTTTACAGGTTGGACACTCTGCACAGGCAAAAACGGGATCGAGCACTACCCTATCTCCTATTTTAAGTTCCTTAACATCGCTGCCAACCTCTACCACCTCTCCTGAAAGCTCGTGACCCATCACACGGGGAAATTCAACATCGGCTCTACCGTCTTTAAAAATGTGTAGGTCCGTTCCGCAGATACCCACAGCCTTCACCTTAACCTTAACATCGGTTGCATTTTTTATGGTCGGTTCTGCTGTATTAACCACCTTTAGTGTCTTTATATCTATTATCTGTGCTGATTTCATTTCATTTTCCCCTATTTTTTATTTCGGTTGTTTGCCGATGTAGGCGAGTATTCCACCATCGACATACAGTACATGTCCGTTTACAAAATTTGAGGCATCACTTGCAAGAAAAACTGCTGGACCTGCTAAATCCTCCGGAGTTCCCCAACGCTCTGCCGGTGTTTTGGCTGTTATAAACTGATCGAACGGATGCTTCGAGCCGTCCGGCTGTGGTTCACGTAGTGGAGCGGTTTGCGGTGTAGCAATGTATCCCGGACCCAGACCGTTGCACTGGATATTAAATGCTCCATATTCTGAACAGATGTTTCGTGTAAGCATCTTAAGTCCACCCTTTGCCGCGGCGTATGCCGAAACTGTTTCCCTGCCGAGCTCGCTCATCATGGAACAGATATTTATTATCTTGCCATGTCCTTTTTTTATCATGGACGGTATTACCGCCTTTGACACGATAAACGGTGCGTTGAGGTCAACATCAATAACCTGACGAAAATCAGCTGCACTCATTTCACACATCGGTATTCTCTTGATTATGCCGGCATTGTTAACTAGGATATCTATTATACCCACCTCTTTTTCAATGGTGGCAACCAAATTATTAACCGCCACCTCATCGGTAACGTTACACACATAACCTTTTGCATCGATACCCTCAGCTTTATAAGCATCAAGACCCTTTTGTATCATCTCATCGCTGAGATCGTTGAAAACAATGGTTGCACCGGCGCCGGCAAGGCCTTTTGCTATTGCAAATCCGATTCCGTAAGAACCTCCCGTAATAAGTGCAATTTTTCCTTTTAATGAAAACATAATCATTCTCCTTCAAAAATTATATAATTCCTTTAAGTTCTTTCATCATATTTAGCCATTTATCATCCATCAAAATGCTTTGATAGTTGGCTAGTGAGCTTGCAAAATGTGATGCTAATGCAATTTTAGCATCATTTTCGCTTTTTTGAGTAAGTGCATCGAGAATTGCCTGATGTTCGTTCGCCGCTTCGTAATGTCTTGTTGGGGTGATGGTAGTAATCCATCTTGAACGTTGAGATTGGATGTTAATTCTTTTAGAGATGTCAATTAGCCTTGAGTTGCCGGAATAGCTGATAAGCGTCTCATGAAAGGCATTGTCGAGTATGAATTTTTCGTTATAGTCACCGCCGATATTGCTGTTTTTAAATTTTTGACAAAGCTTATCAAGTTCCTTTAACTGTTGTTTTGATAGTCCGCCTTTTCTCATAATAATTTTAACGCTCATGGTCTCGATAGCTTCACGCACCTCGAGTATCTCGATAATATCATTTAACGTTAACGGTTTAACTACAACCTTGGTAGCAGTTCTCTCCAGTACACCGTAGTCTAAAAGGCGCAATATTGCCTCCCTAACAGGGGTACGGCTGATATCCAGCTCTTGGGATAAAGCCACTTCTGATATAATTTCTCCGGCACTGTATCGGTGTTCTTTTATCCTTGTCATTATTTCGTTAGCTGTGTCGTCGACTAAACTGCTTTTCAACCTTGCCATATTCTCCCTTTCAAAAACCTGATATCGTATACTGTTTCGTATACATTATAGCATACTATTTTAACTAATACAATCAGGTTTTAGGATTTAATTTTGGTTGCATCTTTTAAGTTTATCCCAATTAAATGTTACACCCACACCCGGTTTATCACTTGGTATTAGCAGCCCGTCTTTTACTACCATATCTTCCTTTATATACTCAAATATTGGGAAGCTGTGAAACTCCACGTACCCTGCGTTGTCAAGAGCACCGAGCACGTTTCTGTGTATCTCCTGTGCGCCATGGGAGTTAACCTTTAAACCCCGCTCCTTAGCAAGTTTAGCAACCTCAAAAAAACCTGAGATACCGCAAACGTTTGACACATCCGGTATTATCTCCTTTACTTTACCGTAATCGAGAGCGAGCTTATGCTCATACGCAAAGTGGAGGTTTTCACCCATTGCAATGGGAATACTTGTCGACGCTGCAATCTCAGCATACCCCTCATAATTATCGGGGTCGATAGGCTCTTCAACCCAAAACAGATCAAATTTTTCCAGCTTATTCACCATGCGCTTAGCCTGCTCTACACTCCATATCATATTTGCATCCACTGCAAACTTATTGTTACCTATCATTTTTCTAACAGCCGCAACCCTTGCTACATCCTCATCTTCGTTTTGTTTACCGAGCTTGATTTTTAGTGCCTTGTGCCCATTTTTCAGTTGATTTTCGAGACTTTCCAAAAGCTCTTTTTCGGATAACATTAGATCGATTCCGCCATAATAGGTTTTAACCGTTTTCTGCCGTGTGCCGAAGTAGTCGGCAAGTGCTATGTTTTCTGCTTTAAGCTTTGCATCCCAAACGGCTATATCCAGAGCAGAGATTGCAAATGAAGCAACGCCGCCACGAGCAACGTAGTGGATGGATTTATTCATCTTATAGTTTAGACTAAACGGATCCTCAACATCGGCACCTATAAATCTTGGAGCGAGGTCGGTTTCAAGTAGTTTTGCAACAGCAAGGCCTCCGATACCTCCGGTGTAGGTATACCCTACTCCCACCGTGCCATTATCCAGCAAAACCTCCGCCATGATAAGCTCAAAGTTATCATGTTTGCCATGTAATGCATCCACCATATTTCCCGGTAGTGGGAGCAGATAATAACTCACCTTTATGTCTTTAATTATTGCCATTCTTATTTTCCCTAAAAGTTGTAGTTTACATATACCATCTTTTTTTGTAGGTATCCTTCAAGACCGTATTTTCCATCTTCGCCACCGAGACCGCTCTTTTTATATCCGTTGTGGAATCCATTTATCAGCTCGCCGTTTTCACGGTTGATATAAAGTTCGCCAAACTCCAGCTCGTTTGAGGCTTTCATGATGTTTCTCACATCGGCAGAAAATAGATATGCCGACAATCCATACTCACAGTCGTTTGCGTGCTCTATTGCCTCATCTAAAGAGTTTATCTTCATAATGCCAACCATCGGGCCAAATACTTCGGTTTGCATTAAAACATTTTTGTTGTCATACACCTCGATAAGCGTTGGATAGAACCAGTTGCCTTTGTCGTTAGGAAGAGTGTCGGGGGTCATATCGAACAGAACCTTGCCACCCTCTTTGAGCGACTGTTCTTTCATTTCGCCCAGCTTTTGCACCTCAATAGCAGATACTTTGGGACCGATTGTTGATTTTGGATTTTTCGGATCGCCAACAATCTGTTGTTTGCTGTACTCGGTATATTTTTGAACAAAACTATCGTAAACATCCGCATGAACATACATTCTCTCGTTACAGGTGCATATTTGTCCGCAGTTAGAATACCTTGCGATGGCAGCACATCTTGCCGCTTTTTCTACGTCGGCATCGTTCATCACAATATACGGTGCTTTACCACCAAGCTCAAGATGCACATCCACCACATTCTCGGCGGCGGCACGGAACACCTCAACACCTGCACCGGTACTGCCGGTAAGTGTTACGAGCTGTGTAATATCGTTGCGAACAAGTGCGTCACCCACAACTCGTCCCGATCCTGTTATAAAGTTTATAACACCGCTTGGAATGCTGCTTTTCTTAGCGATAAGCTCGGCAAACTTCATGACGGTTAACGGTGTTTCGGACGGAGGTTTAACCACCATGGTGTTGCCACAGACAAGAGCATTACCGATCTTTCTTGCGGCTAGTGCGAGCGGGAAGTTCCACGCAACAATACCCACGACCACGCCGTAGGGCACGCGGTGGATAAATGCGTGTTCGTTGATATTCTCGGAGGTTATTAGTTCTCCCTCCACTCTACGTGCCGACTGTACGGCATAACGTAAAAATCCTATCGATCCATCCACCTCGCCCAGCGCTTCTGCCATAACCTTTCCATGCTCAGATACAAGCAGCTCGGCAAGTTCAGTACGGTTTTCCTGAAGTATGTCTGCAAGCTCACTCACATACTCCGAGCGTTGAACGTAGGTTAGCCGTGCCCACCCTTTAAAAGCATCTTTAGCGGCGCGCAGAACCTTATCGGCGTCCTCCTTTGTGCCACTCGGCACCGTGCCGACTAAGCTGCCATCATACGGGTTGGTGACCTCGATGACTGCATTTTCGGCAGCATCACAGAGTTTACCACTTATCAAAAACTTAAAATTATTCATGATATTTCTCCCTTCTCTTTTGTGTGTTTAGCTATAATGTTATTATTGCTATCTACTTTTCATTATAAAATTGCAATCACAAGCTATTATTATTTATTCGATTATTCATACTTGCTTTTACTTTTATAAATATCCCTTTGTATGGTATTCATATCAAATCTGATAATATATCCCCATTCACCATCAACATTGTGTGACAATCCCCATTTCATGCCTTCGAGAGGATCCTCGGGTATAACGTCCGGACGATAAGGTCCCGATGCTTCGGGGCCGCCTTTAATAACTGATTTTATCTCAAAGTTAATGCCGTCTTGCGCATATTGAAGCGTATTTTTTTCCACGCCATCCGTTCTTAAAAATGCGGCTATACCTTCACCGTATTTCCAAAGGCAGGTCTCATGGCCGCTATTTGTTATGGGGTTGTATTCGCTCCTCACGTAGGGCCCCCATATATCGTCTGCAATTGCAACGCCCCATTTTGTTTCACGTCCTCCCATAAAAACTTCTTCGCCCATTGGTTCACCCTTATAGTAGAGATAAAATTTATCTCTATAGTGAAAAAGCAGTGGATCGTGTACTTTTTGGCTGTCGAAGCTTCCTTTTTTCTCCACCTCAAAACGATTATCGCTGTCACCCTTCCAGACACCGTCACCGGTTGGCTCTAAAATCGGGGCATCGGATTTAACAAAGGGACCACACGGGCTGCTTGATTTTGCGATGGCAATACACTCAAAGCAACGATTAACATATGGGTGCTGTACCGTCTGATACACAAGATAAAAGTCACCGTTGTACTTCATGATTTCAGCAGTAAACACACTTCGATCGTCGTAACTACCCTCACTTCCACGCTGAAGCACCACACCTTGTTCTTTCCACTCATAGCCGTCGCTTGATGTAGCATACCAGATTTCGGAGTGATCCCAGGGAAACACCTTTGCTGAGAGATCTCCGGAATAAAAGCCGACATGTGCACCATAGGACTTTGTATAGTAAACATAATAAGTATCATCTACTAAAATTACACTACTCGGATCGCGGCGATGAATTCCCACCTCCGGCTCGAGCCCTTTTATTTCACACTCGGTAAAGTCGCAAAACCAGTCGGAACTTTGAAAGTAGTTTCTCTCCCGTGCACGCTTTGTTGCACTGCTCTCTTTAATCATAGTTTCTCCTTTAGCCGTAATACTCGTTGATTAAATCTTTTGTAAGTTTTGACCACTCGATAACCTTTTTTCGAGGATTTTTACCGAGAGTTCCGCCGATGTTGAGTACGATTTCAACATTGCATCCATGCTTTTGAGCGCTTTCAAGGACGCCTCTTATCTCTTTTTCTGCATTTTTTTTGTCCCACTCGTCCGGCACAAAGTGGATTCCGGCGGCACGATAACTGTATACGTAGTCGCATTTTAATTCTTTGGCGGCGTTCTCCACGTCGCACCATTCGGCGACAGATATTTTTCTCGCATTGGGGATAGTACGGCAGTAGTCTATCTTCTTGTCTAACACCTCGCAACAACCGATGTTGATGTACTTGAACATCTTCATTATTTCACGGTCGTAGTCAAATCCAAACTCGTCGTGCATGTCGTTCGATACACAATGGAAAACCTCGGCGCAGGTAAAGCCCCATGAATCCGACACCTTAACCTTATGGTTAAATTTATCCTCAACGTCGCGAAAATCGGGAACTCCGCTCGCATATCGTAGCCCTGCAGAGCCGAGTGGCTCGGAGTTGTCGAGCGTTCCCCACAGTCCCGCTTGCTCATACATTTCAAACCTTGCAACAAAGTTCTCCTTAATTTTTTCGAGCACCTTGTGCATCCAGTCGGGATTGTCATAGATATCCATATATGTGCTTTCCAGACCTCGCAGCCAGGAATACTCGTCCGGAATTTTTGCGGCAAAGGTAAAAGGTTTCTTTATTACGGTAAGTGTCGGCTCGAATATTTCCTGTGCCTCCTCAAACAATTTTAATGACGCCTCTTTGTCGTACTCAATTTTCGGCATGAGGATTTTTTCTATATCCTCCTCATTGTTGAGCACCGGCACCATCTCATATGCGCCGCTGTCGCCGCCGTGGTCGGAATATTTGCGTTCAGCTACAAGACCCTGATACTCGTCGGCGGTAAAAATCTGCCGCACATGTATAACCGGCTCCATAACATTATCATCACCTAATTCCTCGGCATAGAAAAGCCTTGTTTTGAGTTGAAGCTCATAATTCCGTGCGTCTTCACTCTCGCAAAAATAACTATCCTCGGGGAATATCTCGGCGAGTGCGAGCGGCCAATAATGGTTTATAAATACCGGCTTTGTTCCCGCCGTTAGGTCATTTATATCGCACCACTGCTTGATTTTTTTCTTGTTGCTCTCGGTATCGCATATTGTTTTGTATTTTTGAGCAAGTTCTTTTAAATATGCTCTTTCTCTCTCATTTATCATGTTGCTCCTTTCTATATGAAGTCAAAATCATACAACGCAAATCTTTTTGAACCGTTGGTTTTCTTAAAATATATTCTTATACTATCGCATTGCGTGGCGTCAAATATGTGTCGATTTACTTTTTTGTAGTTATCGGATATCGAACATATCATCCTTTCCCTGCCGCTTTCCACAACAAAAATTTCATATTCTTTAACTATTGTATCACAAATATTGAGTTCGTAGTATGTCTCTAGATTATCATACCGCAAATTTTCGCTTAGGCTGTCAAATGTTAGGGCAATCCCCCCTATACTCACGGGGCTTGAGAAACTCAGGCTGATTGACTGCGGACTATCATCATTCGACATCCAAAGGTTGGGGTTGCCGTAGTTTCTGATGTAGCCATTAATAATGTTTTTGGCGGAGTAGACCGTAGATTTCATATTAACCACGGGGAGTTCGTTGCAGAGCAACCAAAGATGTTTCTTTGTTTCGAGTGTCAATATATCAAAGTATGTGTCGTCGATATTTTTTGACATTTCAAAGGCTATATATCCGTTGATTCTATCTTCGGTAACTTCAATTGATATCGCTTCATTTTTTTCGAAGGATATAAAAATTCGTTCAAGCGTCCTACATTCATCGTTTAAATATACCGAAAAAGACTGTTTTTCATTCTTTTTTATCGGAACTGATGATTTAAATAATAATTTCTCAGGGCCGTAGTTTTCTTTTTTTGTTGAGGCGAAAACACTATATGATATCTCGCAATCGGCATCGCTAATAGCAAAAAAATTGAAACTTTCGGTGTTCTTTTCTGTCGGCAAGCTAACCCCAAAGGTGTTGGTGAGCTTTTTATATCGATCGGTGTGTGAAAGGCAACCATCAAAATTACTCTCGGCGATAATTTCAGCATTTTTTAGCAGTGGGTTTTCATTCTTTTTCTCAAAGACAAATTGATCACCCTGTTGCAACATCTGCTGCAACTCCGAAATGTATTTTTCACCGACTTCACTTGGTGAGATACCGTATTTTTTACAAAGGACTGCAGCCATACCGGAAGCCTGGCCGAGCATACAGAGTGTACCCATTACTCTTGCTGTTCCAAGTGCAACATGTGAAAAAGAGGCCGAGCGACTTGCCAAAAAAAGATTTTTTATATCTCGAGACACACAAACTCTGTAAGGAAGTTTATAAACGCCCCTCAAATAGTAGTGCTTGTTGATGAGATCGCCGGCATAGAAACCGCCTGCCGAGTGTAGGTCTATCGACCAACCGCCGTGACCTATACAGTCATCATAGTCATTTTGTAGCGCGATATCCTGCTGTTTTAGAATATATTCCCCAACAATTCTTCGCGATTCACGCTTGCCGAGTACCGGGCTTACATACTCAAGATCAAACCGATTGGCATCAAAATCGCTGTGATTTTTTATTCTATCCCAAATGTTTGAAACAAGTTTTGCATGCTCAAGCCTTATCTGCTCGTTATCAAATGTCTGGTGTTTGCCTGCACCTGTCTCATAATACCACTGAAATCTATATCCGTCATACCTTGCATCAAGTGGAATTCTGTCCGGTATTTCTCGTGTTGGCAAGGCGGCTTTAAATTCCTCCATGATGTCCTGTGCATATGTAGGCATTGTGTAGGTTACGTTTCGATGAAAATCTTTAGAGTAAAAGGACATGGAGGATAGCAAAACTCCGTCGTCTTGCTTGTTTGGTGCTATACTCTCACCCCACGTATCCGATGATTCCCGACCATACATAAACTCGGCACCGGAGAGGTAACCCACCGTACCGTCGCCGGTGTCGTCCACAAACATATTGCCCGAGATAACATGACGCTTTTCCGAGCCGGACTGTGTGCCTTCAACACTTAAAATTACACTTTCTTCCTCGTTTAGGTTTACGGTGTCGATATAGGTGTTTAAAAATAGTGTTAGATTTTCCTCTTTTAAAACTGCATCAAGCAGTACATCATGCCAAAGATAGACGTTACCCTGCGGATTTTTGTGGCGGTTTTCTATCAGTAGCTCACCGAGTATGCCACCCTCGTCGGCGTACATATTAAACTCAGATGTGCCGTTTGCACCACATATATGTATTCGCACCTCCGGCCCTGCGTTGCCACCCAGCACTCCGCGGTCGTTTATCAATGCGGTTTTGAGTCCGAGTCTTGCCGCCCCGAGTGCCGCCACTATGCCCGGCATTCCGGCGCCGCAGACTACAAAATCAAAATTTGAGTTATATACAGGTAGTTTCATAGTTACCATACCTTTATCTTCATTTTTTCAAACATTTTTGAAAATGGACCCGGCAGGGTGTTGTTTAATCTTTTTTCACCGTTATAATCCATGTCGAGAGAATAGGTTTTTGCGTTTGAATCCTCATATCTTGATGATGATATCCTCGGTGCAACAAGGTCGGCAGTGTTAATGATTTTACAGCTGTACTCGGTGGCCACCTTTGGCAGATTGTAGCTTAAAAATACTTCGGTGTCGGTTTCCTCAATTTCGATTTTTGTATCAAAACTTTCGAAACAGAGGTTGTTTTTCTCCTTGTCGTAAGGTTTTGCAGTTGTAAAATATATATTACTGTCGATATAAACCGGTTGTTTTAACTCCATAAAGTTTGCGTGGTCGACGCCCTTATCCCTACCCAAAAGTGACTGCATATACGCCTCTTTTGAGGGTGGATGTGCATTATAGCCTGCCGTCCCTTGCGTCGATTTTTCATCTGCAAGTTCTTCCTTGCCTATAAATATATTATTAAAATATCTATCGTCGCCGCCGTAAACAAATGCTGTACCGGCAACCATGGTACTGTGTGCAAAGTGGTATGGCGTTGAGCGGTCAAATATAGGCACGTTTCGGATACATCCGGCTATAATATTATTGATAAAAGCTGTTCCCTGCGCGTGGTTTGCAAAACCAAAGTCGGATAAAAAGATGTTGTTGTCGATCATCATTGGGCCGTGAGTGACCTCGATGTTACCGTCACAATCGTTGTTGTAACAAAGATTACGGCTCACCCTTGTGCCCTGTGCCTGCCAATCCAACCAGATTGCAAGTGTTGTGTCGTGTATGCGATTTCCTGCTATTACAGTATCTATCGGTGCATGGAATTTTATGCCTGCTATCTCCCACCCAAAAAATTCACGTTTTGTTCCGATATTGAAAATGTGATTACCCTCGATATGGCTAAAAGCACATCCCATATGCCCGACAATTCCGTTTTGTCCGCAGTTGAATATCGTGTTGTTTTTCACAGTGTGAGAACCCACAGTTTCCTTGTTCCATCCCATCTTTAGGGCACTGAATACTGACTCTTTTTGAAACAAATATCCGGACTTTTCGTTGGAATTAAACGCCTCTTGATCTCCTGTGCTCCCCTCCTTGCCAAGGCAAACTGCAGAGCATTTTGAATCGTGCAATGTGTTGTTTTTAATAACCCATCCCCTGCTCCAGTTGACACCTATCATACCGTATTGATAGGAGGTTGGCGGCGCCCACGGGGTAGCGGCATGAGCCATCTCAAAACCTTCTACCGTGATAAAATCAAGACCGATTTTGTCGGGGAAAAAACAACATTTTCTAACATTTATCTCAACAAGCTCACTGTTAGGATCGTACTCATGAAAATTTGCATATATAGTTGTGGTAGTCTCATCTACCTCTGCAAACCAGCAATATTTTGTGAAGCTTGCGTCGGAGATTGGCAAAAATGCACCGGAGTAGGAGTGTATAACACCCTCTTTTATTTTTGCAGATTTCACCTCTTCAATGCTTGCTACTTCATATAATGATTTACCGCAAAGATACACCTCTCCGGTATGCACCCTATAGTCTTTTGGGTCGATCATCCAGTCACCGTCTATTTCGGTTGCGTACGGATTATAATCGCCAAATATGCTGTTGTCTATAATGTGTTTGTATACGCTACCCTCGACCTGTTCCCAAACTGATGCTTTTTCGCTGCCTTTAATAACGACCTTTTCGCCCTGTGCGGCGATGTAGGTTATCCTGTTATCAGGACGATTTCCACCCCGCATAGGTTTGACCCACTCACGATATTCACCTTCGTGCACTATAATTCGATCGCCTGCTATAGCTATCGCAGCTGCTCTTTTAATTGTTAAAAATGGCGAACTTTCGGTGCCGTTATTACAATCATTTCCTTTTTTAGATATGTGATAAATCATTTTATATTTTAGCCTTTAATTCCTGCTGTTGCTATTCCTGTAATAAAATATTTTTGTGCTAACAGATAAACGATAATTATCGGCACAAGCGCCATAGAAGCACCTGCCATCTGCAAAGCAAAGTTTTGTGCATACTGCGAACGGAAGGAGGCTATACCTACGCTTAAAACAAAATTTTCCGGTGTTCTGAGATAGATAAGCGGACTGGTATAATCATTCCAACCCCAGGTAAAAGCTAAAATCCCAAGTGCTACCAGCGAGTTTTTAACAAGAGGTAAGCAAATTTTGTAGTATATTTTTGAGAAACCGCAACCATCTATTTTAGCTGCCTCGATAAGCTCGTTTGGCACGACCATAAATGCCTGCCTCATAAAAAATATGGCAAAACCAACAAACAAAACCCAAGGAAGTGTTACCGACCACATAGTATCAAGGATGTTCAGTTCGCGGTATAAAAGGAACTGCGGAATAAGTCTCATCTCACCCGGTATCATCAATGCAGCAACAAATACTAAAAATATAATATTTTTACCTTTAAAATTAAGCTTAGCAAAGGAAAACCCTGCCATTGACGATGTTAGTAACATACCGCATACAATAAACACTGTATTGCGAAATGTGTTTATGTACCAATTAAAATATGGAAAATCTGTGACTGCCTTTTCATAGTTTTGAAGTGTCGGATTTTCCGGTATCCATTGAATCGGGAAACCGAACACATCTGCCTCAAATTTAAATGAAGACGAGAGCATCCAAACTACCGGAATTACCATTAAAACAGCCAATGCAGTTAAAATAATTGTTTTAACAATCTTTATAATTAAATTCTGCTTTGTATGAGAAATTGTTGTACCCATTACATCTAACCTTTCTAAAATTAAACAATTAATAGTTTACCCATTTTTTCTGACCGAACCACTGCAACAAGGTAATTACAAGAATGATGCAGAAAAAGACCAGTGACACTGCAGCTGCATACCCCATATCAAAATTAACAAATGCAGAGGTATATATATGGAAAACTATAGTGTAGGAAGATGTTCCGGGGCCACCGTCGGTAAGAACCTGCGACTCGGCAAATAGCGAGAAGGAGAAAATAGACATGGTTACAGCAAGGAAAAAGGTTGTTGGGCTTATGAGTGGAAAGGTTATTTTCCAGAACTTTTGCCAGGTATTCGCTCCATCAATATCCGCCGCCTCATAATAGGAGGTGGATATTCCTTGCAAGCCTGAAAGGAATATAACTACACAATATCCGAGCATACGCCATATCCAAAACATTGCTACCGTGGTAACCGACCAGTCAGAACTTGTTATCCATCCGGGCGGGTTGGATATTCCGATAGCACGCAACACCTCGTTAACCGGACCGTAGTCGGCATGTAACAAAGCGGAAAATACAATGGCAGACGCAGTAACAGTTGTAACATACGGCATGAAATAGGCTGTGCGAAGTGCTCCCCTGAAGAAAACTGCCGAATTAAGAACAGATGCTAAAACTAATGCAAGTATTAGCAGTATAGGAACCGCAACAATAAAGATAGTAATGTTGTTACGAAGTCCGGTTAAAAAATACTCGTTCTGAACAACATCGGTAAAATTTTCTATTCCAACAAAATCAGAGCCATTTACTCCTTTGTAAAAATTCCAGTCCCATAGGCTGAGAAATGATGTATACAAAAGAGGATAAAGCATAAAAACAAGAAAACCTATCAAGCAGGGTAGTATAAACAACCAACCGGCAATGGCTTCCTTTCGCTTTCCTATTTTCATATGACTGCCTCGCTTTCAATTAATTCGTACATTGATAGGTAACCGGAGAGGGGGCTCCTCTCCGGTCATAAAGTTTAGTTTTGCTATAATGAATTGCGGAGAACCTTTAAAATAATTTTTTCTGTGATTTAGCTGTCGAGTATAGCTGCATCTCCGCGCTCTTTGATGTTTGCTATGGCTGTTTCAAGATCTTGCTCTTCGCCAAGGTACATTCCAACCTCTTCATTTATGATGGTTTCGTACTGTGCAGCGTTCGGGCCGGAAACCTTTTCAAGGATCATGAGTTGATCTGGGTTAAGGAAAAGATCTTGGATTGCTTCGGTAGTAAACTGTTCGTCAGTAATCTGCTCTACAACTTCAACAAAAAGATTGTCGGCGGATACACTCTGGTCAGGATAGATTTCAGAGGAGGAAAGTTTTGTTGTTTCGGCAACAACATCAACAATCCACTCGGTTGCCATGATGGGATCGGAAACTGTAGCCGGAAGACCGAATGTTCCAACAACGCCCCATGTTTGACGTTGGGTTGTGCCGTCCGGTATCGGTAGTGGGCAGAAGCCTATCTCCCAGTCTCTCGGATATGTCTCGGTGTCTGCAATCCAGTTAAGTGTCCATGTACCGTGGGGATACATAGCATAGTTGCCGGTGAAAAATGCCTCAGGACCGGTTTGGGTTGCTAAAATATCGGCAAGCTTAGGTATAGACATGTCAACATTCTGCATGTTGTAGGTATCCTGAAGTGCATCGGCAAATGCAGGATCTTCAATGTTAGATAAACCATCTGCAGTGTAGAAGTTCTGTCCACCACCAAGTGTCATGATTGCTTCAGAGTACCAATACATTGGCCAGTCAAGGTGAAGTGCACCGTAAATTTTATCACTACCCTCACCGGTTGTAAGTTCTGCTGCAAGTGCGCGGTACTCTGTCCATGTCATGGGATTAGTTGCATCGGGGTAGTCGATACCTGCATCGTCAAATATTTTTTTGTTATAGAACATGCCCCAAGCTGTTGCGCCACCGGGAATACCAAAAACCTGACCTTCGGTGTATGCGCCGCTTGCGTATGTGCCGTAACGTTCCTCTAAGTTTATGCCGAGCTCTGCAACATACTCATCCATAGGAATGATAACGCCGGCATCAGACATTTTTGCCTGTTCAATGGGGTTAAAGTTGTACATAACATCGATGGTTTCGCCACCTGCAACCTGAATAGGGAAGTTGGTTGCATATTCGTTGTCCTGAGGACGCATATCTATGGTTACGTTTTTCCATTTGTCGGTAGCCATAACGATGTCTACTGCATCAAGGAATGCGGTGTTGTTAACCACGTTGTGAACCGATACTACTAGTTCGCCGGAATACGCTGCATCTGTAGCCTCCTCGCCACTGTCTTCCGACTGAGAGGTGGGCTCTTCGGTTGTGGCGGTAGATGTCGTTTCCTCTGCCGGCGCGCCGCACGACGCAAGAAATGCGAGCATCGATACAGTCGCCAATAAAAATGCGAATGTTCTTTTAAATTGCTTCATGGTGTTTGTCCTTTCAAAATTGATTGTTTATATTTTTCACACGGGTACTCCCACACCGCGTGTAAAATCTTTTTACCACATCCCAAAACCAATTGTGTTATTTGGCGGGTATTTATATGGTACCGCATAGGGGTGGCGCATATCGAGATCGAACCTTACTATATAGTTCCAGATAGAGCCACGTTCGTCATAATGGCACAATCCCCATCGTATACCCTCAAGCGGTGAAGTGTCGGGGTTTTGGCATCGAAATGCACCGCCCGCCTGTGGTGTATCGGTTACCCGAGACATTATTTCGAAGTTTACACCGTCCTTCGCATACTGAATGGTATCCTTTTCAGGCCCGTCACGATTGAGTAGTGCGGCGATTCCTCCATCATAGTTCCAAAGCATGGTCTCGTGTCCGCTGTTAGTTATTGGATTGAACTCACTATGGGTGTATGGACCTGTTACGTTGTCCGAGATAGCTACTCCCCAGCGTGTATCCTTTCCAAAAGATTTAAGACTCCTTAGTGCATTAGCACCGCATTTATAATATAGATAAAATTTATTATTATAATAGTAAAGGCTCGGATCATGAGTTACGCCTTCAAAATCTCCAACGTTATAGCCGGTGGCATCTTCTCCAAACCAGCATCCGTCCTGCATTGGGTTTAGAATTTCCTTGTCGAGCTTTACAAACGGACCGGATGGATGATCGGCAACCGCCATCGCTACATTTTCATTGCGTCCATTATAGTTAACTTGTGCTATAGCCTGATATACGAGATATACTTTTCCGTCATGTGCCAACACATCGGGAGTGCAGACGGTTCGCTCATCATATGTACCTTTCTCACCTCGTGCAACCGCAACTCCCTGTTCGCTCCAATTTAATCCGTCGACACTAATAGCATAAAAAAGATCGGCATTGTCCCATGGATAAATTTTCGATAGCTTATCACGCTTAGCTGAATGACCGAAGTGTGCTCCAACCGATTTTGTGTAATACACATAATATATGCCGTCGTGTTCTATAACACTGCTCGGATCTCGCCGATGAACCCCAACCTCATATCCAAGACCATTTACCTCGGTATACGAGAAGCCACAAAACCATTCGCTGCCGTTATCGGAGTAGCTACCGGCACGCCGGGTGGCGGAACTCTGAGTCATACGCCCTCCACTTTTAAATACATTTTACATACAAATTGAAACAATATAGTATACTAAAATTTGCTGTTCTGTGTTTTTATTATATTGCGTGATGATTAAAAAGTCAAGCAAATAGTGTGCATCATCGCACCATTTCTGCGAAACGCATTAAATTATTAAATAATTTTGTGTATATTGACTATATAATGTTAGTTATTAGTATTCCAAAATACAATTGATTGATTCTGTTTTAGTATGTATTATTTAACATTAATTGAAACAATTCTATTTATGTGCTATAATTAGTTCGATGTTTAGTATTTTATGAGGAAATTATGAAAGAGTTAGAAAACAAGATAGCTATAGTAGCCGGTGCATCCTCAGGAATAGGCAAGCAGACGGCGGTTGAGCTTGCTCGGTGTGGTGCAATTGTAATATGTACCGCGAGAAGGAGAGATAAAATAGCCGAAACTGTTGAAGAGATAAAAAGCCAAGGCGGAGTTGCCGAAGGGTATGCATGTGATTTTTCCGACAATGAAAGTGTTATAAAGCTATCACATGATGTCAAGTTACGACACGGTGGTATAGATATATGGGTTAACGGTGTGGGCGTTAACAATGCTATGGGCATTGGATGGGAAATATCCTATAGCGACTGGATAGAGGATTTTGAAGGTAATTTCAAGACCTGCTATAACGGCACCATGGCGGCGATAAAAATTATGAAGGATCAAAAGTGCGCAAGGATAATTAATATGGCGGGTGGCGGAGTTATGCGTCCTGAAGTGTATAACTCCGCATATGCCAGCGCTAAAACAGCAGTTGTGCGATTTACCGAATGTATTGCACTTGAGCTAACACAGGAAAAATCAAGCATCAAAATTTTTTCATTTAATCCGGGACTCGTACGAACCGAACGCACTATAGAACTTGCAAACAAGCCTGAAACCGCCCGGTTTATGCCTGCAATAATCGATCCGATTATTAGCAACAGTGCAACACCTATAAACCTTCCGGCAAGAAACATAGCACTAATAGCCGGCGGCAAACTTGACGGTTTGCACGGATGTTTAATCGTAGGAAACGACGAAAATCTGTTTAATTTAACAAATCAAACAGATGAAATAATTGCAAAGGGTAGATTTAAATTAAGTTTCAATTTATAGTTGTTGCCGACTTTTCGCTTGATTTTGCCTATAAAACTTTTTATAACAAAGAGAATCAGTTTAGAGCATAGTAATGCCGCTTTTTGCAAAAAAACACCTTCGAGTTTGCACATAGTGCAGATTCGAAGGTGTTTTCATTAGTGCTATCGCTTAGACGGTTAATCAGAGGGATTGCATTTTTTCTTTTTATCGTCGCAGCTACAGCTACTGCAACCTATACACTTAACTCCCTTTTTTTTCTGTTTAACAATATAAAACACAACGGCTGTAACTATTGCAACAATTATTATAAGTAGAATGATATCAACTAACGTCATTTTAAGCACCTCTATGAGGGTTGTTAAGGCTAATAATTAACCGCATTATTATTTGGTTGCCGCTGATAATGTAGCGGGGCTTTTTTTGCTACCTTTGTTCATTAGGTATATTAGGTATGCAACAAAGAGTGCTACAGCTATAAGTCCCGGTATAAATCCTGCTCCGAGCGATCCGTAGATTAATAGACTGCCAATTTGATATACTAAGAATGCAAGGGTGTATCCTGTTGCAAGCTGTAATCCAATTGCTCCAAACAACCATTTTTTGCTTTCCATCTCGGCATTCATAGCACCTATTGCCGCAAAGCAAGGAGGAGTAAATAGATTAAACACAAGGTAGGACATTGCCGCTACAGCTGTAAGACCCATCGCTCCTGCGATACCTGCTTCACTACCTTCCATCATTTCCAGTGCATCGGTATCTATATAGCTCTGGATACCGTAAACAACTGCAAGTGTTCCAACAACATTTTCCTTAGCAATGAAACCGGTAATTGCGGCGGCGGCAAGCTGCCAAACACCGAATCCAAGCGGAATTAACAGGAATGCAAAAGGACCGGCAAGCGTTGCAAGGATACTTGTACCCGGATCTCCGTCGCCTATTGGGGTAAAGGAGAAGTCATACTCCTGCATAATCTGAACAGCAACATTACAAAGCAGAATAATAGTACTTGCTTTTACTATAAAAGCTTTACCACGTGAAAGCATTGAGAGGAGTGCTTTAAAAATGCTTGGTGCTTTATATTCCGGAAGCTCGATAATAAAAAAGCTTCTTTTAGCTGTGTTTTTAGTGATTTTTCGAATTATTGCAGCGCCCAGTATAATTACAAGAATTCCACCAAAGTACATTATGGTATTCATCCAAGCTGAAATGTCGCTGAAAAATGCACCGGCAAAAAGTGCAATAACCGGAAGCTTTGCACCGCAAGGAATAAATGGGGTTAGCATTGCGGTTGCCCTACGTTGATTTTCATCCTTAATGGTACGAGTAGCCATAACGCCGGGAATAGCGCAACCTGTTCCGATTACCATTGGGATTATTGAGCGTCCAGATAGTCCGACCTTTTTAAAGTAGCCGTCCATTATAACTGCTACACGAGCCATGTATCCGCAGTCTTCCAGCAATGCGAGCAGGAAGAACATAACCATAATCAGTGGTAGGAATCCTAATACAGCACCAACACCACCGATAATACCATCAAGAAGTAGCGTTGTTAAAATTGGGGAAGCTGAGTCTCCGAGTGCTCCGGCAACTCCGTCGTATATCATGCCGATTAGTATTTCGAGCCAACCCGCAATTATCGGTCCGAGCCATGCCTGAGAGATGAAGAATACTAC
Organism: uncultured Oscillospiraceae bacterium; assembly: GCA_964368815.1. Classification (GTDB taxonomy): domain Bacteria; phylum Bacillota; class Clostridia; order Oscillospirales; family Ruminococcaceae; genus CAYJBH01. The sequence continues at coordinate 20,815 of CAYJDA010000004.1, forward strand.
CCACATGATTGCCGCAAAGATTGGCAAGCCAAGTATACGATGCGCCAACACCTTATCGATAGAATCCTGAAGCGTTCTTTCATGGCTACTTACGGCACGGGTTTCAACCTCTGATACCACCATCTTTGCAAAGTCGAATCGTGCAACATCTTCCTTATGTACCGCAGACATATCACTAAGGTCTATGTCTTTATGCTCAAAAGCTGCTACCTGACCTGACCCAACTACGCTTTTTGCTGTTTTGAATAACTCTTCAAATCCGTTTTCGGTTGCTCCGGTGGAAAATGTTTCCACTATCGTGCAATTAATTTTCTCGGAAAGTTTTTCTATATTTATAGTAATATTCTTTTTGTCAGCAAGGTCTGACTTGTTTAATGCTACTACTACCGGTATTCCAAGCTCGGTAAGCTGGGTAGTAAAAAACAAACTTCTGCTAAGATTTACCGAATCGACTATATTAATAATAACATCCGGTTGCTCATTTTTAACAAAGTCGCTGGTTATGCTTTCTTCCTTTGTAAATGGGGACATGGAATATGCGCCGGGAAGATCAACAACGGTTACCGATTCACCACCGCTAAATTGTTTTTTTAACATCCCTTCTTTTTTGTCAACTGTAACACCCGCCCAGTTTCCAACTTTTTCATCCTTACCGGTAAGGATGTTATAGATGGTAGTCTTTCCACTGTTAGGGTTGCCAGCTAATGCTATTTTCATCACTTAAACCTCCAAATAATTGCTTATCACAATGTTAGTTTGCACTAACATCAATGCAAAAAAAATTAACCTAACTAAACAAGTATGGTCGAGGCTAATTCCTCGTCAATACTATATCTGCCATCTTTAATCGCAACAACATATGTACCGCTTAGCACCGAGATTACCGTAATCTCTTCACCTCGGTAACATCCCAATGTGAACAGAAATCTTTTTATCTCTTCATCGTCGGTATTTATATCTGCTATAGTGTAACGCTTTAAAAGCTCGGCACTTGTTAATGTTTGCATTTATCCTCCTAATGTTAGCAGCGACTAACATCTACAATTATACAGTTAGTAGCTGCTAATGTCAACACTTTTCTTCAATTTACCGGTGAAAACTACTATTTTCTCATTAAAATTGAGTCCGAAACAGCATTTGCAGCATTTTCATCCATTAAATATTTAATTATTTCGTAGGAGAATTCCTCACTACAGCCCATAGCGGCGGCGGTTATTACGTTTGAATCGATACAAACTCGTTGTTCGCTGTAGCTAAAAACCTTATCCTTCATGCCGGGGAAAACGGCGGTTTTCTCCTTTAAGCCAATAGCGGATAGCAGTGTTGGCGCGGCACAGATTGCGGCGGTTAAATTACCCTTTTTATAGTTTTTTAGGATTAAATCGCACAGCGGCTTATGAGCAATCATCGAAGGGACTCCCGGCCCACCGGGCAGTATTGCCGCAGTTATATCGTTGAAATCACACTGTTCAAACATCTTATCGGCATTTATTTTGACCCCGTTTGAACTTGTTACGGTTAGACTTTCGGTTATGGAAACAGTGCAAACTTCAATGTTGGCACGGCGTAACATATCCACCGGTGTTAAAGCTTCTATCATCTGGGTATTGTCGGTTAAAAAAAGATAAACCATAAGAATTCCTTTCATACTTATCGGTGCAGGTCGGTAAAGTGGCTTTCTATTATTATTACGGCTGTGCTATTTTCTATTGTTTGCGTTATTCTTTTGGTGAGCTGTGTTTTTAGTGTTGATGCAGATATCTTAAACGTAGGGGGGAGCGTAAGATCGAACATTATTTTCACCTTATCCGGAGTGAAAACTGCTCTAAAATCGTGAAACTTCAGTTCCTTTGAATACTCATTTATTATATCCTGAACAATGGCTTTTAGCTCAACCACCCTTTCATCATTCACAACCGGATCAAGGTGTATCGTTAGGTTTATATCTAAAAGCTCATGGACCTTAAATTCGATTTCATCGATAACTTCATGGCTTTTTAACAGATCGTTATCGGCAGACATTTCAACATGTGCCGATGCAAAAACACGCCCCTCTCCATAGCTGTGTATAATCAGATCATGAAAACCTAAAACACCCTCTGATTTAATTATTATAGAGGAGATAATTTCCATTGTTTCGCTATTCGGAGCAGCTCCCAAAAGCGGGGCTGAAGTTTCTTTAACAAGAATTATTCCGGAGTAGATAATAAATATCGATACAGCTAATCCTACGTATCCATCTAAGGAGACCCCAATAAGGTTAGAAATTGGTATACTTATTAGTACGGTAAGGGAGGATATTATATCGTTTCGGCTGTCAACTGCTGTAGCCATGAGTGATGATGAATTTATCTGTTTACCTACCATTCTAAAAAGATATACCTGCCATAACTTCACTAAGATTGAAAAAAGCATAACGACAACCGATAGGCTACCAAGTTCAGATGGCCTTGGCTCTACAATCCGGTTATACGACTCACCTATTAGCTGCATTCCAATAAATATCACTATAAAGGAAACTATAAGTCCGGCAATATACTCCATTCTTGCATGCCCGTAAGGGTGTTCCTTGTCGGCAGGTTTTTTTGATAAATAAAACCCAATCATGGTAATAACCGAACCCATAGCATCGCTAAAGTTATTAATGCCATCGGCAAAGATTGCAACACTCCCTGCAAACAAACCTACAGCAAGCTTTAATATTGAAACCAAAGCGTTACTAATAATGCCAAGAAGTCCGGCGGCAAATCCATAGCCCTCTCGTTCCTCCTGATTTTTAGATAAAAGATTTAGCAAAAAAGTTGTCATTTCACCCTTTGAATAGCAAATAAGGTGCACTTATACCGAGCGGCTAAGTATATTTTTCTTCAAACTCGGCTATCGGCATTGGTTTTGCAAATATATATCCTTGCGCGGCATCGCAGTTTATTTTCCTTAAGAAAATTTCCTGAGATTCCTCCTCAACACCTTCGGCCACAGTATATATACCCAACTTACCGGCAAGGCTTACAATGCTTTCTACTACAAGGTTTCCTCTTTCATGCTCTTCTTCATTTTCCATCTCAACAAAAAAGCTTCTGTCCAGCTTAATTGTGTCCATCTTAAAGTTTTTTAACATTCCGAGTGAGGAGTATCCCGAACCAAAGTCGTCTATCGATGCTGTAAATCCTGCCTCATGCAGTTCGTTAAGCAAAATTTTAAATCCTTTTTCATTTTCCATTACCGTGCTTTCGGTAAATTCAATCTCAATATACTTTGTTTCAATTCCAAAAGATTCTACTATCTGCTTTAAATCGGATACAAAATTTTCATTACGGATATGAAGCCGTGAAAAATTAACCGAGATTGTTATCAGTTCCTTCCCCTTGCTTTTCCAATCTGCAAGTACTTCACATACGCTTTTTAGCATATATTTATCTAGCTCAACTATAAAGCCATTTTGCTCAAACAACGGTATAAAATCGTTAGGGAAAATTTTGTTACCGTTAGATTCTTCCCAGCGAACCAGTGCTTCAGCGCCTACAATTGCTTGGGTAATAACGTTATACTTGGGTTGCAGATGCACCTTGTACTCACGATTTTCAAGAGCAGGGTACATCTTGTTGGATATCTCGGTATCACGTAGCACCTTTTTGGTAAAGCTATCGTCATAGTCTCTTATGTTTTTGCTATTGTCGAGCTTGGCATAGGAATGAGCGATAAATGTTTTATCAACCATATCATCGATTTCGGTTTCATTTTTGCCTAAATAATAACGACCGTATCTGAAAGAAAACTGATGGTCTTTAAGCTGAGGCAACAGGGTTTTAAAAAGTCTTTCATAGCGTTTAGAGGATTCTTCCAGGTTAATAAATAAATTTTTATCTGCAAAGAGCAAGAATTCATCGGTTCCGATTCTTGCCTGAACAAAGCTACTATCGGTAACGGATTTACCGGTGTCTGCTATTGCTTTAATAACCTTGTTTCCCTCTTCAAATCCAAACATCTCGTTAATTGCTTTAAAGTTAACGATATCAAATTTTACCATGGCATATTCTAAATCTTGATTGCTATTAATTATTTCCGAAACCCTCTGTTTAAATTTTATCAGGTTAGGGATGTCGGTAAGTTCATCATAATAAGCCACCTTTTCCAATTTCTTTTCTGCAATATTATTGGAAATAACAATATAAATAATCGTTAATAATGCAAAGAACAGGATAACAAAGCTAATCACCAACATACTGTTAGATATGTTCGAGACACTTCCTACAACACTTTCTTCAGGAATTTCGAAAAACAGTGACCAGTTTCTTATGGCAATGGGTCGATATTCACCAAATTTTTTCTCACCGTTAATGCTGTAAGAAATGCTACCCTCTTTGCCATCGCTCAAATCCATAAGGACTGACTCAAAGGTTGCGCCGTCTTCAAACTCGGCCTCGGCAAAAGCATCAAAGCTAATTACAAATTGGTTTGTGCTTAGCATAATGTTGGCAGAATCATCCAGCAGAATGTTTAGCCCTCTCTCGTCGGTAAAGGTGGTAAGAAGAGTGGTTAGGTAATCAGCGGTATACTCAACCGCAAAAACGCCATCCACCTTGCCGTCGACATAAATAGGGACTGCGACTGTAAAAACATCCTTGCCGGAATATTTAGACACATGTCCCGTTGTAGCATATGCTTCGCCTGACATGGCTGCATTAAAAAAGTCAGTATCCGAAACATCGTCTATCTCCTTTGTTGTAAGATATGCAAACCCTGCATTATCAACAATCATTGCTGAGTCGATATGCAAAGATTCTTGTTTTTCCTTAACATATTCTAACAGCTCCTCCTCATTTACGCCAATGATAGGAAGAGTTTCTGCAATGGTAGACAGGTCAATTATCATATTTTCAAGCTGTCTGTTAAGGTTAATTTGCTGCTGGTCGGCAAGATCGGCAAGGGTACCCCTAACCGACCGCTCTAATTCATAGTTAACGGTATTGTTAAAGGCAAACATGCTATAGGCAATTGTAACAAAAAACACTATACCTATTATTGCAGTTATGATAAAACTTTTCTTCATGAAACAAAACCTTAATTCAACAAATAATTACTTGTATAGATAAACTTTTAGCTCTCCCGTTGCGTGGCATTTTTATAATACATAAATAGTTGACAGCTCAACATGCCGTTATACAACTTTCGACGCCGATCGGCCTTCGCTGCAAATAAAGTTTCAAATTCCGGCTCGGGAGAAATAATATAAGCTGCTGCACCGCTACCGTTTATAGAGTGTCCCAGTGCGGAAATTATTTTTTTTGCTTCCTCTTCCTCGCCAAGCCTCTCTCCATAAGGGGGATTTGCCAATATTACACTTTTGGCGGTTGCCTTAAACGAAAACAGGTCTGCCTCTTCAAATCGAATATAGTCTGCAACTCCTGCCTGCTCTGCATTTTGCATGGCTATAGACAGTGCCTCGGTATCTATATCGTATCCTACAGCCAGAAAATCCGGTTCGGTAATTCTGTAGCTGAGAGCCTCCTCACGCTGCACGGTCCATATTGAATGAGGGATAAATCCATTACGCTCTGCAGCAAAACTTCGATTAAGTCCGGGGGCTATTCTCAAAGCCTTCTGTGCCGCTTCTATTAACAGCGTTCCGCTACCGCAACATGGATCGAAAATTTTACTGTCGGGATATATCCTTGCCTGGTCTACTATAGCGGCTGCAAGCGTCTCTCTAATTGGTGCCGCCATGGCATTTCGGCGGTATCCTCTCTTATGCAGACCCTCACCACTGGTATCTAAAAACACTTCCACAATATTTTTGCGAATAGAAAACCTTAGCGAGAATTGGCGCCCATTTTCCGGTAGAAACTCGGTTTTGTGTCCCATTTGCAGACGTTTAACTACAGCTTTTTTCACAATGCTTTGGCACGAGGGAACACTGGATAAAACACTCGAAAGGCTTGCGCCCTTAACAGGAAACCTACCATCTCTTGGAATGAATTCTTCAAAAGGAACGGCAAATACACCGTCGAACAAATCGTCGAATGTTTCTGCCGTAAAAGTTTTAAGTAAAATAAGCACCCTTTCACCGCAACGAAGATTAATATTGCAAGCAGCTATAACTGCTTTGTTTCCGGTGAAGTATACCCTACCGTCGCTAACCGAAATATCTTCGCCACCTGCTCGCTTTATCTCGAAAGAAAGAGTTTTTTCAGCTCCAAAAAAGCAGGGAGCCACCAGCCTATATTTTGTCATTAATCAAGTTCCGGAATTAGGATTCCATATCCACCATCTTTGCGGCGATAGCAAAGCTCGATGGAACCGGTATCGCCATTCATAAACATATAAAACGAGTGTCCCAGTAGATTCATTTCCAAAATTGCTTCTTCTACGGTACACGGTTTTACGGCAAACCGCTTTTCTCTTATAACGTCAAATTCCTCCTGCTCATGCTCCTCGACGCTGTAATCGTCGAATGCTTGGGCATGAAGCTTTTTTTCCAGATGCTTTTTATGTTTAATAATCTGCGTTGTTATAACATCGAACACAGCATCAACAGCATTCTCCATGCGTGCAGCCGAACGTTCTGCTCTAACAACAAAGCTACCGTCTTTTATCGTAACTTCAACCGTTTGGGCCGATTTGTCCACCGTTACTGTAACATGGGCAATGGCGTTATCAGAAAAAAACTTATCCAACTTAGCCGCCCTTTTTTCTGCCTTTTCGCAGAAAGTTTCCTTAAGATCTACGCGTCGTCCGGCAAAATCCATCTTCATAATGTTCCGTTCCTTTCCTTAAATATAATAGAACCATCAACAAGTATTGCTGTATAGTTGTTCAACTAAAACAACTATATTATAATCATAACACAAAGTTGTGAATTTGCAATAGATTTAGATAAAATTTCTATATGGCATTGTGGACAATTTCACCTTTAACAAAGGTTATCTTGCATCTACCCTCCAGCGAGAGCGGATCGCCGTCATAAACAGCAAGGTCGGCATATTTGCCGGCTGAAATGCTTCCGATTTTATCCTCAAGACCTAGTATTTTTGCCGGGGTAGCTGTTATAGCTTTAATAGCGGTTTCCCGAGAGAGCCCCTCCCTAACTGCCAATCCTGCCATCATAGGTAGGTACTGTATCGGAATTACAGGATGATCGGTACATATCGCAAAATTTACACCATGTTTTTCTAATATACCCGCCGACTTAGTGGTTAAATTTTTCAGCTCAGGTTTTGAACGCTCCGTCATAATTGGGCCAATAATAAGCTTAACATCCTTCTCTGCAAGGCTTTTTGCTACCATATACCCCTCGGTAGCATGAACAACCGTAAGATTGAGATTAAACTCTTTTGCTATTCTTATTGCCGTAAAAATATCGTCGGTTCTATGCGCATGTATGTGTGCTGCCATCTCTTTTTTTGCTACGGGAAGTAACGCTATGCTTTTGGGATTATGGTTTTCTTTGTTTCCTTTATCGTAGCTTATCGCTTCGTACAATGCATTTCGAATTAATGATACGGTACCCATTCTGGTTTCCGGCATCTTTTTTTGGCTGTGGTAAGCGCCTTTTGGGTTCTCTCCCAGCGCCATTTTCATGGCAATTGGCTCGGCAATTATCATCTCGTCTACATAGCTACCATGACAGTGTATACAGCTTAGGGTTCCGCCTATAGGGTTTGCACTTCCAGGGCCTGTTACTACTGCAGTTACCCCTGCTTCGATGGCCTCGGTAAAGCACCTATCCTGAGGGTTGATTCCGTCAAGACCTCTTAGATGAGCTGTTATCGGATCGGTAACCTCATTTCCGTCGGCACCCTCAAATCTTAAACCGTCCTCCCACATTCCTATATGGCAGTGTGCGTCAATAAATCCGGGGTAGATGTCCATTCCGCAGAGGTCGATAATTTCTTTTCCGTCAAAAGAGGGGCAGCTGTTCATCTCACCAACGGCAAGTATGGTCTGCCCCTCAATATGTATAAAACCCCTATCATAGCTACCCTCGGTAACGGTATGAACTCTACCGTTAACTATTAGCTTTTCCAATTAATTATTCCTTTCAATCTGTATAAACGTCCATATTTATATAGTACCGCAAAAACTACTGGTTTGCATTTATATCCATAAAAACACGTTCATCGCCGGAAATGTAGCCGAGCTGCTCTCTTGCAATACGTTCCATATATTCGTCGTTGGATTCGGCGGTTGATATTCTCTCAAGCTCGTTTATTTCGCTTAAGGTGAGTTGAATTTCGGTCTCCCGATTTGAGACCTCCTCCTTTGCTTGCCCTATCCTTATTTGTGTTTCTATTAGCAGAAAAATTAAATAAACGGCAAAAAGACAAACGGCAAATCTTAAAAGCAGACTTCCCTTTCTTCTTTTTTGAGAGGTTATCGTTCTTGCCAAACTTGCCTTCATCCTCATTAGAAAAATAGTTAGTTATATCAGAATTATACAACATTTTATACTGTTTATGCAACTGTTTTTTTGGTTTTTTTTGTAATTTATCAATTTTCGTTTGGAGTAATTTTAATCTTGTTTTTGCCGCACCCTCAATATATAGTATACCTCTGACAATTAGCTTTAGTGGAACTACTACTTGTTGTTTTAAAGCTTTTTCTTTAATAAACATTGGTTTTAATATTATTTCACGATAAAATAGCAGCCCAACACCTACAAAAAGCAAAATATACCATCTTACGACGGCAGAAAAACTGTATGTTACGGCATAACTATAGCAAAGAAGAGCAGCAAGAGGGGCAAAGATAATATCCCTAATCGGTGTTGCTTTTTTTGAATTTCCGGTTACGAATCTCAGTATATGATAAACAACACCGAGCAGGACTCCGGCACCGAGCGAGCCCATACAATCAGCAAACACGGTATGCAGCGGTTGCGTCTCGATCATCTTAACATACGCTTTAAAAAGCCCTCGGTTTTTGCCACTTTATATTCAATAAATTGAATGCTTCCGAAAACCTTAACCGATCCACTTTCCACCGAAAGCGAGGATATGGAAAGTTTTGTTCCGCCAATTATTGCCCTTCCGACAGGTGTATCAAGTATCACTTCATTTTCGTTATATCCCGCAATTTCGGTTATTCCTTCGCAGGAAAGTTCGCTTCGATTAAGCATCGTTATTTTATGCATAGTTTTATTGTCTGCCGCTGTAGAAATTGTTCGCGTGGTTACACTGTTCATATCATTTCCTTTCCGTTACCTTTATATAAATTAATATGCATACCTAAGGCGGATATGACAAGATTAAGAATATAACACTAAATATCAAGGATGAAAAACTGTTACAAAACACAAAATCGGCATTAACAAATTATGAAAAACTATAAAACTACACAACGAAGCAATCTGTATTGACATTTGCTGTTGCAATTTTATTATGGTTGTCATATAATGGATATATATTTATTGTTACTATTGGAGAAATAGATGATTACAACTCTCGGAGAACTACTTATTGATTTCACCGATTCCGGAACATCACCTGCCGGCATGAAGCTTTTTGAACAAAATGCCGGAGGAGCTGTTGCAAATGTTGCTGTTGCTGTACGTCGTTTGGGATATCCAGCCGCTTTCATCGGCAAGGTTGGAAAGGATATGCATGGAGATTTTTTAATTAATGCACTTGCCGAAACAGGGGTTGATATCACCGGCATTGTTGCAGATGAGAAGGTTTTTACTACGCTTGCGTTTGTTGCACTTTCAGCGGAGGGCGAGAGAAGTTTTTCTTTTTGCAGAAAGCCGGGCGCAGATACTACGCTTCAATTGTTTGAGGTGAACGAGAGCACAATAAAAAACAGCCGCATTTTAGCGGTGGGTTCGCTTTCACTTACTGCAGAGCCTTCACGTAGCACTACCCGTCATGCTCTTAATTTTGCAAGAGGAAACGGGGTTATTGTTGCTTACGACCCTAACTACCGCGCATCGCTATGGCCGGATGAGGAAACTGCGGTAGAACAGATGAAGAGCCTTATACCGCTTGTTGACGTTATGAAATTATCGGACGAGGAGATAACGTTACTGTGCGATGTTGAAACTCCTGAAGAGGCTGCCAAAATTTTACTTTCAGAGGGAATTAAGGTAATCTGTATTACCCTCGGTAAAAAGGGAGCGTTTGTTGCTACCAAGGAAGGATGCCGTTATGTTCCCGGAATAAATATACCGGCAACAGATACCACCGGAGCCGGAGATGCATTTTGGGGTGGCTTTTTATATTGCATGGCAAAAAAAGGAATAACTCCTGATACTTTAACCATCGAAGAGGCTGCAGAATTTGCATATTTTGGCAATGCTGTGGCAACAATGTGTGTTCAAAAAAGAGGTGGGATACCGGCAATGCCCTGCCTTGCAGAGGTAGAAAAATTATTGACAGAATTTCCCTTTGTTCAAGAATACTAATCTGAGGTAAAAATTGTGAGCGAAGTTTTAATTGTAGACGACAGCATTATGAACCGCACTGCTCTGAGTGAAATCTTAAAGGATGAATTTCAGGTTATTACTGCCGGAAGCGGAAAGGAAATGTTTAACATTCTGGAGGAACATTCTCCCGAGTTAATACTTCTTGACGTTATTATGCCGGAGCTTGATGGTTTTGAAATAATTTCTAAGCTTAAGGTTAGCGAAGAATACAACAAGATACCGGTTATTTTTATAACAGGATTAGACGATGCTTCAAACGAGGCAAAAGGGTTTGCGCTTGGTGCCATAGACTACATTACCAAGCCGTTTAAGCCTAATGTTGTTAAAGCGAGGGTTCGCTCTTATGTTCGGTTATACGAATTTATTCGCCAGACCGAAATGTTGGGACAACATGACGGCCTTACCGGGCTATATAACAAAAAGATGACAGAAGAGCAGATAAAAAAACTTCTTAATGCCGACCCGCCCATAAAGTGCGGTGCATTAATGATTATTGATGTTGATAATTTTAAAGGCATTAACGACACATTTGGCCATCTTTACGGTGATGCCGTAATCACCCAGCTGGGCAGCTCGCTTCGCTCTATTTTTCAAAAGAGTGATGTTTTAGGTAGGGTTGGCGGAGACGAGTTTTTTGCATTTATGCGAAACTACAACGACATAAGTGTTGTTGAACAGAAGGCCAAGGAGCTTTGTGCAGAGTTTTGCAAGTGTTACGAACAGGGAAACGATAAGGTTAACATATCTGCCAGCGTAGGAATCGCAACAACCGAACACTCTATGGTGTATGAAGACATATATAAATATGCTGACATAGCTTTATATAAAACAAAATCGGAAGGTAAAAACGGATATAATATCTTCAGTGGAGAAGAGAGTATTAACTACAAATCCACCCGAACAGAGATAGAAAACACCAAGATTAATCGCGCCGAATCGGTTGAGAATATTGTTGACTTTACAAACACAATAAAGGAATATATTTTTAACCTGATTGAGAGCAACAAGGTATCGGAATATACTATACAGTCTGTTTTACAGATGATGACCGAAAAATTTAACCTATCCAAGGCTCTGGTGGTTAAACTGTGCTACGAAGAAACAGGAATAAAGTGTATCTATAACCGCATTAGCTCCGACAAAGCCGATACACCTATTGTTGCCGAGCTCTCCTTCTCGTCGGTAACGCTTCTTCATAATACACTTATTGATGAAAAACTAGTTCTTTCTAATTCGGGCGAACACAAACACATATATGTTCCGGATCAGGACAACAATAAAAACATTGCGGTATTCCCGCTTACTAACAAGAAAGTTTTATTGGGCTATTTAGTATTTGAAAAATCTGCCGACGACGGTTCGGTTTTTCAGAAGATTACTAAGGAGGTTGTTGATAGCTGCCAACAGCTTTCCAGCATAATAATTAATCAATTTTTAATCGATAATATTAATGACGAAAAATCGAATATAGAAAATATTATAAATTCAATTCCCGAGCCGATATATGTTGCAAAGCCTGAGGTGAAAAAGCCACTATTTTTAAACGAAGCGGCAAAAAAAGCAGATATTACCTTTCACGGTAAAAACTGTTTTAAACCTGACAGCAGCTGTAATAACTGCCTGTTAAAATCCGCTATTAATAACGGTGGACATGCTGAGGACGATGAATATAGCTGTCATGAAATTTCATGGTCTAACGGTTCTTCGGCGTATGTAATAAGGCAAAAATTCCAGTAAAATTAATCATAATATTTTGATATTATCATTTATAGCCAGATAAATAAAAAAACCGACAGAGCAATGTTATATTGCACTATCGGTTTTTATTAATGAGGAAAATTATGCTTCTGTTTTCCAAAGTCCGTGCAGATTACAATAGCTGTAAACAGACTTTAGTGTGTCGTCAACTAATTTAAAGGTTGCTGTTGGGGCTTTGCCCGGGCCTATTTTCTTGCGCTGTCCGCCGTTTGCCGTTTCAATGTAAATAAAGTCAATATAATGATTTTCTTCTGCTGGATGACATATGCTTCCAACATCAACGTTTACGCAATCACCTTCAACCTTTACTACCGGAAGATGTTTTTCACCGGCGGCATCAACAGTATTAGGAATTAACTCGCTCATGGGTTCGCCACAACATATAACAGGAACACCCATGTTATCTAACATTCCGATAAGATTTTTACAGTGCTTACATAGATAGAATTTTTGTGTAGCCATTTTTTAACCTCCAGCAATTATTAATAATTTTTAGCATTAACCTCGAAATACGCTTGGGGATGAGCACATACCGGGCAGATATCCGGTGCAGAGCTACCGCTATGAAGATGTCCGCAGTTGTTACATTTCCAAACAACCTCGCCATCCTTTGCAAATACTTTTTCTTCCTCAATATTGGCAAGAAGTTTGAGGTAACGCTCTTCGTGTTCCTTCTCCACCTTTCCAACACCTTCAAATAGCTTGGCAATATCTTCAAACCCTTCAGCTTTAGCTTCTTCGGCCATCCTCTTATACATGTCCGTCCACTCGCCGTGCTCTCCGGCTGCTGCATCCTTTAAGTTTACAGGCGTTTTGGGCATCCCGCCATGTAATAACTTAAACCATAGCTTTGCATGTTCCATTTCATTTTTTGCAGTCTCCTCAAAGATTGCCGCCATCTGAACATATCCGTCTTTTTTCGCCTGGCTTGCATAGTAGGTATACTTATTGCGTGCCATACTCTCTCCGGCGAAAGCCTCCATTAGGTTTGCCTGTGTTTTTGTTCCCTCTAAACTTTTCATTTTACATTCCTTTCATTTGTTTTTTCTGTAACAATTGACTTATTAAGAATTATTACTGATAAGACAATTATAACACCGAATAAACTATTGTCAATACATACCACTGAAAAATAATAAACATTTTTTTACTTATTCAATAATAAATTATGGTTAAAATGTAGGTGCGTTATTCCGTTTAAATGTTAAATTTTTGTCAAATTGCAATATTTTTTATTTTTAGGCTTGCAGGCTAATAAACTTTAGGTTATAATAGTACTCAAGAACACATAATATTTAGATTAAGGAGAATTAAATTATGGCAATCAAAATTGGTATTAATGGGTTTGGCCGTATCGGACGTTTAGTATTCCGTGCTGCTTGTGAGAAAACCGACCTTTACGACATCGTAGGAATTAACGATCCTTTCATGACTCCGGACTATATGGCATATATGCTTCGTTACGACACTGTTCACGGACGTTTTAATGGCGAAGTAACCTACACAGATAACGCTATCGTTGTTAACGGTAAAACAATTAAGTTTTTTGCTGAAAAAGATCCGGCAAGCATTCCGTGGGGAGCTGCAGGTGCTGATTATGTTGTTGAGAGCACCGGCGTTTTCACTACAACCGAGAAGGCTTCTGCTCATATTAAGGGTGGCGCTAAGAAGGTTGTTATCTCTGCTCCTTCTGCAGATGCACCTATGTTTGTTTGTGGCGTTAACCTCGACAAATACACAAGCGATATGGATGTTGTTTCCAACGCTTCCTGTACAACAAACTGTTTAGCTCCTCTTGCTAAAGTTATCAACGATAACTACGGCATCGTAGACGGACTTATGACAACAGTTCATGCTACAACAAATACTCAGAAAACCGTTGATGCTCCTTCCAGCAAGGACTGGCGCGGTGGCCGTGCAGCTGCAGGCAACATCATCCCATCTTCTACAGGCGCTGCAAAGGCAGTTGGCAAGGTTATCCCTGAGCTTAACGGCAAACTAACAGGTATGGCTTTCCGCGTACCGACTCTTGACGTTTCGGTTGTTGACCTAACAGTAAACCTCGGCAAACCCGCTTCATACGACGAAATCTGCGCTACAATTAAGGCAGCAGCTAACGGCGAGATGAAGGGCGTTTTAGAGTATGTTGATGAGGATCTTGTATCCAGCGACTTCATCGGCGACGAGAACACCTCCATCTTCGACGCAAAAGCCGGTATCGCACTTACCGATAAGTTTGTAAAGCTTGTTGCTTGGTATGATAACGAGTGGGGTTACTCAAACAAGGTTCTTGACCTTATTTCACATATGGATAGTGTTAAATAAATTTACCAATAATTACTATTATTCATAAAATAACAACTGCCGCAGATGGACGAGTTCATTTGCGGCAGTTGTTTATTGCTTTTGCATTGATGTTTTCGAAGGTTATTAGCGCATATTAAATGCAATAAATTGTGTGAAAAAATAAAATAGGACTATTATTTTTATAAATCATATGGTAGAATAATAAAAAACTTGCAATGACAGGCAAGGAGGTTTTTATTAATACTAACATGGTTAATACACTCTTGTTCAAAGCGGTGATATTTGATGTAGCGAAGCGAATTGCCTTAATCGATAAACAGGGGCTCACCAATAGTAAAACCGCAGATGATGAAATTATTATTAATAGTTTTTTCGAAAACCTACAGATTGATGCCGTTGAAGAAAATTCTGAAAACCCACACAGGAAAACGCTTTTAAAACACCTTGAGCAGGACGATGATTATGCCGGAGTTTTAAATATCTATTCCCTGTGTGCTGAGCATGAAATTGTAATCCGGTTGGTTGAGCTTGCGTTGGTTTGCCTTTGGAAGCCTGAGCTCGAAAAATTTTTAAGCAAATTTTTTAAACACTCTATAACAATTGAAATGTGTGAAACAATTTGGCCGGAAAATGCAGATAGCCGCCTTCGTACAGACCAATATAAATTAGCTAAAACACTACTTGTTGCCACAAATCGACATCTGCCAAACTTTCGTCAACCATTTTTAGCCGACGATGTTCTTTCGGATTATGTTTTAAAAAACCAGCAATTAGATTATCGATTAAAAGGGATTGTTGAAACGGTTGTTTCCTTCGAATCGTTACAGAAACTTTTTGTTAACAACGAATTGGTAAACGAACTCTCGGATGCTATTCTTTTTGATAAAATAGTTCATATTAAAGGTGAGGTTGGGTGCGGTAGAAAGTTACTTGTGAAACATGCCTGCAAAAAAAACGATCTGCCATTGCTTATGATTAACACATCAAACCTTATCGGATTGGGGAAAAATCTGAACGATGGAATTACTCGAATTGTTAGAATGGCTTTGTTTTTTAGCTATATCCCCTGCTTTTATGAAATAGACGCCTGGGAAGATGATGCGATAGAGTTGTTTATTAAGGAAGTTTTATTTAATCTAAACGATTTGTTTTTGCCTGTAATAGTTATTACAGATGAGAACACTGCAATTATACCGCATTATAGTGACCCCATTAGACAGTTGGAAATTCCTCGACCGAGCAGAGAAGAACGAACAATGCTTTGGGAGGGTTATGGGCAACAGTTTGGTTTTAATGAGATAAACTGGGTGATTATCAGTAACAAATTTAAGATGACTGCCGAAGAAATATTTAAGGTGATGAACCAGCTTGACATGCGTAGGAGAAGAAGTGACATAGACGATCGAGCTGTAATGGAGGCTTGCCACTCGGTTATTCCTCCGGCACAAGGTGATTTTCATCTTGCAAATGTTAAGTTCACCATCGATGATTTAATGATGCCGGAGGCAAACAAGGATGTTTTATATAACATCTGTGCTCATGTTCTTTACAGGCATAAGGTTTATAACGAGTGGGATATGGAAAGCAAATTTCCTTATGGAACCAGCGTTTCGGCAATGTTTGTTGGGGCTCCCGGAACAGGGAAAACTATGGCTGTTCATGTTCTATCCAACATGTTAAATATACCGATATATCAAATTGACCTTTCACAGGTTGTTGATAAATATATTGGCGAAACCGAAAAACATCTTGAAGAGATATTCGACAGAGCGCAAAAGAGCAACACCATTTTATTTTTTGATGAGGCCGACAGCGTTTTTGGAAAACGTTCCGAGGTTACCAACGCCAAGGATAAGTATGCAAACACGCAGGTTTCATATATACTACAGCGTATTGAGCAATACGATGGCATTGTTATTCTGGCAACAAACTTTAAACGAAACATCGACGATGCGGTACTTCGTAGGGTTCGTTATATTGTTGAGTTTCAGCTTCCGAACGAGCAAACACGGCTTAGCTTGTGGAAATCCTCCTTTGCAAAAAATGTTCCGCTTGGTGATATTGATTTTGAATATCTTGCTGCTGACTTCGAGCTTTCGGGGGGTGCGATTAAAAACATAGCTTTAAACGCCACCTTTTTGGCCGCACGTGAAAACAGTAGCATTACACTTAAGCATATTTTAAGCTGTTTAATAGACGAAAACCGAAAGCTTGGAAGATCGATGTTAAAACAAGATTTTGGACGATATGCACATCTTTTGTTTTAACTGCATTGCAGTTTATGCATTGCAATGCAGTTTTAACCTTATACAGAAAAACGAGGAGCTATTATGGGAACATTTAGCAGAAATAAACGTGGAAATCAGTCCGGCACAAAAAGCAAATATCCTTTGTTTGATCGAGAGAAGACTAACATCGACCCGGTTGAAGATAATATGAACGCAGACACCGACAGCCTGTTTAAAATGTCGAACAGACGAACTACCGGAGATGAGCCCTACAGCGATAACGATATGGCTGAACCGAGACAAGAGTTACAGCCGGAACTTTCGGAGTTAGCAGGCTCTGAACAAGGGATGACTCTTGATTCGCTCGAACCAGATGGAATGCTCGACAGGGGTATTGCCGATGAAGGCGAGTTGGAAAAAGATGAATCTGAAACTGGTGATTTTTCCGAGTTTCTCGCACAGCTCGATAGTGATACCGCGAACGCCGGCGAACCGGAACTTTCACAGCAAGACACCGAGCAGTCGATTGCTCCTCAAAACAAGCAAACTAACTCTTCCGGTGAAGCCGCACAGCATGAATCGGAGCGCCTACATTCCCGCCGACTTGAAAAATGGGATAACGCACGATGGCGCCGTATGTTTACAAAGAAAAACAAATAGTTACTATACAATTATAAGTCGGCTTATATTTGTCGGATAAGCTAACACCTTAATATGGAGGAAAAAATGACAAGCAGAGAGAAGGTTAATCGGCTATTTAACAGGCAATCTGACGAGAACGTAATATGGGTGGGCCATCCAAATGATGCAACCATTCCAATATATGCCAAGGAATGGGGAATTGAAGAGACAAGAGAGGCAATTTATAAATATTTGGAAGATGATTGTCGTTGGATTTTGGCGGATTCGGGCTATAAACATCCTAATAATGAGCCTGCATTTAATACTTCATGGAAAACAGAGAGAAAAAATCTGAGCAGTGATGGAGCTTTTGCAAATTTTGAAACTATAAAGGAACTTGATGAGTATCCTTGGCCAAATCCTGATTATTTAGATTTTAGTGATGTTTATAAAGAAATAGACAAACATCAGGATAAGATGATTTTTACCGGTATGTGGAGCCCGTTTTTTCATCTTGTTGCAGACTTTTTTGGCATGGAAAACTATTTTATTAAGATGTATGAAAATCCTGAGTTGGTTCAACATGCCACAAAAAGAATTGTTGATTTTTTTGTAGAGGCAAACGATAGGTTCTTTGAAGGGCTTGGCGACAGGGCAGATGTTATGTTCTTTGGCAATGATTTTGGAACACAGCTTGACCTATTTGTTTCTCCTGCCTTGTTTGATGAATTTGTAATGCCATCTTTTCGCAGGTTAATTGAGATAGGAAAAAAGCATAACAAGAAAATTATGCTTCATTCCTGTGGCTCTATTTATAGAATAATTCCAACGCTTATAGAGGCCGGCGTAGATATTATTCACCCCATACAGGCGGCGGCAACCGGTATGTCGGCAAACGAGCTCGAAAAATATAAAGACAAACTTATATTTGTAGGGGGTATTGATGCCCAAACCTTCTTTGTTAATGCAACACCACAGGAAATGGCGCAGGAGGTTAAAAGAGTTAAGAAGATATTAGGTCCGTCTATAATTGTTTCTCCAAGTCATGAAGAAATTCTGCCAAATGTACCGGCGGATAATATTTTAGCTATGGCAAAAGCAGGACATGCAAACTAAACTTTAGCCTTTTTCTGCAATCCCATATTTTACTAATAACACTTTTATAAATGCAAACAAGCTTATTATAACCGTTAAACAATGGTTGTAATAAGCTTATTTTATAGTCATTCAACTTAAAAAACACCACATCTTCCCGGCATCCTTGTGTCGGTTTTCAAGTTGAACAATTATATGTAAAAAAATGACAATTTATAATTAAGGGAACCCTGGGTTTCATTTTGACACATAAAAACACCGGGCATTGCGTTATAATAAGATTGTAATAAAAATTAAAGGGTTGTTAAACATGGTAAATATCCGAAGCAGCAGTCAACTTTTAGACAGATATACCGATTTTTTACTCTATGTTACCGAAAACGATTTTACAGAATCTCCCACTCATGGATGCTTTTGTCGTTGGCTTGCACGTCAGGACGAAAAACTTTCAGTTAAAAAGGCTCAAAACCTTGTTGCTCGATATATACCGACGGTTAAAAAGGAGATGACCGAGCTACTTGCCGATGTTCTTTCTGCCGGTGCACTCAAGGGTAAATACAATGCTACGATTACTACCCTTTGCCTTAAAAACCTATGCGACTGGAGCGATAAACATAAAACAGAAAACACCACCGAGCTGATTAGATGGGAGGAGTTAATTGATGGCCTTTACACCAACATCGGTGAAACAAATGATAGCAATGAGGAGCAAAGCGAGCTCGGATGAGCATTTTAGAAAGTTAGCAGCGCTTGAGGTTTCAAGAAATGCCTCTATGTTGGCCGAACTTCGGGAACATCCTGAACTGTTAATTGAGCTATTAATGCTGGTGGTGGATAAAAAAAAGGTTACTAAACCCTTTATACTAAACGAGGTTCAGCGGGATTTTATAACCCAGCTAACCGATGCAAAAAAAAGGTATAAACACGGTGAAATAGACCAGATTTCTATACTGGTTTTAAAGGGTAGGCAGCAAGGATTTACCACCCTTATAACGGCTTATCAGCTCGCAACTGCAATACTCTCGCAGAACTTTGAAGGATTAACCGTTGCCGACACAATAGAAAATGTTGCTACCATTTTTGAAGCTAAGGCAAAATTTCCATACAGTCTACTTCCGGAAAACGCTAAGCCCAGCGAAAAGTTTAACAACCGCCGTGAACTTAGGTTTTTAAGGCTTAACAGCTCCTGGGCAGTTCAGGTTGCCAGCAACCAGATGGGACGATCCCGAACTATTAACTTTTTACATGCGTCGGAATGTGCATTTTGGCCGTGCGGAATTTCGGCTACCCAAGCAGGCCTTGGCGAAGCGCTTACTGCTGATTGCATAAGAATATATGAGTCTACCGCTAATGGGTATAACGACTATAAAGACATGTGGGACAGTAAACGACATATAAACCTATTTTATGAGTGGTGGAGAACCGAGGAGTATCGAGACAACTGCCGACCCGATGAGCTGATAAGGCTTAAAGAGCTAATGAAAAAAAACGACTGGATTGGAAACCGACTTTGTTTTTTACAAAAAAAGGGACTGGATAATTCTCAACTTCTCTGGTATTTACATAGATACGACGGCTATCTCGATAAGGCTCTTATACGTCAGGAATATCCATGCACAGCAGAAGAAGCGTTTATATCCTCGGGTAGACCGGTTTTTAATACCGATATTTTATCACATAGAATTTTATCGGCACCGGAACCCATCAGAAAAATATCCTATTTGTTATCCTGGAAAAACCCTGATGATAGGGATAGGATAGAAAGCTTTGAAGAAATGGAAGGAAATGACATTTACATTTATGAGGATGTAACACACAACGTACCTTATGTAATAGGTGCTGACACTGCAGGGGACGGCACCGATGCTTATACGGCAAGCGTAAGAAGAAACGATACCGGCGAGCAGGTTGCAACACTTTATATGCCAAACACCGGAAGCGACAGCAGCCCCTTTACTGACCGGCTTTACTGCCTTGGCATGTATTACAACAGGGCACTTATCGGGATAGAGGTTAACTTTAATCTACAGCCGGTTATAGAGCTTCAACGATTACGATATCCGCGCCAATATGTTAGGCAAAACTTTGACAGTTATAAACATCAGGTTGAAGAAAAATACGGATGGAAAACGGACGGGAATACAAGGCCGATTTTATACAGTATTTATGCAAAGATGATAAACGAGGATGTTAACCAGATTAGAGACAGGAGGACACTTTGTGAGGCGAGGGAGTGGGAGTACGACGATAAGGGCAGACCCGACCACAGGCCGGGAGGGCACGACGACTGTTTGTTTGCCGATATGATTGCGAACAAAATTCGTGAACAGCAAAGCTATGAAGTTTTGGTTGCGGTTAAAAAGGTTAAGGTGGCTGCTGATGTTTATGATGACTATTGCCGTGCAGACAGACAGACAAAGGAAACAATGGTTAAACGATACGGCGGAATACCATATTTGGGGGAATGATGATTTTTAAAGATAATATAACGGTTGATATTGGCAAAGAACTTTATAACTCGGCTCTGGAAAGACACAGTATTTTTAGGTCTATTTCGAGGAGGGCACATCAGCAGTATGCAACCGGGCTTACCGGCCATGAGCGTGATTCCAGTTTTGGGCTTGTTTACAACGCTACACGCGAGCTCATAGATGCACAGCTTAGGGTGGATATTCCGGTTCCGATGGTGAAACCGCAGCTTGACACGCAGCGCAACAGAAAGCGTGCAAGGGCAATATCCGCCATGCTCAGAAGCGAAATTCAACGGCTTCCCATGGAAATGCTTAACGATATTTTTGAGCGCGAATCACACATAGCCGGCGGCAGTGTTGCAGTGGTGGAATACAGGATAAACAGTGCCTACAATCGTGGCGAAATAATGCTCAAGCATGTTCCGGCTACCGATTTTATTCCACAGCCCGATATCGACAATGTTGATGACATGGACTACTATTTTATAGTTCAGGACGTAACCAAAAGCAGTGTTATAGAACAGTACGGCGAACGGTTTAGGGAACAGCTGGAAAATGAGGGTGTAGCCGGTGAAAGCGATAGGTCTAATAATGAAAACGACGAAATTGTTACACTGGTTTTAATGTTTTATAAGCTACTGGGTAGATGGGCGCATATTGCCTGGGTTGGCAATATAGAGCTTGCAAACTTAGATGACTACTACGCAAGGAAGGATAATATCTGCGCCGACTGCGGAAGTCCTATGGTTGATTTGTGCTCCTGCGGCTCTAAAAAATCCATACTTAGTTCAAGGGAAGGCGCACCATTAAAGGCTACTCTTACAACAGAACACTATTCTATAGAGCCAACTGTTCCGCTTCTGGACGAGATGGGTGAGCCAATTTATGAAGATAGTGTAAATATAGACCCAATTAGCGGTGAGAGTTTTACCACCGGCAGTATAGCAAGCAGACCGAGACTTATTCCCTACTACAGCATTAAATCTGCTCCGATTTCGATAAGGCGAAACGGCACGGTTGCGGGTCAGCTTTTTGGTAGTAGCGACTGCGAAGCAATACGTTCGCTACAGGAAGGCATGAATATAGCCTCCACCAAAATTCAGGAAAAAATGATTAATTCGGGATACATTATGACCAAGCCGGAAAGTATGAGCTTTGAACTTTCTAATGCTATGGGGCGAGTTCTCTCGGTAGAAGCACCGGATCAACTTGCCATGATGAAATCAATTGCGTTTGAGTTTAACTCTCAGGCAGATTATTTTGTTCTTGACAAATCTTACCAGTACGCAAAGGCGGTTCTTGCCGTTACCGATTCCTACCAAGGCAAGCAGGATATTACCGCCATGAGCGGGCGTGCTAAGGAAGCTCAGATAGCGCAGAGTGCCGGCATATATCGGGTTTTACAGTCCTTGAAAAACGACTTTTATTCTACCATTTATCGAGCAATATTTCAGGCAATGCTTGCTTTTGATGATTCGCAGCGGGTATATGTCGACCATAACGCCACAGGAAATAACGATTCTGAGTGTATTTTTAGGCGAATTGATTTTTTAGAGCTTGATGAGCAGGGTAATCTTTTCTACGAGGATAGGTTTAACTTTTCGGTGGATGAAACCGGTGTAAACCCAAATAATCGAAGTGAAGTTTTGCAGTATATAACACAGGATTTTTCAGCAGGTTTATATGGCGACCCCAACACTTCTCAGGCAAGGCTAAACTTATGGAAAGAACGTCAGTTTCTGGATTTCCCGGGCTCGTCGAGGCAGGTTGAATACTGGGAACAAAAAGTTGAGGAGGAAAACTTAAATACGCAGAAAGGAGGTGGAGTAAATGGATCTATCAAAAATAATGAGCTCGCATTATCCCGATGACGTATGTGAAAGCTGTAACACCTCCAGTTTAAGGATAAGTCGCTCTATAATACACTATGAAAACGACGACACACCGGACATGATGACTCAGGGTTATACCGTTGCTATTATTAGTTGTGTTAATCCTAACTGCAATGAGTTTAATAGACCAAAGTTTGGTGGGGCTGAACCTATGGGAACGGAATCGAAGGTACTTTTTTGTGAGTGTGGGCAGCTGATATACGAGACTAGTAACAACGAGACTGTCTACAGTTCGGGCGTTGAACTAAAAGGAATAAACGGAACAACCTACGCAGTATGTGAATGTTCAAAAGAGCATAAGGTAACTACCCAAAGCCTTGAAATTTGAACGCCACTTAAAAGACTTTTCTCGGTATAACTCGTTAGTGAGCAACGAGATATATTATATTTCTGTCAGAATGGCAGACGGCATTAAAAGCCTAAAAATTAACAAAGGAGAAAAAATGAAAAAAAATGGTGAATTAAACGAGCTTCTATTAAACGAGGAGCACGCCTTGGAGCAGGCTGAAAACTCCGAATTTCTTGCGAAACTTAACGGTGATGAAAAACTTGTTGAAGAAGAGCAGGAAGTTGAGAAAGAGAGGGACGAGAAAAAAACTGAACAAAGCAAGGAGGAACGAAGTAAATATGCCAATGCCGACCGAAAAAAAACTATAGAAAAGTTAAGAAAGCGTGAGGCGAGCATGGATAACTTTTTTGCAAAACTTGGCGCTAAGGGCGAGAACTTTGAGCAAAAACTTTTAAATGCATCAGAGCTTCTTGAAAAAGCACAGCAGCTACAGCTAAAACAGGAGATACAACAGCAATCTGAAAAAACAGGCATTAATCCGGAAATTCTTTATAAAGCAAGGCTTGCAGATGAGCTTACCAAAAAGCTGGATAATGAACGATGGTCTCGCCGAATGGTTGATGTTGCCGAGTATTGCCATGCAAAGCGTCCAAGCTTTTTTTCGGAACTTGATGGTGAAGATATGAGCCGCATTAATCTTATGATAAGAAACGGCTTTACTCCATCCCAAATTTTTGGTGCTTACGCAAAAAGCTCGGAATCCGGTGAGCCGGGTATCTCACATATTAAATCGGTTGCCGGTGCAAAGCAATCCTCCATGATGGATGTTCCCACAGCGATACTAAAAGAATATGAGCGTTACGGAATTTCCCACGCAGATGCCCTCTCGGACTATCGCAAACAGATGTTAAAGGGTTAGATTAACTACTAATAAAGGAGACGCATTATGAAAAATTATATCGGACGAGTTAATACCGGTGGTGCTAAGGATGTTAGCGCACCATATCCACAGAAAACACAGTCGAAGCCTGAGGTTCAAAAGGGTAAAGACCTACGAAGCAAAACCTCTACCAAAACAAAATAAATACTGCAGTATTTGACAACAGAAAGGAAGATTAATTATGGCTATTATTACAAGCAGCAGCGGACTAATGGATACCTTTATGGGAAAATCCCTCTACCCTGTTTATAAAATTATTAACGATGCCGAGGCAGATTTTGTTGATAGATTTTCCATACTCGAGCCGGTGTTCTCGGTAGAGAATGCTGATGGGTTTGGTATGAAATATACCGATGAAATCGGGGTTGGCGACTTTTTGCCCACAGCTGAGGGAACAAACTATGCTACCGATGATGTTCAGGAGGGATTTTCCAGCTTTATTGAATTTATAGAGTGGACAAACTCGGTAGAGATAACCAAGACCATGATGGAGGATAATGTTACCTCTGCAATTAAGAAAAAGGCAAGAATGTATGCTCGTTCTTACTACAGAACACGTGAAAAATTCCGTGCAATGATGCTCGGAGCCGGCAAGTCCGGATCTCTTAGCATACCTAATGCCGCAGGTTCTAACATTACTATTAATGCAAAATCTGCTGACGGTGTTGCACTGTTCTCTACAGCACACCCATCTAAATTAGATTCCACTTCGTTGCAAACCAATAAGTTTGCCGACACTTTTTCGGAAGATGTTCTAAGCGAGATGGCAACACGCATGGAAAACTTTAAAGACGATAAGGGTGATATATCCGGCGTTGCGCCAAACACCATTATCATCCCCAATGTTTCCAAGCTAAAAAAGGATGTGTTTAAGGTTATCGGAGCCGACAAGGACCCTGAGAGTCCAAACAACGGATTTAACTACCTGTTTGGAACATGGAGAGTTCTGTGTACCCCTATGTTGAACGGATATCTGAGTGATACCGAATTTATTCTTGCAGACCTTGATTTTAATGAGATGGCCGGTGGTGCTATCTGGGGTGATAGAATTGCGCTTGAAACCAGCACTTCAATAACCCCTAAAACTCATAATCTTGATATTGCAGGCAGAAGCAGATTCTCAGCAATGTTCCATAACTTTAGAGCATTTGCTATTGGTGGTAGCACCGGCGGAACCGACCTTTCGAGTGGAGTAACACCTGAGGTGGAAGAAACACCGTAACCGATTAACTAATAGCTGACACCTACGCGTTTTGGTTTAGGGCCGTTGCGTTTAGTTTGCGACCCTAAACCAAAAGAAAAGAGCAAATACTTGCCCGAACAAACTGAGTGTTTTTAGGGTGTATAACAAAAAGGGATTAATTATGATAACGCTTGAAAAGCTTAAAAAAGATCTGTTTTCATATGTAGATGCCGAGGAAGATTCCGATAAGCAGGAATATTTTTACACCTCAGCTAATAAAGCACTGGATTATATACATTCGAATTTTCCCGAGCGATATGCCGAAAAATATGTTATTGAGGGTAATCGCCTTGAAAATATTCTTGCCGCAAGCAACAACAGCGAACTTGTAGTGTTTGCAAAAACACCGTTTGCTATAGAGGGAGATGCAAAATCTTACTTCTTCGAGGTTTCCGGCGTTGGCAATTTTAGAGTGATAACCGATGGTAACGAACAGGTGACATCCTTTGACTGTAAGGAATATACAGCCTACAGAGGTTTTTTGCAGGGAAATAGTCGTATAGAGTTTTTTAGTGATTATCGATTTTATGTGCGTGGTATTGCCCTGTATAACGAGCTTCTTTCCGACCGTGTTGAGGATATACCGGAATACTCCGCATCAATGGAGTATGACCTAAACGAGCTGACCGTAACCGTTGACGAAAATGGAGAACTTTATTATCCGTTTTGCTCCTTTTTAGAGGCAATGTTTCAAGAAATGGGAAATGAAGGTGAATGGTTACCGCTTACTGATTATGAAATTATTCCAAACAAGCAGGGTCATCTACTCAGATTAAATCGCTCTGATACTCAGAAAATTATATATTACAAACGTCATTTTAAAGAGATAAGTGAGGGCACCGAGCAAATCGATGTACCTACGGACTTGTACTATGCTTTTTTAGAGCAGTTTTATGCCGAATATCTTATGGATGAAAACGAAATCTCGGTAGACAGGGCCGGATTTAATTATCGAACCAAGGTTGCTTTAAAGCAGACGGGAAGAAGTGCTGAAAATCCGATACAGCAATTCGTGAATGAAAGATTTTGAGTTAAAAGGAAAGGAATGGTAGATCATGCCAATATTTCCCAGTGAAAAAGTTCCGGAATCTAAACCTCCTAAAGTTTCGATAACTCGGTATAACGATTGGCGGGGCGTTGATTATGTTCATGATGCGTATAGCTGTAGTGAAAGCCGTTGCCCCGAACTGCTTAACATGATTTCATACACAAGGGGAACGCTTGAGGGACGACGGGGATATGAAATTGTTAAAAACTTTGATGGTAAAATTAACTCTATCGCAATGGGCTCGGTGGGCGATGAGTTTATAACACTAGTTCATGAGGGCAGAAATCTTTGGATGTTAGGCGATGGAGAAGATACTAAGCTTTATGAATCTATGGCAGATGAAAAAACAACAATATTTTTCTCCCAGTATCAGGAAAAATTTTTAGTTGCACCGGAAGAGCCGGTAAAACTTAAAACCATAGGCTTGATTCTCGGAGGCGGTAACTACCTGTATATCAATAAGGTAGATGGCGAAATAGTAGTTGGAAACATCGTGGATATAGCGTATAAACCGGTTGTAACCATTGCCGCATCATATAAAGGCGGCGGCACGGTTTTAGAGGCTGTTAATTTATTATCACCCGGACGGGTACACAAAGCGTATGGTGATGGAACAAACAAAACATTTCAATTACCCTCAAAAAACCTTGATGCAACTAATGTTGAAGTTATAGAAATATTAGCAAGCGGGGAAAAGACATATACCGAGGGAGCAGCAGGGGCCTCCGGTTTTACCGTAAATCGAGCTACCGGAACGATAACGTTTAACACTGCCCCACCGGATCCACCGGTAGACGGCACCGACAACCTTTATATAACCTACTATAAAACAGTTGAAGGAAATATCGAAAAGATCATTAACTGCAACACCGTGGAGGAATATGGTGTTGGCGGTGCACTTAGGTGTTTTGTTACTCGAAACTCGGAGTATCGTTCCTACGATTGGTGGAGCGAGCCGCATCAACCAAACTACTACCCTGATCTTAACTACGGGATTTCCGGTAACGATAATACCGCTATAATGGGATATTTAAAGTTTCATAGCTATCTTATTATTTTAAAGGAGCAAAACGAGCAGGACATTACGGTGTATATCAGGTCAGGAACCGTGACCGAAGAAAAGACATATTTTACCACAAATATAGGAATGGTAGGAGTGGGGGCAATATCTCCTTACTGCTTTGCAACTGTTTTGGATGAGCCGGTGTTTTTATCTCAAACCGGAATATATGCAATAATATCCGACGCTATAAGCCAACAGGCAACGCTGCAAAACAGATCCTACTGGCTGGATCCGAGACTTACGGCGGAAACTAATCTTGAAGATGCTGTCGGCACTGCATGGGGCGGATATTATTTAATGTCGGTAAACGGTAATACCTACGTGCTGGATATGAGGCGCGGCGAGGTTGTAGACCTTCAAAAGCAGGGAGTATATGACGGTTATTTTTGGCAGGGTTTTAACCCAAGCTGTTATTTGGCTAGAGGGAATGAACTGTATTTCGGAAATAATAACGGTGAGCTTTGCCGCTTTAGAAACAGTGGCAATATAGATGATTACATGGACGGTGATAAAGCAATTCATTACTTTGTTAGAACCAAGCAGGACGACGATGGATCCGGCTCGTATCGTAAAAGCCTCAGCAAAAAAGGGCAGTCTATTTCGCTTAAACCCTTTGCGGTTAGCACTGTTAGTGTTCGGCTAAACAACGATGAAGGGCAAATAAAAAGCATTGACGATATAGTTATATCCTCCTCTCGTTTCTCGTTTGAAAGGATTGACTTTAGTAAAATTGACTTTAATTCTTCAACCGCAACAAGGCCGCAACGCTTAAAAATAAGGGTTAAAAAGTATAGAACATTACAGTATGAACTAGAAAGCAATGCACCCAGAAACAGCTTTGCCTTAGTTCAGATAGAAAAAAGTTATTATTTAACGGGGAAAACAGTATGAGTATTTACACAATTACACCGGCAGAGGTAGAGGCTAACAACGTAAAAAATGCACCGGATATTTTAGAAGGTGATCCCGAAGCCAACAAAAATATTTTTGATAAACTTCCGGAACTTATTACCACCAAACATAACGATTTAGGCGATGCTCTTGAAAGGCATGAAGAAAACACCGATAATCCTCACGAGGTTACGGCAAAGCAAACCGGGGCATTGGTTCAGGATGATATCCTGCCCGGTGATAACATTATAGTAGCCAAAAATGCAGACGGCAGCGTTACCATTAACTCCACCGGAGGTGGTGGCGGCGGCGGTGGCGATATGTATCGCAGTGTATACGACACTAATTCCGATGGTGTTGTTAACGCCGCCGACCATGCCACAACCGCAGACGATGCCACAAATGCAGACCACGCAACAACAGCAGGTACAGCGATAAACTCAAGCTTTGCAAGCATTTCGAATTTTAGTACGTCCGGCGCAGTTATATTTGCACAGCAGGCAAACAAATTGTTAATTGAAGATGGGGCTACACCCGGTGCGCCGCCCATATCAACCGGAAGGTTTAGGGCAATAAACGGCTCGACATTTGCCAGTTTTGAAGTTACAACCTCCGATTCACCTAAAGAATATTCGGTAGTAAACGCTAACGAGACCGAAATTGAACTAATTGTTGGAAGGTGGTATAACTTTATTTTGGATGATGCGCTTAATACCATAAACTTTAATTCAAACAAAAGCCCGGAACCCGATGTTTACAGCACTACCGAGACCTTGACTAACAAGATATGGATAGACGGAAAGCCAATTTATAGACGAGTATTTGTGCTGACAAACCAAAATGGAGTTTCTGCGACCTATATAGATACATTAGTATCCGTAGTCGGCGTTCAAACGTCAGCATCCGGCAGTCAAATCCCTGTTACATCGGCTGCTGATAGTGCGGCAGCAGGAGCTACATTAATGTTTTATCTTTCCGGAACAGGATATTTACTATTTAATGGTGAGTATGAATTTGCTAAATTTAATGGAATTGTTGAATACACTAAAAACTAAACAATGTTTAGGTTGAATTATTAAGGAGGTAACATGAGTATATCGGGTTTAGCGCAAAAGATATTGCCTGCAGATTCCAGCAACTTTACCGCAAACAGATCGAGATATTCCGATATAAAGGAGATAACGGTCCACCATATGGCGGGATTTATGTCGGTGGAACAACTTGCCGAAATGTGGCAAAATCCAACCAGAGACGGTTCATCTCACTATGGGGTTAACGGCAATGACATTGCATGTTATGTTTCGGAGGGAGATATAGCATGGACAAACGGGGATTGGGAAGCCAACTGTAGGGCGGTTACTATAGAGGTTGCAAACAGCGCGGGTGAGCCTACATGGACGATTTCGGACGAGAGCCTTGAAACGGTGGCAAGGTTAATTGCAGATATTGCCAAAAGAAACAATTTAGGACAGTTGATTCCGCTTATAAATCTTACAATGCATAAACAATATTCCGCAACCGCATGTCCCGGCCCTTATCTGCAGGGAAAATTTGAGTATCTGGCAAAAAGAGCAAATGAGATTAATATGCAACAGGAACAACCCGAGGATGAACTTTCAGCGCTTACGAGGCTTCTTTCCAATTTAGAGAGTGCCGTTAATGCCATTAAAGACTATGTTGCACAGCTAACAAAAGAGTATTTGAATAATATCTGAAAATGGGGGAATGATGAACAAAATGAAAGGGTTATTAATTATGGTTTCGGTAGGCTTAGGAGGTGTGTTATCCCCTTTTGCAGACGTTACGGTTTTGTTGACTTTAGCCGTATCGGCAATTGTATTTGACTGGGTTTCCGGAGTTACGGCTGCCGCAATCAACGGTGAACTTGAAAGCAAGGTGGGAATTGCAGGAGTTTTTAAAAAGATACAGTATCTTTTTGTTATAGTTGTATCAGTTATTATGGATGTATTAATACTACAAGGATTGCCTCTAATAGGTGTAAACTGTGAGAACTTTGGCGGTTCGCTAATAACCTGCATCGTATCGGTTTGGTTGATACTTAACGAATTAATCTCAATATTGGAAAATCTTAATCGTGGCGGCGTTCCGCTTCCGGATTTTCTCGGTAGAATAATAAAGCAGATAAAGGACAAAATGGATCAAAACATTAAATAAGGAGAATATTATGAGCATTCCAATTATTTCGCAATCTCAGGCAATGAAGAGCCAGTTTGGCTATTCAACCGGCATTCAGGACGATCCGTTTACCGGAAGAACCTATAACGTAGTATCCGATGCGGATTATTATAAATCAAATCAGCCGGTTAGTACTTCGTCGGGATATACAACAAAGAGCAAAGTTACGGCGCCGGAAGAACCGCAAACAGATTCATCCGAAGCATTAATTGCACTTTTATTACAGCAACAACGACTGGCAGAGCAACGGCTGCGTGAACAGATGGCGGCGGCAAATTCTATGATAGACCGTAATGCAGATAGCGCTATCTCCCAGATGGAGCAGGATAGAATTGACCAACAACGCCAGTCCTACATCAGTAAAGAAAAAGCTATGACGGCACTACCGCAATCCTCCCTTGCAGTGGGAGGTGGAGGACTTTCCGAAACCTCGTTGATGGGCATAAATAGCGAATACGAAAACTCTATGCAACAGCTTATTAATGCATTTAACCGTAATAAAACTGACGTTTTAAACGAGGCGGCAAATCTAAAATCAAGCAACGAAATAAATCTTACCAATCAAATAATGGATTTTGAAAATGCCACAAGTAAAAACCTTTTTGAATTGGCTCAAACTCCCGGAATGGATACCTCGGCAATATCCATGGCAGTCAGCTCGCTTGCAGGAGATTACGACAATTCTTCGTACTTAGCAAGGTTAAGAGCGGCCGGAATATCGGACGAACAGCTAAGGGCATGGGGACTTTTATAGAATAATTGTGCATTTAAATTACCGCAGATCATTTAAAGGTTTGCGGTAATTTATTATATTATCGGCTCAATCATATTTGTCAACAAAATTATGTTTTTGCTTGCTATTTTTGTAGAACATGATATAATGATTGCATTCAACATCTATCCGTTAGGAACTAATACCGGGTTTTAAGAAGAGGTATAAAATGAAAACATACAAAGAGGAAGTTATAACTCCGATTGACGAGTTGACAATTCGGGTGGTTATAAACAATGTTAACACCACTAAGGTAATGGTTACGGAACATTGGCACGATTACTATGAGGCACTTTATGTAATGGACGGCTCTGCAACGCAAACTGTTGGTGATAAAACGTTTTCGATAGATAAGGATGAAATTCTAATTATTCATCCCGGTGAAATTCATTCTACCTACTCCACAGCCGATACGGGTTGCAGTATAATGGTTTTGCTATTTTACCCTAATTGCTTAAATTTTGATAATTATGATGCCTCATTCTCTAAATACTTAAATTTATTTATCATTCAGATGAGTGGCGGAATAAATCTTTATAAGCCTGTTTTATACAAAAATCAGATGCTCAGTATTATTTCTAAAATGAACGAGGAATACACCCTTAAAAGTAGTGGTTACCAGCTAGTTTTAAAAGGTTTGGTTTACGAATTTATCGGTTATCTTCAACGAGTAAACAACTTTAATCTTCAAACACAGAACATACAAAACAAGCATTCCAAAATTATAGAATGTTGCAATTACATAGAAAACAACTATACAGAAAATATTTCGTTAAAAGAGGTAGCGGCAAAGGTTGGCTATACTCAGGAATATTTTTCTATTTTATTTAAAAATTGTACCGGCCATAACTTCAAACATTTTGTTGATTATGTTAGAGTTTCCGAGGCAGATAAATTTCTTATCTATGAAGATATGTCGATAACCGATGTTTCGGAAAAGCTTGGATTTCCCAACATAAGCAGCTTTAGCAGAACATATAAACGGGTAAAAGGTTATCCACCCGGGAAAAAGAAAATATTAAATATTGATAAAAACTAAATAATAAATGAGATTGTATTGTCATTAATTCATCGTTATAATAAAAACAATAAAATACTCAACAAATTGAAAGTTTTTGTGTATTTTGTTACAAGAAATTAACGGAGGATAAAAAATGAAAAAGGCAATCTCAATTCTTTTGTGTCTACTTCTTGTTACGATGAGCTTTGCGGCTTGTTCAAGTACAGAGTCATCAGACACAGCAACCGACACAGCAACCGAAACCACAGAGCCCGCCGATGAAGGAACTGACGAGGAAGCTTCGACAGGTGAAGGTGCAGAATTAACCATGATGAGCCATATCTACAAACCTTGGAACGATAAGTTGCAGGAGCAGATAGATGCTTTTGAAGCTGAAAATCCGGGAATTACAATTGAATACTCTGTTGTTGAACATGCTGATTTAAACACAAAGCTATTAGCAAGCATGTCGGCTGGAAATGCACCGACCATCATGGGTATCTACGGACCATGGATGCAGGGACTTGTTGAAAATCAATGGCTTGATGCCGCTCCTGATTATGTAGTGCAGGACATCGAGGATAACACCTTTGACTTTGCTACAGAATCTGCCGAATATGACGGCTCTCTTTATGGATACATACAGCACGTTGGAATACCTGCAACAATTATTAACAACGACCTATACGAGCAGGCCGGCGCACCGATACCAACTACTTTTGAAGAGCTGATTGAAATTAACACCGAGTATCTTGACATATACGAAGGCGATCAATTAGTACAGGTTGGCTCTGCGTTCCCTTATTCACGTGACGGAAGCTGGAACGTAATTTTCTACTCAT
Organism: uncultured Oscillospiraceae bacterium; assembly: GCA_964368815.1. Classification (GTDB taxonomy): domain Bacteria; phylum Bacillota; class Clostridia; order Oscillospirales; family Ruminococcaceae; genus CAYJBH01. The sequence goes on from CAYJDA010000004.1 coordinate 53,888, forward strand.
CACTCTTAATGAGTAATGGCGGTAGCATTCTTAATGAAGACAACACAGCAGCTACAGTTAACTCCCCCGAAGGAATAGAAGCTGCCGAAATGTTTGCACAGCTTGTACATCCTACATTTATTGAAGAATCCTTCCCATTAGGTAAATCCGGTTCGATATTTAATGGCCCATGGACACGTTCATCCTATATAGAATCTGCACCCGACCTCAACTTCAGTGCAATTGAGCCGCTTGCAGGAACTGCCGGAGCAGTAACAGGTGCATACGTATGGTTCTGGTCAGTAGCTGCTGATGCAGACGATGCACAAAAAGAAGGCGCTTGGAAATATCTAAACTTCATTTCCAACGATGAAAACTACCTCGACATGTGTAACACTGCAGGATTCTTAAGCTTCAGAACTCAAAACTATGAAGACCCTGCATATGCTTCTGACGAATGGATTTTAGCTTTCCAAAAAGCCTTTGAGTCCGCAGAAATTTATTATTCAAAAATCTCAAACTGGGAAGAAGTTGACCTTGTTCTTGGAACAGAGCTAGAAAAACTTGCCGTTGGTGAGCAGGATGCCGCTACTACAGTTGCCAATATGGAAACAGCGGTAAACGAACTGCTTGGCTAAATTTAAAAAAACGCTTTGCTAACTCAATCTAATAGCTCCGGCAAGGCCGGAGCTATTAGAAATATGGAGATTAATACATCATAAACCGGAGGGGTAACATGTCTGCAAAAAACAAGGTACGAGACAAAAACAACCTGTCTAAAAAACTATTTATTGTTTTTTCTCTAATTCCCATACTGCTTTATTTCGGAACATTTTCGGTATACCCTGTTTTTATGGCTTTGTATATGAGCTTTTTCGACTGGAATTTGCTTGACAGGGTACATGAATTTATATTCTTAGAAAACTACACCAATAATTTCACCGACCCTGATTTTTGGCAGATAATGAGAAACACGGTATATTTTGCTGCTCTGAATGTTTCGGGACAGGTGGTTCTCGGCTTATCCTTTGCATTGTTTATTAACAGCCTACCAAAAAGGCTAATCGCTATTATGCGAACCACTATGTTTTTACCGGTTGTTACCTCAATGGTTGCTGTATCCATTATGTTCGAATGGATTTATCAGCCTTCCTTTGGAATATTAAATTATGTTCTCGGGTTTATAGGCATAGGACCTTTCGATTATCTTTCGTCACCCACCCAGGTAATACCCTCACTCGTTGCATTAACGATATGGAAAAATGTTGGTTATACCATGGTTATATTTATTGCAGGTTTAACCACCATACCTCGTGACCTTTATGAGGCGGCACAGATAGACGGTGCAACCAAGTTTATGCAATTTCTTAGAATAACTCTTCCCCTTCTCAAGCCAACAACCCTATTTGTTTGCATAACCGGTGTTATATCATCACTTCAAGCATTTACCCAGATTTACACCCTAACCAGAGGTGGCCCCGGCATTTCCAGCAGAACAATAGTGGTTCATATATACGAAACCGCATTCAAATTTTTTAACATGGGCACCGCTACCTCGATGGCATTTATACTATTTATTGTGATTATGCTAATTACACTGATTCAGCTATATGTTATGCGCTCTGAATCGAACTATTGATGGAGGCTTGTGATGGTTAAGGAAAAAAACCCATTGGTTTTTAAAATCTTAAAAGCAATTTTATGTGCACTTCTTTTTGTTATAATGGTTTTTCCGTTTCTATGGATGGTTTTAACATCCTTTAAATACAACTGGGATGTTATCGCATTTCCACCAAGATTATTTCCCCAAGAGTTTGCCGGATTTGAGGCATACATGAGGGTGTTTGAGGAAATACCGTTTTTTACCTTTTTCGGAAATTCGGTGCTAACTGCGGTTACGGTTACCTTCTGCACCTTGTTTACAAGTACCCTTGCGGGATATGTTTTTGCTAAATTTAATTTTAGAGGAAAAAACTACATTTTTTTAGCGATACTTGCAACAATGATGATACCGTTTGATGTAATATCAATCCCGCTATATATGTTAATGCGACAGGTTAACCTGCTAAACAGCCTATGGGCATTAATAATTCCGGGATTTGTAAACGCCTATGGTATATTTCTATGTAGGCAGTTTATAGGTGGAATTCCCGATGCACTAATCGACGCTGCAAGGATAGACGGAAGCAGTGAGTTTGGAACATATCTAAAAATAATTGTTCCTCTTTCGGTTCCCGTTATTTCGGCTCTGGCCATCTTTACATTTATGGCGAACTGGGATTCATTCCTGTGGCCGCTGATTGTTCTTGACGACATTAGTGTAAAAACTCTTCCATTAGGTCTTTCGTTGTTTAGGTCCTCCTTTGGGCTTGCACAGTGGAACGTTATTATGGCGGGAGCAGTTATTTCGGTTGTACCGGTAATTACTGTGTTTCTGATCGCGCAAAAGAACTTTATTGAAGGAATTACACTTAGCGGTATGAAGTTGTAAGGAGGTTTTTATGACGGGTAGAGAGCGGCTTATTGCCGCACTTAACAAAAAAAACATAGACAGAATTCCCTGGTCGCTTTGCATGGATAGGTATTACACCGATTCCCTGCCGTTACAGGGATATAACATGGATTTAATCGAGACATTACGATTTTTTCGCAACGATATAATGGAAAGACATGTTCCCACATATAAGAGAATTTACCATAATGTCGACTATAGCGTGAAAGACATCGATAACGGTGTTCTTCACAGTTATAAAACGCCCTTTGGTGAATTAACCCAGGTGGAAAAATTTAAAGGTAATACACACTACATCGAAAAGCACCTCGTTAAAGATTATGACGATTTAAAAAAGTTATTGTTTCTTGTAAAAAATACAGAGGCATTACCTGATTTCGACTATTTTATTAAGCGTGATGAATTTATCGGTGATGATGGATTAGCTACTCCAACAGCGCCCTACACCCCGATACAGTGGTTATTGCAACACGTGGTAGGCGTAGAAAACACGGTTTATTTTTTGATGGATTACCCAGAGCTTATGCAGGAATTGTTAGACGCCACGCATCAACTAAACAAAAAGATATATGACATCATTGCAGACTGTCATTCTCCTGTTATCTTCTCCTATGAAGACACCTCTACCACCGTTATGAGCCGCACCATGTATGAGGATTTCTGCTCTACTCAAATCGACGAGTATGCACAGATTGCACATGCAAAGGGCAAAGTTTTTATCACCCATATGTGTGGCAAGCTTAAAGGGTTTGCAGATTTAGTGGGGGCAGGAAAACAGGATGGCGTTGATTCGTTGTGCCCACCCACCACCGGTGATTTTTGGGCTCATGAAGCAAAGGCCTGTTGGGGAAACAGCAAGGTTATTATCGGAGGGCTTGAACCCCCGATTCTTGTAAGGCTAACACAGGAAGAAACGGTTAGATACACGGTTAAGGTTTTAAACAATATTGCTCCGGGAGATGCATTTATCCTCTCAAGCGGCGATGCGGTTTCTTATGGAACACCGGTTCCTAACCTTATGGCAATTACCGAGATTATTGAAAGGTACGGCAGCTACCCATTAACCGGTAAAATTGACGAGGACGAAGCCGTAAGGCTTATATGTAGGTAAATACAAACTAACTCTATATTTTAATGTTTATTTTGCAAGAAAGGAATAACCACCATTATGAGACAGCCTAATTTTAACAACATGCTGAAAGTTCTTGAGAGAAAAGTTCCGGACCGTCCGACGCTGTTCGAATTTTTCATGAACCTTAAACTCTATGAAGAGCTTACAGGTGAAAAAGCAAATTTTGAAGCAAACTCGATTGAAGCACTTGCCTTTGTTGCACGAGCATTTGCGGCGGCAGGATACGACTATGTAACCACCCATGCCTCCGAGTTCGGCTTTAAAACCGACAGAAATCATGACCGAAAGGACACCATTTCTTTAAACGCCACCGCTACTATTGATTCCTGGGAAACATTTAAAAGTTACGACTGGCCTGATCCTGACAGCTGTGATTACTCTAAACTCGAAAAGATTACCCCCTATCTTCCCGAAGGCATGAAGGTAATGGTTATGGGGCCCGGCGGAGTTTTAGAAAATGTAACGGCACTGGTTGGATATGATAATCTTTGCTATATGATCTATGAAGACGAGGAGCTTGTTCAGGCACTGTTTGATGCCGTAGGTGAAAGATTGCTCAGATACTACGAGCTATCCGGAAAGTATGATTCTGTAGGAATGCTTATATCTAATGACGACTGGGGATTTAACACCCAAACCTTTTTATCCACCGAGCAGATGAGACGCTTTGTTTACCCGTGGCATAAGAAAATTGTTGAGGCTATTCACAAATACTCAAAGCCTGCACTTCTTCACTCCTGCGGAAACTTTAATGTTGCCATGGACGATGTAATTAACCTAATGAAATATGATGCAAAGCACTCCTATGAAGACAATATTCTCTGTGTTGAAGATTCCTATGAAAGATGGCATGATAAGATTGCAATTCTCGGCGGTATTGATGTTGACTTTGTAATAAGAAAATCAACACAGGAAATAGAGGAAAGATGTTTAGCCATGCTTGAAAGGGTAAAAGACCGTGGTGGCTATGCACTGGGAACAGGAAACAGCGTACCGGAATATATTCCGAGTGAAAAATATTTTGCAATGATAAACTGTGCAAAACGCAATGATGCATAACTCCGAGGTTAACAACTTTTAAAGCGTTTGTATTTCTAAAAAAACTATTTTGCCTTATTTATTTTTATAGCAATACTCTTATTAACCGCCACAGGAGTAACCCTGTGGCGGTTGACTTTGTTAAAAAAGGTCAGCCGAAATAAAAACACGGCTGACCTTAATATAGTTGTTTGTTTAACCCTGTAGTTCTCGTATTAGATTTTCGACCGCCATGCGGCTCATGGTCTCTGCTGCTCCTACGGTGGAGGCGCCGCAGTGTGAGCCCATAATTAAGTTTGGAAGTTTATATAGTTCCTCGTTTTCGGGAGGTTCTTGCGAAAACGCATCAAATCCCGCTGCCGCGATTTTATTCGATTTTAATGCCGCAATAAGTGCATCTTCATCTACAAGGCCGCCTCTTGCGGTATTTATCAGGATTGCAGTCGGTTTCATGGTTGCAAACTCTGCCTCACCGATCATATTCTGTGTATCATCGGTTAGGGGCATATGTAGGCTAATAAAATCACATTGCCTATATATTTCCTCCGGCTTAGCAAATAAAATATTCTGCTCATTCGCAAACTTCTCATCCCAAAAAACATCGTAGGCCAAAACCTTCATATCAAAACCCTTTGCACGCTTTGCCAACCCCTTCCCTATAGCGCCAAGGCCCAAGATGCCAAGCGTTTTTTCGTAAACATCGCCTGCTATAACCTTGCTCCAATTTTTTTCATGACACATGTCGTTGATAACGATTAACTTTCTTGCGCATGCCATGATGAGTGCAAAGGCATAGTCCGCCACTGCGTTCGCGTTTGCCCCAACAGTTATAGATACACTGATGCCACGCTGCTTTGCATAATTCAGATCAATATTATCTGTGCCTACGCCGTACTTGGAAATTGTTTTAAGGTTTTTGGCACAGGCGAGCACCTCTGCATCCATGGGATCAACACCTACAATAATACCGTCTATATCGGCAACATATTTGCACATTTGCTCCTTGGTAAGAATTCCGCCAACCGGATTTTTAACAACCTCAAAACCGGCTTTTTCTAATAGTTCATATGGGGAATTGTCTGTTTTAGCAAATGAACGAGGGGTAACGAGAACTTTTTTCATATTAATGTCTGCTCCTTATTGATGCTTTGTTCCTGCGCAATACATGCGGTAAAATAATTTTTGAACTATTTAAACTTAATCTGCATAGCATTTTGAGGATTGGCGTAGAAAAAATTTCTCCAATCAATACCCTTTTGGGTGAGCAGTGGTAAAAACTGTTGTAGAATATAGCAAAGGCCAATCTCTCCTTTGTAGGATAGAAGCCGTGCTGAAGTTACATCGAGCGACATTAACAGACTATCGGCACAACCAGCCACACAAAGTGTACTGATAATTTCAATCTCTTTGGCATCGCTATGGTATTTATATCGCCCTATGGTATCGTATTCTAAGAATGCTCCCGCCTTAGCAAGGGCAATATGCACAGCTAAATCCCCCACCGCACGGTCAAGATGGCAAAAGATTAACTGCCGAGCTTTAATCCCATGTCGATCAAAAAAATCGAGTGCCTGCATGGGGTTTGCCCCCTGTTCAACATGAAGCATAACCGGTGCACCTGTATGCTTTGCCGCCATAGCCGCTCCGGTAAACAAAGGTAGGTATTCCTGCGTGATTCCGTTAGCATCAAGCGCAACCTTAATTTGACCTGCCATGGGATTTTGCTCACTCGGTGTAGGCTCGCAGTCGTCACACAGTGACGACATACCAACCGTTAGTTCCTTTATAAATAGCTCTGATAATTTTTCGGCGCTCTTAGAAAAAATCCAGTGATGTTGCGGATAAAAACAGAGTTTATGAAATCCGGTAGAGGCAATAATATTCACGCCGCTTTGTTGAGACAACCAACGCAGTACCGATGCATCTCTTCCGCACCCCACGGGTTGAGCATCCACCACAGCTTGTCCGCCGGCATCTCTAAAAGCCTGTAGCTCCTGTAGAGTTAAATCGGGGGTATCAATGCAAAGGGAGGAGTTAACATCAAAACTCTTTCCTTTATGTATATACAAATGCTCGTGGCATTGGCAAAATCCAAGATTTTCAGGGGCAATATCCCCCAATACCGTTCGAATCATAGCAGTCCCAACCTGTTAATTTTTTAAGTAAAACGTCCAAAAGGTGGTTTTTATTAATGCTCTTATATGTAATAATATTAATAAATTCCACTATTTCCATTTAGGATTGTCCCGCAGTATGGGTTTACCATCCTCTCCCCTAACAACTAATTTGCGAAAGCCTTTTTCTTCAATTGTGCCATAATCATGCCCTGCATCCCCCCGAAAAACAAAAAAGGTAACCAGCTTTTGAGTTCCGGTGTTAACACTGCGGTGTGCATAGCATCGTGGAACATAAACCGCCACACCCGGCTTTAATTCATGCGCAACCACATCCCCCTGCGGACTCTCGGTTAGCATTATTCCTTCGCCACTGAGGGTGTAGTAAACCTCAGAAGTGTCTAAAATGGTATGAAAATGTCCCTTCGTCATATAATATTCATCGCCAACCATGCCGGGATATACGATGGAGGTTCCAAATGCATTCTCACCCTCATGCTCCGGTGCACCAAGCTCATAAAAATCGTATACTAACGGGTCGTTTTCTTTAACAAGTGCCTCAAAAGCAGTATCATCACAATACATACCCCTCATCCCGGAAAGCCTTCGTGACGTAGGGGTAGCCCCACAAGAAGCGCCTGTATCTTTATCAAAGTCGAGAATAAAGCCTTTTGCCCAATCGTAATTACTATGCTTGCTCATACATATACTCCTTAATAAACTACACATTTATTGCAATTTCGCTTAATTTTTCGATGTCTTTTTCTGTGAACTTAATTTGGAATACTTCCTCAATAACCTGTGTCCAACCATGAATAAAGTAGATCCATCCGTCCTCAACATGAATGTTATTTTCCTTCGGCTGAGCCTCTGCCTGTGCCTTAAAGATTAGATCACCACGGTAGTTAATTTCCCAAACAAGTGAATGCTTTGGATATATTACCGCATCAGTTGTGGGCGAGCCCGGCATATCTTTTCCAAGTCCGGTTGCATTAACGATAAGTGAGTATTCCGGCAATGCGGCAATTAGTGCATCATTTTCGTTGGCTTTTGGGCAGTGTGCATATACTATTTCGGTTTTATTTGCCGCATTTGCAAGTTTAATTTTAGCATGTTCAAGCCGAGGCAAAGAACGGTTTGCGAGTGTGATTTTTTTGGGATAGTTGCCTGCAAAATCCTGTTGTGTGAAATAGGTTGTCATTGCAAGTGAACTGCCACCCGCACCTATCAAGAGAACCTCTCCGCCTTTATCTCTCCAAAAGTTTTTTGGAACGAAAGCTTCCAGTGCAAGGCCACTCGATATTGGATCTTTTGCGTGCGCTTGAAATTTACCGTCCTTTTTCGACAGCGACGAGACTTCCTCCAGCAGCTCTGCAAAGGGGTCGATATAATCAAACATGTCTTTGCAGGCGGTAAAGAGATCCAGCTTGTGGGTTGTTACTAATGCGCCGAGTGATAGCGGATCATTTTTAATAAAGTCGACCGCTTCTCGATAAATTTCCGGTTGTGCGTGAATGGGTAGGTCTATACCCTTTATTTGCGCGTCTAATCCGAGAGCCTGTGCCCATTTAGGAAACACACGCATGATTGACGATTTTGTTGTGGTAACACCAATAAAATAGAAGGTGGGTTTTGTTGCCGCTGTATATTTTTGCATGATTTTACTCCTTTGTTACTGATTTGAATGTTTCGCAAAAACTGGTTTTAATGCCATATAGTAATCATCGAACCTTTCTTTTACATCAGCGTATGCGGCTACCGATTCCGGATTTGGTGTGTGCTCCTGCTTAATTTGCAAAAACTGCGTAATTGCCGAAAAATCTGAATACAGACCGACGCCAACACCCGCAATAACTGCGGCACCCATCGAAGAAGCTTCCTCCAGATGTGATGGAACCTTAATGGTGGTATTGTAAATATCCGCCATCATCTGCCTCCAGATAGCGCCCTTAGCGCCACCGCCAATTACTAAAACCTCATCAATTGCAACCTGTTTGCGAAGAACATCAAGGCAGATGGAGAGATTCATAGTAACCCCCTCCAATACACTGCGAAGAATATCGCCGCGGCTATTTTCCGGCTTTAACCCTATCCAAGCTCCCTTGGCATTTGCGTCCCAACGTGGTGCACGTTCCCCTAACAAATAGGGCAAAAACGTCACTCCGTTTGAGCCTATACTACTTTGTGCAATCTGTTTATCCATATATACAAACGGAGAAACTCCTTCTTTTGCTGCACGTGCACACTCATCTTTACAAATCGTGTTTTTAAGCCAGCTGTAGCTACCGCCGGCGTACTGCATAGTTCCATTTGGCGAGTACAGCCCGGGCACAACATGAGCCCAGGTAATAATACGCATTTCGGGGTCGTAGATTGGTTTTTCGGAGGTTGTTGCAATCCATGCAGAGGTTCCCATACAGCAGTAGGTTTTGCCCGGGGCAATAGAGCCGCATCCGATATTTGCTACAAGGCCGTCGCCACCGCCTAAAACTACCTTGGTGTTTACGCAAAGGCCGGTTGCCTCGGCAGCTTCATCGGTAACATTGCCTGCAACAAAGGTTGAGGGCTTAATCTCGGGGAGTTTATCACCATCAAGTCCTGCATGTTCTAATAGCATTTCCGACCAACATAAATTATCGAGATCGAAGCAGGCCATGCTGTTCGCATCGGAAGGTTCGGTATAAAATTTTCCGGTAAGCCTAAAAACAATGTAGTCCTTAGCGTTTAAAACTTTATATGTTTTTTCATATATCTCAGGTTCGTTATCCCGAACCCACATAAGCTTTTGCATTCCGTATGATGGCGTATTGCGATGTCCGGTATGGCTAAAAAAATTCTGTTGCGAAATTTTAGATTCCAGCTGTTCAGCCTGCTTAACGGCACGTTGGTCTGCCCAGATAATGCTGTTGCGTAACGGGTTTCCGTTGCGATCAACACACAAACAGCCCATCATCTGTCCGCTAAAGCTAACACCGACAATATCCTCCGCCAAAACAGCGGTTTCTTGCAATATTTTTCGAGTAGTATTGCAAACAGCCTGCCACCACTGGTCGGCATCCTGTTCCACCCATGTATCATTGAAATACTGCGTGTCGTAGGCATGCACTTCAGCGGCAATCAGTCGCCCGTCCTCCGAAAACAGTGTTGCCTTGTTGCCCGATGTACCCAGATCGTGGGCAAGTAAATATTTTGGCATTTATTTTCCCTTGTTCGAAACACTTTTGCGTTTTTAAAAACACACTTTTTTATGCATAGATTTGTTTGTTTTTAGTATAACATAGCGGCTTTTATGATGTCAATATACGAAAAGCAAAGTCTCTTGCATATGCAATATAGTTTATGGTATAATGCTAATGATATTAATCCTTGTTATATGAAAGGAAAGCAATGAAAAAAAACACTGTTATAATTGGTGCGGGGCCTGCCGGCATTTTTACAGCATTGGAGTTAACCAGAAACAACTATAAAGGTAGCATATTAATAGTAGAAAAGGGTAGATCGATAAAGGATAGAAGTTGTCCGAAACATATAACAAAAAAATGCGTAAACTGTAAACCATACTGTCATATAACAACCGGTTTTTCTGGAGCCGGTGCTTTTTCTGACGGTAAATTATCTTTAAGTTATGAGGTTGGCGGGGATTTGCCTGACCTCATTGGTTCTGATAAAACCCAAGATTTAATAAACTATACCGACAAAATTTATCTTGATTTTGGTGCTGACACAAAAATTGAAGGTGTTAGCGCTACCGACGAGGTTAAAGCGATCAGAAAAAGGGCTATACAGGCCGGACTCAAATTGGTAGATTGCCCAATCCGGCATTTAGGAACAGAAAAAGCTCAGGAAATTTACTATGCCATCGAACAGTATTTACAGAAAAACTCGGTGGAAATACTTTTTGGTTATTCCTGCGAAAACATAATAATAGAAGATGACGTGTGTAAGGGTGTATACATTACTAACGGCTCTTCAAATTTAGAAGTTTTTGCCGATAATATTGTTGTTGCAACCGGCAGAAGAGGCGCAGAATGGTTAGAAAAATTATGTGAAAAACACGGCGTGGCGCACGCTCCCGGAACGGTAGACATAGGCGTTAGGGTTGAGGTTAGAAACGAAGTTATGGAAAGTGTAAACAATGTTTTATACGAATCTAAGCTCATCGGCTATCCTAAACCTTTTAAGGATAAGGTTAGAACGTTTTGCCAGAACCCCGGAGGTTTTGTTAGTCAGGAAAACTACGACGATGACTTAGCGGTGGTAAACGGACATTCATATAAAGATTTAAAATCCGACAACACTAATCTGGCAATCCTATGTTCCCACAACTTCACCGAGCCCTTTAATCAACCTATAGAATACGCTAAAAAGGTGGGCGAGCTTACAAACATGTTGGGTTCAGGGCAAATATTAGTGCAGAGATTTGGAGACATTTTAGACGGCAAGCGAACCTGGCAGGATGAATTAATGCGCTCTAATCTAAAGCCCACGCTTTACGATGCCGTAGGTGGCGACATAACTGCGGCTATGCCTTACAGGGCGTTAACCAACATTATTAACTTTATTAATTCTGTCGACCATGTTGTTCCCGGTTTCTCTTCAATAGAAACACTTTTATATTCTCCCGAGCTTAAATTTTACAGCAACAAAGTTAAAATGGATACAGCATTATCCACCAATATTAATAATTTTTACTGCCTTGGAGACTCCAGCGGCTGGACAAGGGGTTTGATGATGGCTTCGGTAATGGGTGTTATTATGGGACGGAAATTAACCGAGGAAAGTTAAAATATCTTTTTCTTACCTGCGAAGTATTTTATTCAAGGTGTTTAAACATTAAATTTTTATCGGCTACAGCTTAGGAGTTCGCGGATTGACAAGATTAGAAAAATTATTTTACCTAAATAATATATTATTAAATGAAATGCCACATTATAAATCCGAGGCTGCTAAGTTTTCGCAGGATTTTCATGAACAGCGACGATTGTTTCGCTCTCTTTCAAACCTTCGTCCCGCCATGCCGCTAGATGATAATTTTTTAAAGGTGCAGAATGATTTTTTGGCCGAGGAGGTAGCGGGAAAAGGGGTTGTTGATATCCTAGAGCTAACCCCCACTAAAAACAATAAGCAGCTTTATTTGTGGCAGGGTGATATTACAAGATTGAAGGTTGATGCCATTGTTAATGCTGCAAACTCTGCACTTTTAGGCTGTTTTGTTCCATGCCATGGTTGTATCGACAATGCGATACATTCGCTTTCGGGGCTACAGCTTCGGCGTGATTGCGATGAAATTATTCAACAGCAGGGGCATGAAGAAAAAACCGGACTTGCCAAGATAACAAAGGCGTATAATCTGCCATGCAAATTTGTTATTCATACCGTAGGGCCGATAATAAACGGCAGGCTAACTCAAACCGAGTGTGATTTGCTTGCCGATTGCTATAAAAACTGTTTAAACCTTGCAATTTCACAAGGGTTAAACAGCATTGCCTTTTGTTGCATTTCAACGGGAGAATTTCACTTTCCGAGCGACAAAGCTGCCGACATTGCCATAAACACTGTTAAGGACATATTAAAGAATAATGACAGCAGAATCGAGGTGATATTTAATGTTTTCAAGAACATCGACTACAAGCTATACCGAAAACTACTCCGAGAAGATAGCTAAGGTTAGAAAATTGATAGAGGACTCTGACGCTATTATCATTGGCGCCGGCGCGGGACTTTCTGCTGCTGCAGGTCTTTTATACTCAGGAGAAAGATTTAATAAATTATTTCCCGATTTTATCGAAAGATATCATCTAAAAGATATGTACTCAGCAGCTTTTTATCAACACGATACACTCGAAGAACACTGGGGATATTGGAGTAAACACATATACCACAACAGATATAAAGCAGAAATTAACTCTACCTACAATGATTTATTAAAGGTTGTTGAGGGTAAAAACTATTTTGTTATAACAACAAATGGAGATCATTTATTCATTTTAAATAACTTCGATAAAAAAAGGCTATTTTACACCCAGGGTGACTATGGCCTGTTTCAGTGCACCGTGCCGTGTCATAAAAAAACTTATGATAATAAAGAGCTTATTACGCAGATGGTTCACCGGCAAAACGATTTAAAAATCCCATCCGAGCTAATCCCATATTGCCCCTTGTGTGCAAAGCCAATGACGGTTAATCTGCGTATGGATAACACCTTTGTAGAGGATGAGGGTTGGCATGATGCCAACAAACGATATGACGATTTTAGAAAAGAAACCTTTGGAAAAAAGGTCTTATTTTTAGAGCTTGGAATAGGATACAACACCCCCTCTATTATTAAGTATCCGTTTTGGCAGATGACATATGATAATAAAAATGCTACCTATATTAGCATCAATTTAAGCGAAGAAAAAGTTCCAAAAGAAATAATAAATCAATCGATAACCATTAAGGGCGACATCTGTGAAGTTATCAGGTGTTTAGATACCGCAAATCTACCCTAACTACGCATTACGTATCTGCTGGGTGAAATTCCTGTCATTTTTTTAAACACCTTCGAAAAATATTTTGTATCGGAATATCCAAGATGAGATGATAGTTCGTGTAGCTTTATGTTTGGATTTGCTAACAGTATGTCCTTTGCATGTTCTACCCTTAACGAATTTAAATAGTCGTTAAAAGAGGAACCTGTTTGCTCTCTTATTAGGTTGCCAAGATAGTTCGGGTGCAAATATACATTTTTTGCCAGTAAATTCAAGGATAATGACGATGTGTAATTTTCGTTAATATATCTAACAACCGTTTCGCCGACGTTCTTCTTTTTCTTTTGGCATTGAGACGAAACAAGCTGAATATTCTTTAGAAGGTCATCATGGTTTTCGTAAATCATAAGCGGCATTAATGCATCCTGGGTGTATCGAAGCTTAAATGCAGCATCCTGCTGAGTTTCCATTAAAAGATCAACATATTTGTGATATAACGTATTTAAATAATGAACAGTACCATAGTAGGTAGGGTCGGTAAACTCTTTAATAAAGTATAGAACCGCCTCATCAAACATATTAAGAGAAATTAATAGCTTTAGTTTACTTTGGGTAGTGTTTAAAATACTTTCAGGGTCGTTATTTGAAATAAACGAAGTTTTAATACTAAACGATTCCTCATGTAGTTTACAAAATAGCTCGATAATACAGTTATAAACATTACCATTGTTTTTAATTTTAAGTTTTTTAAAATAAATTCCTTTTTCTGACATATAGCTGTTGATGCTCTCGGCTACATTACAGCTGTTTTTCATGGCGGGCGCGCTTAGCAACATAATAATATTATTAATTATGATAATATTGTTTTCGTATACTGCATGATTTGGGTTTTCTTTTAATATATGGATTAGTAGCTCCTCCTTTAGCTCTACGAGCAAAGCTTCGGGGCAAGGAGTAACGCAAAAAACCGTAATATCTGTTATATCATCATTAAACATGGAACAGACTGATTTTTCAATTTCGTCAAAGTTGTTATGATTTACCGAGGAAAAGTATTTGTAAAATATTTCAAATCTATGTAAAAAATTGTCTTTTACTTTTAGGGTTTTAATTGTGTTGTTAAGCTCGCTGAGGCTGTTGCGGGAATTAAGTCGCTCAACAGATGTGTTAATAGCAGACAAAAGTTCTTCATCCTCAATTGGCTTTAAAATAAAGCCAACCACCTGATTTAGTATTGCCCACTTAAAATACTCCAGCTTTTCATAGCCGGTAATAATTATTATCTGTGCGCTGTATCCGTCCTCCATTATCTTTTCACTCATCATCAAGCCGTTCATTTCCGGCATAGATATATCGGTAATAACAATATAGTCGGTTTCAAAGTTCATTGAATTTAGCGCTTCTTGGGCGTTGTAGTAAACACCGGCCACCTCTAAGTCGGGACACAGATATCCTATGCGTATCCTTAAGGTGTCGGCTATAACCCTATTATCATCCACTATAATAATATTAATCAATGTAACCTCGTTGTTTATTCCGGAATAAATGTAATAACAATTTCGGTGTTTTCATTCTGAACACTGTTTATATCAACATCGAAATGTTTAACAAAAAACATTCTCATTAAACTTATGCTATGAGTAAGTCCAAATCCTCCGTTGGAATAGTCGTAGTTATAGTTGGTATCGGCATCGATAAGGTGTTCACGCAGATTGGATAGCTCCTCCTGTGTCATCCCCTCCCCATTGTCTGATATAATAATGCGAATTTTATCCTTATCATACCTGCTTATTTTAAGTGCTATAATGAATTTTTCATTGGTATGGGTATACCCATGTTTAAAACAGTTTTCTATCAACGGCTGTAAAGACATCTTCGGAAAAGCACAGCCTATTATCTCATCATCGATTTCGGGCTTATAGCTGAAGTTATCGTAACCGAAGGATAAAGACTTTAACATTATATAGTTATCTATATTATCAAGTTCCTGTTCTAAACTCACCTTATCGCTTCCATGTAGCGAATACCTAAACATCTTACCCAGCATCTGACACATTCTGGCGGTCGACTGTGAACCGTCAAGAATTGCACTGTTGGAAATAATTTCAAGGGTGTTATAAAGAAAATGAGGTTGAATTTTTTCGTTAAGATATCTGATTTTCGATTTAGTTAGCAGTAGATCCTTTCGGTAGTTATCCTCGATAGATATTGAAAGCGACTCAACAAGCTCGTTCATAGACCGGTATATGCTACTAATCTCAGCTATTCTTCCGTTATACCTTGTAGGTAAATGATACTGATTGTTTTTAAGGCTCTTCATGGTTTTTTCAAGCTCGGATATAGGAGCCGCAATTTTTTTACTTTGCACGTAACACCATATCAAAACCAGCGAAAGATATGCAATAGAGGTAAAAATAATTAACGCCGCTAACCGTAACAGCTCGCTCTGCCAATCCGGAAACAGCTGAACAGTATAAACGGTTAGTCCGGTATTATGCGATGTGTGTGAAGCGTATTTTGTTTTATCAACGTTATTTAAATCCTCCGCAATATTTTGATACAAAATTTCACCTTCCGGCGTTTCTATAAAATACTCATAATCTGAATCAATAGTAGAGCTTGCAATATTAACAAACATATCAAGAGTAATATCTACCACAAAAAAGCCTACCGTCTCGTTCCAATCGCTATAATCCGGTATTTTTGAAATAGTAGAAATATACCGTTTTCCGGCATCTTGATAATATTGTCTGTCGTTCATAAATACAGTTATAGAGTTGTGTGGCGACTCTAATAGACTATTGAAAATAGGATCGTCATGCGTAACAAAGTTATTATTAACAATGGATGCCGAGGAGTGTACACTCACCGGTCCTTCAAGATTTAGTATTATATACTCAATTCCGGGTTGATCCATAAACATAGATGAAATTTGTGTACTTATCTGCGAGACCTGCTCCCCATCGAGCCGATTTGTATCTTTATTATTTAATCTTAATGCAAGAGAAATATCTCGCGCGCTTAGATAGTTGGACACACTGAGATTTATCCCTGAAAAGTAGCTGTCTATTCCGGAGTTAATTATCTGTGCAGTGTTTTGTGAGTATTCAAGCGCCTGCCCCTGAAAATAGCTAAACCCAACAATAGTAAACGGAAATAGTATAACAATAAATACTGCAATCGCAATTACTATAGTTTTTATCTGTAATATCGCAATAGATCCTGACCTAAACATTCATCACTCCAAAATCTTTGATTTTTACCCCAAATATGTTTAATTATTGGGTGTACATTTAATTGTGAAAATTGTATGATTTTAACAGAAGGAACTTTTGGCAAAAAAATTAAGTAAAGGTGATGTTATTTTGTGAAATTTACATCAATTATACTTTTTTTAACTTTAGTTGTCAAATTATTTGTTTCCTTTAAAAGAAGTAAACGGAGGAGATTAGATGAAAAAGAGATTATTGGCATTATTTTTAAGTGCAGCAATGATTATGGTTGCTACGGCAGGATGTGCATCTGAACCTACAGAGGAAGCGGCACCTGCAACTCCTGATAGCGAAGCTACAGAAAGCGCCCCGGCTGAGGAAGATGCAGCAGAAGAAACCGGCTCGGATGAGATGATTGAATTAAATGTTTGGCACGGAGCAAGTGGCGAGAGCGCTAAATTCTTAGAAGAAACACTTTTTAACGAATATATGGCTGCATACCCCAACGTAGAAATTAAGCCTGTATTTGTTGAAGCAGGAGATACAACAATACAAAAATTAACTGCAGCAGCATCCAGTGATTCACTACCACAGGTATTGGCACTTGCATGGCCGCAGTATATTGGACCTCTTAAGAGCGTTATCCGCACATTAGACGATTTTATTGAGGAAAACCCCGACCAGTATAACGAGGCAGACTTTATCGACTCCTTGTTAGACGGTAACAGCAGATTTGATGGTGTTACATACGGTGTTCCGATTGAATCTAACAACTTAGGACTTTTTTACAACGTTGATATATTTGAAGAAGCAGGTTTAGAGCCTCCAACAACATGGGATGAGCTTGTAGACGTTGCTGGTCAGCTAACAAACCCTGCCGAAAAGAAATGGGGAATTAACCTTCCTGTTGAAAAGGGTGAAGGACTATCATGGGTATGGCAGTGTTTCCTATGGCAAGCAGGCGGTGCAGTAGCTAACGACGAAGGCACCGAGCTTCTGTTCAACAGCGAAGCAGGCGTAGAAGCACTTCAGTTCTGGGTAGACATGGTAAACACATATGAAGTAGCAACTACAGCACCTCCTGAAAATGGCTTTATGTCCGGCTTTGTTGCAATGGACATAACCGGTCCTTGGAGAATACCAACCTACTCTGCAAACGAAGAGCTAAACTTTGATATCGTACCACTACCGGCAGGCCCTGAAGGTCAGGCAACAAACATCGGTGGTACAGTTAACCTAATGTTCCAGGGCGAGGAAGCAACAGAGCAGGCATCATGGGATCTACTAATGTGGATGGCATCACCGGAGCAGGCAACTGAGTTTGCAATCGGTTACGGTACAGTTCCGATCCGTAAGAGCGCACAAGATCTTGAGATGTGGCAGAATCATCTTGTAGAAGTACCGGGAATGCAGGTATTTATGGATCAGTATACCTATGGTAACTACCGTCCTTACCAGATAACAACATACGCAGAAATTTCCACCATTCTATCTACACACTTAGAGGCAGCTTTATTTGAAAGAGAAACCGCAGAAGAAGCTCTTCAGATGGCATACGATGAGGGAATGCAGGTAATCGAAACCTGGCTATAAACTTAAAAAAATTAATTAATAATTATATAATTGAGGGGTACCTACTCCTCAATTATATTTGCCCCTCGATTGTTTTTTATGTAGTATGGAGGTAAACCGAATGAGCGGTTTTAAAAATAAATTCGGCAAGGACGCACTTGTAGCATGGTCTATGGTTTCATTTAACATTTTATGGGTGCTTGTTTTTACCGTTTTTGCAATTTTTTATTGCGTATACCTCAGCTTTAATGAGGTTGATGTTTTCGCTGATAGCTATACATTTGTTGGATTTGACAATTATATAGAGTCATTTAAAGACCCTGTGTTTGGGCAGTCTTTACTTAACACGGTAGTGTTTGCAGTTTTTTCAATTTTACCGTCGGTAGCACTTTCTATCCTAATCGCGGTAGCATTAAACCAAAAATTAGCAGGTAAAACTTTTATCCGTGCTACATATTTTCTTCCCTCTGTTCTTCCTGTTATTGCTATTTCACAGGTTTGGATATGGATATATGAGCCGAGCTATGGACTACTTAACTTCTTTTTAGAAAAGCTTGGGTTAATGGATCCCGCCGATCCGATTGCATGGCTCTTCTCTCCTGAATGGGCAATGCCGTCCATCATCATTTTTGCAATCTGGAAAACGGTAGGATACAACATGGTTATCTATCTTGCAAGGCTTCAGGACATTCCGATACATCTGTATGAAGCGGCAGGCATCGACGGAGCCGGCGCAGTTGCTAAGTTTAGATACATAACACTGCCCGAGTTAAAACCGGCAACCTTTTTTGTTCTTACTACATCTACAATTAACGCTTTTCAAACCTTTGGAGAAATATATGCATTAACCAAGGGTGGCCCTGTTAATTCGACCAATATGATTGCATACTACCTGTATCAATACGCATTTGAATTCTTTAACATCGGTCGTGGTGCCGCCGTAAGTATCATTCTATTCCTAATACTGTTTACAGTAACCATTGTACGTTGGAAGATGAATGAGCGAAGCGAAGCAAAATAATAACACACACCACAATTATAAAGGAGAATTATAAAATGACTACAACAAAAGCTAAAATATTAAAAGCTTTGCTGATGGTGATATTGTTTATGGGTGTGCTGGTATTTCTTTTGCCACTGTATTGGATGATTTCAACATCGCTTAAGCCGGTTGCGGATATATTTGCTTATCCACCACGCTGGCTGCCAACCGAAATAGAATGGGCTAACTACACAAACGCATTAGATGCAGCTCCGTGGGATATATACTTTCTTAATACCATCCTGTATACATGCTGTATAGTAGTGGGCGTTCTCTTTACCTCGGTAATGTCGGGATACGCATTTTCTAAGCTTAACTGGAAGGGCAAAGACAATGTATTTCTCATGTATATCGGAACCATGATGGTTCCGGGACAGGTTACAATTATTCCGGTTTTTATGATACTAACCTCCTTTGGCTGGATTGACACCTACCCTGGATTGATTGTTCCGGGACTAACAAGCGCCTTTGGATGCTTTTTAATGAGGCAGTTTATGAAGAGTCTTCCAAACGAGCTTATAGAATCGGCACTTATAGACGGAGCCGGACACTACAGGATACTTTGGAGAATTATTGTACCGTTGGTAAAGCCTTCTATGGCAACGCTGGGAATTTTTTCCTTCATGGGCGCGTGGAATAATTTCTTCTGGCCATTAATCGTTACCAATTCAACCGAGATGAGAACTGTTCAGATAGGTCTTTCGGCATTTCAGGGCCAGTACGGAAACATTGAATGGGGCGCAATGATGGCAGCGGCAACGATTGTTAGTGCTCCCGTTCTAATAATATTTTTCTTTGCGCAAAGGTACTTTATTGAAGGTATCGCCATGTCAGGCATTAAGGGTTAATAAATAGAAAAAATTTAGCATAAAGGAAGAAGTTATTATGGCTGAAAAAAAGATTGAGGTTCGCGTTCAGGGACAGGATTCCATGATATATTACACAGGGCCGGACCAAGACAGAATTAAAATGTACTATGAATACTGCGACGACAACTTTAGAAAAGGTAAAGACTACAACCTTATTTTAGAGGCGTTTGAGGAAGTTAAATCGGTAAAAATCACAGATGATGGCGCGATTTTATCGGTTCAGGGCAGAGAGATAAGAAATACCCAGATAGATAGCGATGGGGAGTTAAGGCCGGTAATCTGCCGTGATACAGAAAATGATGTTTTATTTGATTGCTGGATAAAGGTAACACTTGTTGGAGGTAAAACCTTTAGAATAACTGCGGGCAAGGGCAATGAGCCTCAGGAACATAATACTATTATGTTAGAGGATGTTGTTCTCCCTGCCGCCGGCAGCTTTACGGTAACACAGGATGATGAAAAGCTACTGTTAAAAACAGAGGAATGTATTCTTTGCATAGAAAAGAAAAAACTTAACATTAAAATTTTAAACTTATTCGGCAAAACAATTTACGAGCAGGCTAACGACGATAAAGTACTATACTTTACTCATGAAAGTTTTCCGTTTGGATATGTTAAAAATCCTCTTACCAACGAGAAAATAATAAGTATTTCCAGCCGAATGGATTCTGACGAGCACTACTTCGGCTTTGGTGAACAGTACTCTAAGGTGGATAAACAGGGGCAAGAGGTTGATATTTTTATCACCGATCCACTATCCTGCGGCAGTGCAAGAACCTATCTCTCGTTGCCGTTTTTCTGGAGTACAAAAGGGTACGGATTGTATGTAAACACCCATTTTCGCAGTAAATTTTTTATGGGAAATCGCTCAAATAGGGCAACCGGTTGCCACGTTTACTCCGATGAAGTTATCGACATGTTTCTGTTTTACGGTGAAACCCCACAGGAAATCTTAAATGGGTATACCGATGTTACCGGAAAATCACCCATGATACCGAAATGGTCGTTAGGCTTATGGATGAGCAAATGCTCATACAAAACAGATGCTGAAGTGCGCGATATCGCTAAATCACTGAGGGAACATGATATTCCTTGCGATGTTTTAAATATTGATACCGACTGGTTTGAACAGCCATGGGCATGTGACTGGAAATTTGGAAAGCACAACTTCCCCGAACCAGAAAAAATGCTAAAAGATTTAGCCGATGACGGATTTAAGGTAAGTGTATGGCAAAAGCCCTACATTACTGTTGAGCGTCTGCCCGAAATGACGGATTTTATGTTAAATAAGGGTTGGGTACCCATGAATAAATTTGGCGAGATGGCAAGGAGCAACCCTGTTATCGACCTAAGCAATCCGGAGTGCTACGAATGGTATAAGGATAGAATTCGTGAGCTGTTCGACCTTGGCATAAAGGTTATCAAGACGGATATGGGCGAGGGAGTACCTATAGAATCAGACTTCCAAAAATACAGTGGCGAAGAGATACGAAATATCTATGCGTATATCTACAACAAGGCGGCCTTTGAAGTTACCCAGGAGTACGAAGGCGATAACGAGAGCCTTGTCTGGGGCAGGTCGGGATATGCCGGAAGCCAAAAGTTCCCCCTACATTGGGCCGGCGATCCATTTGTGTCGTTTGATGGATTAAGATTTTCTATCCGTAGCGGATTGTCTATGGGTATGTCAGGATTTACCTTCTGGAGTCACGACATTGGTGGATTTTTAGGAAGACCCACACCGGAATGTTATGTAAGATGGGCACAGGCAGGAATGTTCTGCTCACACTCAAGATGTCATGGCGCTGGAAACCCAAGGGAGCCTTGGACATTTGGCGAGCAGGCAGAAAACATTTTCAGAGAATACGATAAGCTTAGATATAAACTGATACCTTATATATATTCACAATCGAAACAGCTTATAAAATCCGGTATGCCCATGATGCAACATATGATATTGCAGTATCCAACCGACCCAACCTGTGCATATATAGAGGACGCGTGGATGTTTGGTGATGCATTCCTGGTTGCACCGGTATTGGATGAGACGGATAGAAGACGTGTCTACCTTCCGCAAGGTAGTTGGTATAATTATCATACAAATGCGATATCCGAGGGCGGAAACTGGTATGATGTGTATGCACCGCTTGAAGTTCTGCCACTATATGTAAAGGCGGGAGCGATTATTCCAACAGCGCCTGTTGTTGATTATATCGCTACTAAAGAAGATAGTGAGCTTACGATTAAGGTTTATCATAAGCCCTGCGGAAATAGTGAATTTATCTATTACAACGGCGTGGAACACACCATAAAGGTGGAATTCTTTGCCGACGGAATAAAGGCCGAAATACCACAGATAGGTTGCCCCGTTGCCATAGAATTAATAAGCCCGTATGGCGTTAAAACAACCGACGTTGAAAGCGGCACAACGCTTGTAAACATTATCTCCACCTGCGGTGGAGCTATTTGAAATATTACTTGACTCGGTTCCTCGTCAT
>CAYJDA010000004.1:76425-114066 GCA_964368815.1 uncultured Oscillospiraceae bacterium
TTTCTCAGGGTGGCAACTTAGCAATAATCTCCACCTGCGGTGGAGCTATTTGAAATATTACTTGACTCGGTTCCTCGTCATTTTGCACCGTTGGTGCAAAAACATAATATTTCTCAGGGTGGCAACTTAGCAATAATCTCCACCTGCGGTGGAGCTATTTGAAAAACCTCTTGCAAAGCTATCTTTGCAAGAGGTTTTTCTTAGATTGGTAATCCATAATCTAAACTGCTATTTAAACGGTGTAGATTTTTTATTATCTTTGTACTCAGGCTTCACCGGAGATTAACGGGTGAAAACAAAGAACCTTTCTTGTTGAGCTAAGCTCTACCATGTCCGGACGTGCTTTTCTGCACTCATCGGTAGCATAGGAGCAACGTGGCGCAAATTTGCAGGAGGTGATGGCGTATTCCTTATCCTCCATATCCGGAAGAACCAGTTCCTGATCCCACTTATCTCCAACACGAGGTACAGAATTCATAAGTAGCTCGGTATACGGGTGGGCAGGGCTATCCATTATTTCCTTTGCTTCGCCATATTCGATTAATCCACCACGATAAAGTGTTGCAATATAGTCCGATACATAATATGCCGTTGAAAGGTCATGTGTTATGTATATAAAGGAAACCTTATATTTTTCTTTTAGCTCCTTAAAAAGGTTGACTATATTCATCTTCATAGAGGCATCAATAGCCGCTACAGGTTCATCGGCAATAATAATTTTCGGCTTGGTAATAAGTGCTCTTGCAATGGAGATACGCTGAAGCTCGCCGCCGGAAAACTGGTTTGGGAATTTTCCTTTTACAACCTCGTAAGACATGCCGACGCTACGCAAAACTTCATCTATCAGCTTGGTTGCTTCCTCCTTGGTTTTCGAAATTTTAAGCCTTAGTGCGGTATTAAACAGGTAACTTTCAACCTTTTTTCTCGGGGAGAAACTCTCATACGGGTTTTGAAATATGGGCTGAACGTCCATTTTAAATCTGTAAGGGTCGTAATTCTTTTTGTCGGAATAAGAATGTCCTAATAGTTTAATGTCCCCGGAATTGGCATCATGCATACGCAGTATCATTTTACATAGTGTTGATTTACCGCAACCCGATTCCCCAACGATTGAAAGAATAACCGGTTTGTCGTTATCTATCGATAAAGAAACATCATCAATAGCAACAAGTTTTTTTCCGCTAATCATGCCGCCAATACGGAAAATTTTAGTAACATTTTGTATATCCAATAATTTTTCAGCCATTCTATTCACCACCCTTTTCTAATAAATGACAGGCAGCAAAACGTCCCGGCTTCACCTCAATAAATTCGGGCACTTCTTTTCTGCATCTATCCGTAGCATGCTTACATCTTGGAGCAAACCTACATCCTTCGGGTGGGTTTGCTAAGGAAGGCGGTCTCCCCGGAATACCTGTTTTCTGGCTTTTATCTCCTACCTTGGGAAGGGCATCAACAAGCATCTGGGTATACGGATGAAGTGGATCGTTGAACACAAGCTCGGTGTCTCCGAGTTCTATAATGCTACCGGAGTACATAATAGCTAAACGATCTGTTATTTGATAGTGCACGCCCATATCATGGCTTATAATAACAAATGTATTTTTATAATGCTTTTGAAGCTTCATCAGCATCATAAGGATACCACGTTGAACAACAACATCAAGTGCCGTTGTCGGCTCATCTGCAAGCACAAAATCAGGCCCCATAAAAGTTGCTAAAGCAATAATTGCTCGCTGCCTCATACCGCCGGAAAGCTGGAAAGGATACGCTTCTAATATGTCCGGAGAAAGGCTAAGATCTTCTAAATACTCAGCTACTCTCTTTAATGTATCTTCCGGCTTTTCTTTAGACCTAACGTCCTTAGGTATAGAGTCAAGAAACTGTGTTTTTAGTTTCGTAATGGGATTAAGTACACTCTGCGCTGCCTGAGGAATATAGGAGATGTTTTTCCACCATACTTTTCTTATTTCACCTGACTCAACGCTAAAATCCTCACCATCTTTTTGCCCGCTTAAAATAACCCTACCTTTGTCTATCACAAGTGGAAACTCCACAAGATCGTAAAGAGTTTTAAGCAGCGTTGTTTTTCCACAGCCGGATTCACCTGCTATTCCAAAAATTTCGTTTGATTTAATTTCGAAATTTAGGTTGTTAATAACGTGAATATCTCCGTCGATGGTTTTATAAGAAGTTGAGAGATTATCAACTTTTATCATAATCTACCCCTCCTTAATGCTAAGTAATCATTATAGCCTGTAATGAGCATAAACAAACCTATGAAAAGAATAACCGTTGCTATAATGGGAGATAGTATCCACAGCCATTGCTCGGTAAACACAGCGTTTCTGTCAAGTGCCCAGTTAATCATATTACCAAGCGAAACCAGGTTAGCAGGAGAAAGACCCAACACCGCAAGACTTGATTCTGAAGCAATTGCAGCAAGTGTTGCATTCATAAAATTTGATAGCGCCCAGGTGAATGCAAAGGGTAATATTTCGGTTACTACAACCTGTATTCTTCCCTCTCCCGAAAACCAAGCGGTTTGAATAAAGTCACGCTGTTTTAAGGTTAATGCCATCGATCTAATCTGCCTTGAAGGCCATGCCCATGCAAACATTGCAAGTACAAGTGCTAAAATAACGGTTGTTCCGCTACCTTTCATTAATGCAGTCATTAAAATCAGGATAGGTAATGAGGGTATAACAACAAATGTATCTGTTACAATCATTAATATTCGATCAAGCAGTCCGCCTGAAAAACCGGCAAGAAGTCCAACAAATACACCAACGCATGTACCGATTGTTGCAACAATGAGTCCGATAACTAGTGAGTTGTGAATGGATTCAACCAGTAGCCACATAACATCCTGCCCCATAGCAGTTGTTCCGAGGGGGTTCGTTAACGATACTCCCAGCTGAGTATCGTAGGTGTTGTAGGTGAACGGATCGGTATGTGGAAAATAGTATAATATAAATCCTATAAAAAGGAAGAAGGCGGTTATTATCATGCCTGCTCGTAAGCGCAAGCTGGCATGTTTCCAAAACTTTTTCATCTAATTCCCCTCCTTAACCGTATCTGATACGTGGGTCTATAAATGGATAAACTAAATCCACTATAAACGTTGCGGTCGATATTGCTACAATAGAAATTGTTATACAGCCTAAAATCATATTGTAGTCCGAGGCGAGTATTGCCTGCTGAATAAGCCTTCCTACTCCGGGATATTGGAAGATAACCTCTGTCATAATCGCACCGCCGAACACTCCACCTAAACTCATTGCCAAGGCGGTTACCTGTGTTAAAATAGAATTACGTAGGACATAGCTTCTACCAATGGTGCCCTCTGAAAGGCCTCTCCATCTTGCAAAATGAACAAAGTCTTCTTCTGCTGTTGTGCCGGAAAGTGATTTCATGGAGATAATCCACCAACCCGTTCCGATAAGTAAAAGTGATATCGCAGGAAGAATAGAGGAATAAATAATTGACGGTAAGTTTTGCAAAAAACTACCCGATGTTACAATTTCCGCCGTAATAGGGAACCACCCCAAAACCGAACCTAAAACAATTTGCAATAGCAATGCAACAGCAAAGTATGGAATAGGATATATGAAAATTGCAATGCTTTCTAAAACCTTCGATGAGCGCTTATTTTTTCTAAATCCTGCTAAAAGACCGATTGTATTACCAATCGTCCATGCAAGAAGTGTTGTTGTTAAAGCTAAACCTAACGTATATGGCAAATACGTTAAGATAATTTCATTTACCGGTTTTGGAAAATTAGATAAGGATGGACCAAAGTCAAACTGAAGTAGACCATTCCAAAGAAAAGATACATATTGTTCCCACAGTGAACCCTCAAGCCCAAACTGCATTTCAAGAACCGACCTCAACGCTTCCATCTGTTCCGGTTCCATAGCTCCGGAACGGGCAACCATCTGTCCCACCATGTTTTCTACAGGGTCGGACGGAAACATACGTGGAACAAAAAAAATGAAGGTAACCCCAATCCATATTGTTAGCAAGTATGCTATTATTCTACTGATTAAAAATTTACGAAATTTCAAGAACTAACTCCTTTACATAGATTTTTACATTTCCTATACAATAGTGTTAATCAATATCCTATTGCACTATTTACTGAGGGTGATTATAAGGAGGCTAACCTTGTTAACATAAGGCAAGCCTCCTTAATAAGCTCATAATTAACTATGCTTGTATAAACTTCCTTTGCAGTTGATTATGCTGCAGGTGTGAGTTCGGGAAGAACATATTTAAATGTGCTCCACCACCACCACGGGC
This sequence comes from uncultured Oscillospiraceae bacterium, assembly GCA_964368815.1. Taxonomy (GTDB): domain Bacteria; phylum Bacillota; class Clostridia; order Oscillospirales; family Ruminococcaceae; genus CAYJBH01. The sequence goes on from CAYJDA010000004.1 coordinate 80,728, forward strand.
CATTGTAATCGTTCTCTGCTGTAGGATAGTTAGTCCAGTATGTGCTGTTTGTCGGAACAAGTTTTACGCCGGAATGGAATGTAATCATTGGCATTTCTTCAACGCATATTTCAAGGAAGTCTTGAGATAGTTCAAGTAGCTCCTCACGGTCATTCACAGGGGAAAGCACTTCCATTTCATTAATAATATCTGTTACTTCCTGATTATCCCAACGCATACCCTGTCCTGATCCGATTTCGCCCATTGGTACGATTAGGTCGTTAGCGTAACCACTAATTTGTGAGTAAATGTCCTCTGTAATGCCGCCTGTTGGCCAATATCCACCGATATCAAAGGTACCTGCAGTTCCGTTTGTATTCCATGTAGTCGAGTTTTCTTGTGCAAATGTAACATCAAATCCAAATGCTAAAAGCTGTTGGTATGCTGCATCAACACCACGGCCTGCCTGCTCTTCGGTATCAGCTATACGTGTCATAACAAATGTGAAAGGTTCGCCCTCAAAATGCCATATACCGTCAACTTTTTCTAATCCTGCTTTAATAAGTAGTTTTTCGGCTGCTTCAGGATCGTGTTTCCACCAGCCTAGGCCGAACATATTTTTTAACGACTCTTCGTCTGAAGGAATTGATCTGCCCTCTGCTGTAAGAGTATCATACATGCGTTGAGCATATGTGTTGTCCCAAGGTTTGAGTGTAGTTCCATCGCCAAGGTCAAGCTCAAAGGACTCAAGGAAAGGAAGTAGCGGCTCAAGGTGAATGTCCTGCATTGCCTGTGTAGCCGTTAAAATCGGAACCGGGCTCATTCTGCCTGCGCCCTGGAATATATTCATTGAGATATCATCAATATTTAATGCAAGTGTGATACCCCAGCGGAAATCAGGATTGTCGTAAGGTGCTCCCTGAGCATGAGAGAATACTAAACCTTTTGAACAAGGGTCATCGCTGGTCGAGTACGGGAATTCATTATACCATGCACCCAATTTATCGTTATCGGCCTTCATGTCCTCAAACATTTCGGGTGTAACTTCAACCATGATGTCTACTTCATTGTTTACGAAAGCCATTTGACGTGCATTGTTGTCGCCAAGAGCTCTGAAAAGAACATACTTCGGTCCGGGTTCGCCTAAATGACCGGTAACGCTGCTTTCCCAATCTTCACGACGCTCGAAAAGAATCCAGTTGCCTAAATCATCAAAATCGCTAACCGTGTAAGGTCCACTAACAGGAATATCTTTTTGTTCGCCGTCAGTATGTGTTGCTAAATCACCCACATCTTTGTAATAGTGTTCCGGGATGATCTTAAGGTCGTTACCCCATATTGTAACACCAAATCTCTGTGATAATCGCGGGAAAGACATTTTTGTTGTTACAGTAACTTCATATTCACCTGTTGCCTCAACAGATTCAAATGTGTCGTTAAAATAAGCTGATGGGTTGGCGGTACTTTCCATAATTTTATTGAAAGTAAAAGCAACGTCCTCTGCATTTAGATCTTCGCCATCAGACCATTTCAGGCCTTCACGGATTGGAATTGTATGTACCGTATAGTCCTCATTTGACGTTGGGAAATCTGCTGCTATTTCAGGTATCTGTACACCATTTTGGGTGTCCATCTGCCATAGGTATCCCATCATCATCTGATGTATTCCCGAACCAAGGGAAAGACTCGTTACATAGGGGCTGAAAATGCCGGGCATTGCTGTAGCTGATTGCATCTCTACAATAAGCGTTTCGCTGCGCAGTGTGTTTACCATGGTCATCTCACCGCTGCCTGCATCCTCAGAACCTCCATCTTCGGTTGCAGTACTTGTAGTTGTTGTGTCGCCACCGCTTGTAACAGGTTCGCTGCTACATGCTACCGAGGTTAAAAGCATAATTGCTATAACAGCTAATGCAATCGACCTCTTTAAAAGTTGCTTCATAGTTTCCTCCGTTTGATTGATACGTTTATCTCTTAAATTGGGTATATATCCTAATAGATTTATGATTTTAAATCTATTTGAACCTATTTTTGAAACAATAATAAATAATCATGAATAAATTTATGAAAGGCAATTTTCAGAATTTTGATTTCACGTGAATTGTATCACTGCAATAAAGTTTTGTCAATATATTACTGTAAAAATAAGGAAGAGAAAATCATTATAATGTTTTGTGTAAAATGCTACATTCAAAACACAATACTGTAACCTTTTTGTAATTAATGTGATTTTTTTAATAAAATAATAATTTTTCCCCTTGCAAAATAAACGTTTATATGTTAAAATCTATATAAAAGTTGACCGATATGGACAACGATTTTACGTGATAATGAGGTTTTTATGTACCAGAAATTTTTTGATGCCCCCAGCGAGAAGCAGGATCGAATAATATCGGCGGCAGTTAAGGAGTTTGCACTCTATGGCTATGATAATGCTTCAACCAACCGCATAGTTGCCGAAGCGGGAATTTCTAAAGGGATTCTTTTTCATTATTTTGGCAACAAACAAAATCTTTTTGAGTTTATTGCCCAGTATTGCATGCTGGTACTAATAGAGGATTACCACACAAAGCTTAGCACCGATAATTCCGATTTTTTTATTCAGCTTAAAAATATGCTTACCCTAAGGTTTCAACTTACCGAGTTTTATCCATATGTATTCCCCTTTCATAATAGGATGAAAAAGGAAGAGGGAGAGCATACCAAGGAATATATAGACCAGCTGAAGGACTACAGTTTTTATGAAATTTTTAAACGTTGCGACCGCAGCTGTTTTTCCCATGGAACTGATTATGAAAAACTGATTCAGTATACCGAATGGATTGTTGAGGGATTTGCGGAACAATGTGGCGATGCTGCTTCGGGCAATGCAAATGCTGTTAAAAAACAAATTGATGATTTTGTAAATAGCTATCGAGTAATGTTAACAGGAAAATAACTTTTTGCGTTAGAACAATTATAAAACTCGGAGCACAGCGGGATATTAGATGCACTTCGAGTTTTATCCGCTATATAATATTTAGAAAGGTATTAATTCATAATATGAAATTAGTTATAGAAAACCTTGTTAAAAACTTCGATAAAAAGGAGGTTTTAAGAGGTGCAAACTTTTCCTTTAGCAAAGGTAAAATCTATGGTCTCATCGGCCGAAACGGAGCCGGAAAAACAACACTTTTTAACTGTATCAGCAACGACCTCAAGCCGGACAAAGGTGAAATTTACACCGAGGTAGACGGCGCTAAGTTAAAGCCGGATATGGAGGATATAGGATTTGTTTTATCAGAGCCTATTGTTCCGGAGTTTTTAACTGCACGAGAGTTTGTTAAATTTATTTTAGAAGTGCAGGGTGTAAGCAGCGAGGCCACCAAAACTATTGATGAGTATTTAGAGTGGATAGGCATAATGGAGGAGGACAGAGACAAGCTTCTTCGGGATTTTTCTCACGGCATGAAAAACAAAATGCAGATGCTGGTAAACCTTATCGCTGAGCCTACCATAATACTACTGGACGAACCGTTAACATCGCTGGATATTGTTGCGGCGGAGGAGATGAAAAAGCTGTTTCGCAGTAAAAGAGACAATCATATCACCATTCTTTCCACACATATTTTAGAGCTGGCGCTGGATCTTTGCGATGAAATTGTTATTCTGAATAACGGCATTTTAACTCCGGTAATTAAGGATGAGCTAAACGATGAGGGATATAAGGAGAAAATAATATCTATATTGCGTGGTGAGTCCGATGATTAAAACACTCAGCTTTATTATTAGGCTTAGAAACACCTATCGTGCTAACTCCTTTATTTTTGCACTGCGTTCCCTGCCGTTTGCAAAAAAAGTTTTGCCGGTTACACTTTACAAAAACCGTTTTATTAAAAATTTTGCAAATGTTCTTGCCGCCATCATAGAGTTTTTCTCGATATTTCTCGGCAAACTAGTATATCTTGGCGCTACGCTGTTGGTTATGGAACTCCTCTATAACGAGTTTGGCGTTAATATCGACTTTGCGCATCTGTTTGTTTTTTTAACGGTTGCGGGTGCAATAAGCAACAACCGATTTGATAACGCAACACGCGATAGTTACTATGCCATATTTTTAATGCGACTTCCGGCCCGTGAATATGCGCTAACAGAGATGAGCTACTTTTTAACTAAATCTGCCATTGGATTTTTGCTTTTTTCGATTGTTGCGGGACTGTTTGCCGAGCTTAGCATATACGAGATTATAGCAATTCCTTTTTTAGTCGTCTCGCTAAAGATTATCTTTATTCCGTTGTTAATGTTCTACAGCCACCGAAACAGCAAGGCGATGGGGCGAAGTTACTCTCAGCTTTTGGTTTCGCTACTGCTTGCAATTCTCGGATTGGTTGCCGGCGCCTTTGATGTAACGCTACCATACATAAGCCCGCTTATGTTGGCAATACCGTTCTCTATTGCCGCAATATTTGTTTTAAAATATATCTTCAGTTACCCCGATTTTAAGGAATTTTATCGCAAGCTATTTGTAACCGACATTGTTTTTATTAAAGATTCAAGCAAGGCAAAGAAAGACTTGTTAAGCGACAGCTATGCAAAACAGATAACAAACTCTAACGGTATTACCAGCTCAAAAAAAGGTTTTGCCTACTTTAACGATCTATTTGTGAAAAGGCACCGAAAAATCCTTTCACGCTCTGCCCTTATTACAGCCGTCATACTGATGCTAATTGCAGTTAGCATTGGAGCCTACAGCCTGGTAAACAGTAACTTTGCCGCGGGGGTTAACTCCTTTTTACTAACCAACCTTTCGTTTTCTTTATTTGTCATGTATATAATTAACTGTGGTAATCGTGTTACCCATGCCATGTTTGCCAACTGCGACGGTTCTATGCTTCGCTATGGTTTTTATCGGCTGCCGTCATCCCTATTAACAAACTTTGCTCATCGATTAATTTCGTTAATAAAAATAAATCTTATACCCTGCTCGGTAATCGCCTTAGCACTTCCGATACTTCTATTTATTTCCGGAGGAACAAATAATAATACCGACTATATTTTGATAGTTATCTCCATCCTGTCAATTTCAATTTTCTTCTCGGTTCACAGCATGGTTTTATATTATCTACTGCAACCTTATAATCAAAATATGGATCAAAAAAACCCCATGTTTACTATAGTTAACTCCATAACCTACGTAATCTGCTATGTTACCTTAAGCAGAGAAATACCCCTGGTTACCTTTTGTATAAGCACAACTGCCTTTTGTGTTTTTTATATTATTTTATCATTAGTACTGGTATATATTTTAGCACCTAAAACTTTTAAATTAAGAGGATAATGCTTTGATGAACGTTTTTTACACCAATACCACCGACCCCACCTACAACCTTGCTTTAGAGGAGTATTTATTTAAAAATTCTTCGGATAGCTATTTTTTTCTTTGGCAAAATAACAACGCGGTAATTATCGGAAAAAATCAAGTAGCCTTAAAGGAGGTTGACAGCCGGCTTGCCGACCAAAACAACACACGTATTGTCCGCCGTATGACGGGTGGAGGCGCTGTCTTTCATGATATGGGTAACGTAAACTACAGCTACATCGTAAACAGTGACGATAAAAACGACAAAACCATCTGCTTTGAGCGATATACGAATGCTGTTATTCGTTATCTTGAAACCCTTGGTGTTGCGGCTGAGTTTGGCGGCAGAAATGATATTTTAGTAGACGGCAAAAAAATTAGCGGCAACGCTCAACACATTTTTGGCGGTAGGGTTTTACATCATGGAACGCTACTTTTCGATGCCGACCTTGATTATGCGTCCTCGGTTTTAACACCCGAGAGCAAAAAATTTCAGAGCAAAGGGGTTTCCTCGGTGAAGAGCCGCATTACTAATATTCGAGAATATCTTAAAAAGGATATTACAACCGATGAGTTTATAAGTGGTTTGCTAAATTTCATCTTAACACAGCAGGAAGGGCAGCAGTACAACCTTAGTGAGGAGCAAAAAAACGGTGCTCTACAACTTCAAAAGGAGCGATATTCAACCTTTGGTTGGAATCTTGGTGCCTCCCCTCAATACGACATATACGAAACCAAACGGTTCGATTTCGCAACGGTAACAATTTCCATGGATGTTAAAAACGGACTAATTGCCGACATTGCAATAACCGGCGACTTTTTTTCAACCGCCGATCTATCAGCTCTTTGCAACAGGCTGATAGGCGTTGAACATAACAAAGCCGATGTTGAGGCAAAGCTCGACGATATTTCCGACTTCATCTCCGGCATGACCCCAGAAGATTTCATCTCCATGATTTTATAATAGAAAGGTGTTTTTATATGTCTTGTGTAATTACAATAGGTAAAGATAAAATATCCAACGACCTTCCACCGTATTTTATTGCCGATATAGCCGCCAACCATGACGGTGATATTGATCGTGCATACCGATTAATAGAGCTTGCAAAACAAAGCGGAGCCCATGCCGCTAAGTTCCAAAATTTTAAGGCAGCTACCATAGTTAGCCCCGTTGGCTTTGATGCGTTAAAGGGCCAGCTTAGCCATCAAAAAAATTGGGAAAAATCCGTTTATGAAGTATATGAAGATGCATCGGTTTGCGATGATTGGTCGGCACTGTTAAAAACGCATTGCGAAAAAGTTGGAATAGAGTATATGACCAGCCCCTACGATATGCATAGCGTAGACTGGGCAGATAAATATGTGAACGCTTTTAAAATTGGATCCGGCGATATAAGTTGGCATGAAATAATTAAATATATCGCCGGTAAAAACAAGCCGGTACTGCTTGCCTGCGGAGCTTCCACCATGGACGAGGTAGTGAATGCAGTTGAAGTTATATCCGCAGTTAACCAACAGTTAATTCTTATGCAGTGTAACACCAACTACACCGCAAATCCCAACGACATGAAATATATTAATTTAAGGGTTTTATCCACCTTTGCAAAAAAATATCCGAATTTGATTTTGGGCCTTTCCGACCATACCAAGGGATATGCTACCGTACTTGGTGCGATAGCACTGGGTGCAAGGGTTATAGAAAAACATTTTACCGACGATAATTTAAGAACCGGCCCCGACCATGCCTTTTCAACAACACCAAACGAATGGCGGGAGATGGTTGATGCCGCAAATGCGCTGTTTTTTGCACTGGGTGATGGCATTAAGAGAATAGAAGAAAACGAGGCACAAACGTCGATAGTTCAAAAGCGTGGACTTTATACAACGAAAGATATCGAGCCTAGTGAGAGCATTACCGCAGATATGTTAATACCTCTAAGACCGAGAAATGACGATGGCTTTGAGCCTTACGAAATTTCATCCCTTATAGGAAAAAAGGTTAATAAATCGATTTCCTGCGGGGCAATGATTAAAAAGGATGATATAATTTAATTTTAGAAATACCGTTAAATTAAACGAAAGGGTATAGGAAATACATGACAAAAAAAGAAATAGTAGCAATAATGCTTTTGTTTTTAGTTGCAATTATCTGGGGAAGTGGTTTCATTGCTTCACAGATGGCGCTGGACGCTAACGTAACCCCCGAGCTGTTAATGGTTGTTCGCTTTACCGTCGCAACACTGTGTGTAGGTATTATTTTTCAAAAGCAACTAAGAAAAAACCTTCGTAAAAAGTATATATTACGAGGTATTCTGCTGGGAGTATTTCTTTATCTCGGTTTTTATATTCAGAATATTGGCCTACTTCATACCACGCCGGCAAACAACGCCTTTTTAACCTCTGCAAATGTTATTATGGTTCCCTTTATTGTGTGGGCGATAACTAAACATCTGCCGGGAACCCGAAAACTAATTGCATCACTAATTTTTTTAGTTGGCATTTTTATTTTATCGGTAGATATTTCAGCCGGTTTTAGCTTTTCACTGGGGGATAGCCTAACGCTTATCTGTGCATTTTTCTTTGCCTGTCATATAGCCTATAACGGCAAACTTGCCGAAAGTATCGACACTATATCGCTGGTGTTTTTACAGCTTGCAACCGCCACCGTTTTATCGGCCATAGTTTTTTTTATCGTGGATGGAGACACGTCTCCTATCATGAACCTCGGTGGATTGCTTCCTCTTATATATCTCGGCATTTTCAGTACATTTGTTTGTTATTTACTGCAAACCTTCTGCCAAGCCAGGGTTGGGGCGGCACAGGTTGCCATCATTCTTGGAACGGAATCCTTCTTCGGAGCACTTTTCTCGGTAATACTCGGTTACGACCCGTTGAGCTATGAAATCATAGTGGGAGGAGCAATAATGCTTGCCGCTGTTTTTATGGCAGAATGGCCGGACAAGAAAACATCATCTCCGGCGTAGCCGGAGCTTTTGGAAATATTGATTAACTCACTTCGTTCGTTATTTTGCATGCAAAAACTCAATATTTCTCAGAATGGAAGGCACGGCATTATAAATCATCTCCGGCGTAGCCGGAGCTTTTGGAAATACCTCTTGCAAAGATAACTTTGCAAGAGGTATTTTTCAGGATGGTAACTCCGTGATAATCTCTGCCGTAGCCGGAGCTTTTAGTTCGCGCTACTTGCCTTTTCTCAAACAAACAAAAAACAATGATATTTTTATTCCTTAAAAAACAATGGTTTTGCTCTGTTTTGAGCTTTCGATAGCATTATATACCATCTCGATGCTCTTAAGGTTATCTCTACAATCGGTTTGAGATCTTAGCCCTGCTTTTAGTGAGTTGAGCATTTCTTCAATACAGGCATGGTGCGCATTAGTTTCTATATCGGGAACCGCAACCGAAATCGGATTACTGTGGTCCGACGGCTGCGTAAGGTCCGGAGTTTCGTATTCAATCCTCGATTCCCCATCCCAATAGGCGCTGCCTTTTTCAAGGTTGAGTGTCCACTGTGCATCCCATGAGGTTTCAAGCCCGTTGGTACACCAGCTACCATTATAGTTAAAAACAGTACCGTCCTCCATCTCGAAGATACAGATTGCCGCAAGGTTTTGGTCGGCCCATGACCAGGAGGGATTGTATTCACGACAATAAACGCTCACCGGTTGCTTTCCCATTATAAATCGTGCCTGATCAAAGGTATGTATTGCCATATCTGCTATCAATGGATGCTCCATATGTTTTCTAAAGCCGGAAAACATTGGGTTTTTATGAAAGGAAGCATTCATGTGTCCTACCTTGCCGAGCTTATCGCCCTGTATCAACTCCTTAAAAACCTTTATTCCCTCTGAATAGCGCCTATTTTGCATTATGGAATAACTTTTACCAGTCATCTCGGCTATATCAACAATTTTATAACCAAGTTCCAAGTTATCCGACATCGGCTTTTCACCCAACACATCGCAGCCTGCTTTTAGTGCAGTTGATACCGTGTCGAAGTGGTACTGAGGAGGGGTATTGTCGACAACAAGGTTTATCTCCTCCCCGGCAAGCGCTTCGGCAAGGCTACCATAAATAGCCGCATTGAAGCAATATTTTTCATTTTGAGCCTTTGCACTTTCCTCAAAAACATCTACCATGGCAACCATTTTTACATCCTGCCTTGTTTTAAGGTAGCTTAACCATGCATCTGAAATGCCTCCACAACCTACATGTGCAATATTAAACATCTTTACTTACCTCTTTCTTAATTTAAGCTATAATAAAAGTAAATATAACGGTATTTTATCCGTCTTTCCTGAAAACAGTATACTCCTTTATTCCATTTTTTACAATAGAAATATTAAGTTCTTTTTTAATTTAACTCAATTAGCTGTATTCACAGCATTTCATTGGTATAATCTACATCTTCAAGCATATTTGTTTGTCAATATTGACGGAAAAAAGTAAATAGGTGATAAAATACTGACATGCGTAACCAAATTTGCAAATGTGAATAAAATGTGTTGAAAGCTGTAAAATATAGGAGTATAATTGAACAGTACTTAATATCATAAGAAAGAGCAAATATGGAATTCCAATTTTTATTAACTATCAGCATAATCTTAATTTCAACAAAGGCCTTCGGAATAATTTCCGGCAAGTTACAGATGCCGCAGGTGGTTGGCGCATTAGTTGCAGGTTTGGTTTTTGGGCCTGCTGTTTTAAACATTATTCAGCCTACTGAGGTATTACATGTTTTGGCTGAGCTGGGCGTTGTGGTTATCATGTTCAGTGCCGGACTTGAAACCAGTATAAGTGATCTGAAGGCTTCGGGTAAAAACAGCTTTTTTATTGCGCTGCTCGGTGTTTTGTTGCCGCTGGCGGGCGGAGTTATCCTAATGAACTACTTTAACGGGACAGAAAATATTTTAGAAAGTGTATTTCTCGGAATAGTTTTAACGGCAACCTCTGTTTCCATAACGGTGGCAACGCTAAAGGAACTTGGCAAGCTTTCCACCAAGGTGGGTAACACAATTCTTGCGGCCGCTCTTATCGATGATATTCTCGGCCTTGTATGTTTAACCGTGGTAACAAGTATGTCCGGCGGCGAAGAAAATATACTAATAACCCTATTAATGATATTACTCTTCTTTGTTTTTGCGGTGGTAGTAGGATTCATTTACAACAAATTTTTTGCATGGTATGTTAATAGAGCGCAATCCCGAGATCTTCACCGCTACCCTATTTTAGCGCTTGCACTATGTCTTTTTATGGCATGGGCGGCAGAAGCAATTTTTGGAGTTGCCGATATTATCGGAGCTTTTTCGGCCGGTCTTATCGTTGCAACAACATCAAAACATATGTATATCGAGTCCAAGATAAACCCTCTATCCTATTTGATGTTAACGCCAATTTTCTTTGCAAATATAGGCCTTTCGGTGACTCTGCCATCCATGAGCGGTAGCATTATTGTTTTTACTGTTCTTCTTATAGTAGTGGGACTTATAACAAAGCTTGTTGGATGTGGCGGTATTTCAAAGTTATGCGGATTTAATAACCGTCAATCCATGCAAATCGGTCTTGGCATGGTATGTCGTGGTGAGGTTGCCTTGATTGTTGCAAACAAAGGATTGGCTGTAGGGCTTCTTCCGCAGGAGTATTTCGGGCCAATTGTTATAATGGTTGTTTTTTTCGCAGTGGTAACCCCGGCACTTCTCAAGCTTGCATTTAAGGGCGAAACCGCATACGAAGGATTGCTGGAAAGCAACCTCGTCGACAACTACGAGCTTTCCGACCAGCTGGACATTGTTGCCGAAAAGCTGTTAAGCGATGAACAGAACATAGCCGATGGCAGAAAATAAATAATTACAAAAATGTTACAATCTGTCGAATATGATTGAAAATATAAACTTTATATATTATTATTATTAAGCAGCTTATGTGCAAAAAAAAGTCGCCGAATCATTGGCGGCTTTTTTTTGTTATTCTATAAATCAGATATAATCATTTAAATAAACAAGCAATGGCTTTGCACTATTTCCATGCTAAGCCATTGCTTGTTTAAGGGTGAAAAACATTTAAGAGAATACTCAAGACATATAGTCATTCAACTTGAAAACCGACACAAGGATGCCGAGCAGAAATTTCGCCTGTCAAGGCGGAGGATTGAGGAATACTTTCGTATTGTGATTGACGACAACGAAGATAGGCGGAATTTCTGCCGGGAAGATGTGGTGTTTTTTAAGTTGAATGACTATAATTAGCATTGTTGGCAGTTATTTTGTAAAGCCCTGCACATAAAACTTCAGAACAATATCCTCCTCGGCACTAATGTGGTACTGTTCTTCCACATCAGCACCCCATGTGTTTATACCGCCGACGCCTCGCATCTTGCCAAGTATTCGAACATGGGTATTTTGAGAGGTCGGCAGTTCGTAGGTATGCCATGCCTCCTCTAACTGGGCTGTGCTATAGGGTAGAACCGAGAAGTGGAAGTTATCCTCTGCAACAAAACGCAGCTGTTTATCACCATTTTTAAGTGCGAACGACCTACTGTAGCTATGACAGCCGCACTCCTGCGGCACAAGGTATGCCGGAAGTTGCTGTGACACAAGCTCGCTATGCGCTCCATATTCGCCGCCCTTGTATCGGTCAGGATAGGTCTCACCGCCGTAGCCGACATAGTCAAAACGCTCAATAGGTGTCGGTGTTGCGAACTGCATACCGAAGAGCGGTAGCTGTGGCAGACCTTTTTTGCCGTTGAACTTCGCCTCGACGGCAATTTTGCCGTCACTATCTACAGAGTAGCTCACGGTGGAGGTGTTGCCCTGCAATGTATCGTAGGTATAGGTGATAACCGCTACGCCGTCCTTTAGCTCGGCGGTCAGGTCGGTGTGTACGCTATAACTATCAGCGAGTGACCACACTCCGCTTTTTTGAAGAAATCCGCAGGCGGTATCGTTTTCGGTCGGCGCTCTGTGATAGGTAGGTTTCATGGCATGGCGCAACCACTCGGTCCCATCGTAATTGATGGAAACAGGGCCACCCTTAACGGTTGAAAACAGCACAGAGAATTTATCGCCCACAACACCGTAGTGCATGTTACTCTCAATAAGTTTTAGAGTATTATCCGATTTGCAATCGATGGGCGTTATATAGGAAAACTCGGAGTTGCGTCTATCCCACTCGGCACGTTTTTCCGGCGAGGAGTACCAATATTTAACCTCCTGCATTGCCGGCTTTTCGCTCCGATCGGCAAATACGATACCGTTGCCGGAGAAGTTGTAGTCACTCGGTCGGTCAAGAAAATCACCGCCATATCCAAGCACCCGCTCACCGCCAATATTTTGATATAGTGCCTGATCCATGTAGTCCCAGATATAGCCTCCGTGGTAGTTCTCAAATTTATCATAGAGCTTCATGTAGCTCTCAAATCCGCCGATTGAGTTGCCCATATTGTGCATAAATTCACAGAGGAAAAACGGCTTCTTTGCGTCCTTACCAAGGTACTCTTCACACTTTTCGGGTGTTGTGTACATCTGACTCTCAACGTCACTTGCCGCTTCAAATTCACGGCAGTAGAAAACTCCCTCATAGTGGACAAAGCGGGAGGAATCTTTTCGACGAAAGTAGTTTGACATGGCTAAAATATTTTCGCCGGCATAAGATTCGTTGCCACAGGACCAGAAAAGTATGCTCGGATGGTTTTTGTCCCTCTCGAACATGGAAACGGCGCGGTCTACCGAAACATCACGCCAATCCGGCAGACTGCCCGGCACGTTGGTAGTAATATGTAGTGCGTTGTTTTTCTGCCATGTTCCGTGGGATTCAATATTTGCCTCGTCCACCACAGTTATTCCGTTTTTATCGCACAGCTCATACCATAAGGAGTTGTTGGGATAGTGGCTGGTGCGAACACTGTCGATGTTGTTGCGTTTAAACACCTCAATGTCAGCATACATGTCGTCTGCTGATATAGCGCGACCCTTTGCGGCATGCCACTCGTGGCGGTTAACACCGTTTATAACAAGGCGCTTACCGTTGAGATACAACACATTACCCTTTATCTCAAAGCGTCTAAACCCAACATCCTGCTTCACATATTCAACTACCTCATCGCCGTCATAAACGCTCAGGGTGAGTTCGTAAAGGTTGGGTGCAAACTTGTCCCAAAGAGTGATATTTTCTATAGGAATAATAGGCGAAACAAAATATTCGTCAACATTTTCTGCCGGCTCGACTGTCGGGGTTTTCACAAATGTAAATTTCGGGCTGTCGCAGTATATTTCGTTACCGTAAGGCGTTTTGAGTGAAATTTTTACCGATGGGTCAGTAGTTCCGGACATCTTAACCTTTACGGTAAGTTCACCGTTTTTAAGATTTTCGTCAACGGTGGGAATAACAAATAAGTCTTCTATATGTATTTTTGGTTTAGCGTAGAGAACTACATCACGAAAGATTCCGGAAAAGCGGAAAAAGTCCTGATCTTCCATCCAGCCAAAACAGCTGCGTTTATAAACCTCGACACAAAGGCGGTTGTCTTTTTTCTTTATAAATGGGGTGAGATCAAAATGGGCAGGGGTAAAACTATCCTGCGAAAAGCCAATATATTCACCGTTAAGATAAAGGGTGAACGCCTGTTCCACGCCGCAAAAGTTTATACAAACACGCTTATCTGCAAACAGTTCCGGAAGGTCGAAAAAGGTGACGTAGGAAAGCACCGGGCTATCCTCAGGGTCAATTTCGGGTGGATTAATATCGGCAAGCCCGTCCCATGGGTACTGGGTGTTGACATACTGAACACCGCCAAAGCCTTGGAGCTCTGCGTGTCCCGGAACGACTATGTCGCAAAAATCATTAATTGGATAGTCGGTTTTATAAAAATCAATTGGGCGGTCGGCTATGCGATTTGAGTACGCCATCTTCCACATGCCGTTTAACAACACACTCTGCGAGCGGTGATTACCATCGTAAAACTTGTGGTCGGAATGTGCGTCGAGGCGGCCCTGTTTATAAAATGTAGGATTCATAAGTTGTTTTATTATATCCATTACTTTTTCCTTTCTTCGCAATGTTTGTCTTTGTGTACTTTATAAATATATTTCTAAACTCTTGACCTATAAAACTTGCTTTTTGGAGTTATATCGTCCTATGAAAAAGCTCCTTTCTCTACACTTGTTATTATTGTTGTTTAACATTATATCATTTTGTTAATTAAATTTCCATTATATTTACCAAATAAAATTATTTATCAAACACTTTTATTTCACAATAATTTCCTATATTAATTATTAAGCATTACTATTGATTTTTCGCTAATTGTTTGTTAAAATGGTATATATAGATTTAATGTTATAACTATGATATAAAAAAAATAAAAAGTAATGCTTGTCCATTACGATAGATGTATTAATTGCATTAAAATGTTAATAAATATATAAGCTCAGCCGCTTTTTTTCTTGCCTACCACAGGAGGTGCGGTATAAATGAAAATTGAAGTTACTACTGTGATATATATAATATCTTTAATATCTATGTTTGTATACCAAATTTCAGCATTTTCCTATGTATCGAATTTGCTGATAGGAGGAATTAAAAACAGAGCAGTTTTTGTTGCCTTAGGACTTTTAAACACTGCTTTATTTGTTGTTGTTCAGTATACAAACTTGCCAATTTATCTGTTTTTATTAGCCTTTTTAGTTACGTTAATAATTGAGTTTAAGCTTATATCTAAAACCGATTTTATTCAGGTTATCTGTGGTGCATCGATATTTGTATTGCATATGTCTGCCATCCTAACACCTTTAATCGTAATATTTAGCAATATTTATAAAATTACGCCTAACGAGCTTATAGCCGGAACTGTTTATGATGATGTAATCGTAATAATAGTTTGCACTTCGTTATCTTTGGCGCATGAGCTTGTTAAAAAATATATCGACAATACCTCCATACAAAGAGTGACGGTAAAGAGCCGACATTCCGTTATTCTGCTTATTTCGGTTGTTCTTGTTGTTTTTCTGCAGATTAATCAATCCACGGTTATGATTGGTGATATTTATTATCCTGAACAGATACTACTTTCCTTGGTAGTTTCTTTCGGCTCGTTACTGATTTTTTATCTATTTTTCTTGTATTCCATCAGCCTCATTGATGCGAGCTTATATAAAAGATATTCCGACAAGGTTATAGGTGAGCACCAAAAAATATCTGAACAAAAGGAAACATTGTTAACAAAAATTGAGAGAGATGAGTTAACCGGTGTATTTAACCGTGGATATATAATGACTATACTTGAAAAAATGTGTGAAACAGATGCTACCGGCGATTCGTTTCATGTGTTATTTGTTGATATTAATGCACTGAAATACACTAATGATACATATGGTCACAAAGCCGGAGACAGGCTGATAATTAAAATTGCGCATTCTATTTTAAAAACAGTGCGTGAACATGATATCGTTGCGAGGATAGGCGGAGACGAATTTTTGGTTATACTTACCGAGTCGCAGGAAGAGAGCTGCGAAAGTATAGTAGAGAGAATAGAACAGTATATTGACTATCAAAATGCAACGGAAGAATTTTTGGTTTCTGCAAGTATAGGCTCGGTGTATGTAGATGAGGATGTCAAAAAACAAGGCGTTAGCTATGTTTTATCGACTGCTGACGAAAACATGAGAAAAAACAAAGCGAATTTCTATAAAAGCAGAGAGGAGGGCACTGTATGTTAGCATTCTTGACCGCTCTTCTTGTAGTTTCTTTTATTTTTTATCATTACACCTTTTTTTCATACTGCGCATACATTTTTAATGTAAACAGATTTCCGAGGAAATCCGGAATAATTTGTTGTGCGATAAACCTATCTTTTTGGTTAATTTATGTGTTTTATCTTCCGGTGAGCCACGAACCTGTAGCCATTTTCTTGTATGCAGCTCTATTATTTATTGAAACAAAAATAGTGTTTAAAACCAGCTTAATCGAGACGCTGTTTATTTCGGTAACTTTCCCGATAAATCTTTTTGCCAAAAGGTTGTCGGCATTAGCTATCATGGCAATAATAAATCAAGGAATTATTGTTGATGTTATGAGCGATATTAGGCTTTCTCTTTTGGTTGCTATTGCTTGCTTTACCGTTTCAATTTCAACAATAAGCTTTGCCCGAAAAACAATTCCGAGAAACTCCCTCGATACCATACTGTCAGACAAAAAGAATCTTGCATTTTTAACAACAGCATTCTCTATACTTTTTGTAACGCTGTTTGTTTTTTTCCTTACCATTGGAGTTGATGCCGGCAGCGATCTGTTAAAGCATTATGTTGTTCTGGGATTGGTTACTATAAGTGCGTTTGCTGTATTTATCGTTTTTGCATTTAATCTTGCCGAGCTTAGAATACAAACCGAAACATACAAAAGATTAAGCCTTAAAAACACCGAGGATTTAGAGAAAATTAAAGGATTGGAACAGGAATCGCTTAGGGATACACTAACCAATTTATATACAAGAGATTATGCAGATGAAGAAATTCAGAAATTGATAGACCAAAACGAGTTCCTTTTTGTAGCCTTTGTCGACCTCGACGGGCTGAAGATTGTTAATGATGTTCATGGCCATGAAGAGGGGGACTTTTACATTAAAACCGTTTCCGACATTTTGCAAGATTACTTTAAAAAGGATGCCGTTTGCAGGTATGGCGGAGATGAAATTGTAATTGTAGGAAGGTGTAACGCGGAAGAAACCGTAACAAAAAGATTGGTTCAATGCTATAAAGCAGTTATTAACATCCCAAAATTATTTGATAAGAGCTACTCAACGTCGATAAGTTACGGAGTTGCCTACAATCATCCTAACGAAATAATTTCCGCATCAGAGTTAATTGCAATTTCTGATACCAGAATGTATTCACTCAAAAAATCTAACAAGAAACATAGGAAAACAATTTCGGTGCAAAAATAACTTTATCATTCAAATTAAAAACTAACCTCCAAAAAATTGAGGTTAGTTTTTTTACTATGATAATTTTAACATCTCACTAAATAATTTTACACATTCTCCGGCTTTTTCTCTGCTGTTCATCTCGCAGGATATACGCAGTAACGGTTCGGTTCCTGAGAATCTTGCAATTATCCAGCCACCATTAACAAAATTCACCTTGCAGCCGTCAAGATACGAAACATTGTCTATCTCATAGGGAAAGTTAGGTATGCTTTTTTCGGTGTAAATTATTTCTCGTAGTCGTGTTTTTTCGTCATTGTCGCTAAGGTGATAATCTCCGTCACAGGTATAAAATTCACCATATCTCTCGGTAATTTCGCTGTAAAAGTCCGAAAGTTTTTTCCCGGTAACGGCAATTAGCTCAACAAGCAATGCCGCTGCATAAATACCATCTTTGCCAAGGATGTGTCCTCTTACTGTAAGACCTCCGGAGCTTTCTCCACCAATGATGGCGCCACTCTCCTCAAGCTTGGAAGACACATGTTTAAATCCTACCGGCACCTCGTAGCATACCTCACCGAAATCTTCGGCGATTTTATCTAAAAGCTTTGTTGTGGAGTTATTTCTAACCACACTGCCACGCCACCCCTTAACTTTTAACAGATAATAATAAAGTATTGCCAGTAGTTTATTTGGATCAACAAACTCGCCTTTTTCGTCAATAACGCCTATTCTGTCGGCATCTCCATCGGTAGCAACGCCAAGATCGCATTCGTTCTCCGGAACATAATCGCTTAAAAAGCCCAATGTTTTAGCGTTTGGCGCGGGAAGCCTTCCTCCAAACAGGGTGTCGTGTCGGTCGTTAATAACTAAAAGGTCGCTTCTGGTTGCATATAAAATTGTTTTCAGGCTGGTTTGGCTTACTCCAAACATCGGATCTAATGCGATTTTCAGCTGAGCTTTTTTAATCGCCTTGGTATCTATCAACGCCAGTATACTGTCGATATATTCGTTATGTGGATTAAACTCCTCTATCAGCCCCTGCTGCATAGCCTTTTGATAGGGAACAGGTTCATGTTCCGCTCCGCTTTTTTCCATCTTGGCTATGTAGCGTTCTAACTCATCGGTCGTATTCTGGTCGGCATCTCTTCCACCCTCGGTAAAAATTTTTATGCCGTTGTATATTGCCGGATTATGGCTTGCTGTTATTGCCATTCCATAATATAATTTTTCACTTTTAACCGAAAACATAACCAGCGGTGTGGGGGCTGCGCGGTTTATTATCCTACACTTAATGCCGTATCCGGTTAAAACTTCAGCGGCCCATCCTGCCGCCTCCTTAGATAAAAATCGTCGGTCGAAACCAATTACAACTACCTTGTTTTGCCTACGCTGCGAAATTATGAGCTCAGCAAGCGCACTGCAAACAGTTGTTAGATTTTGCTTTGTAAAACCATCTGCTATTATTGCTCTCCAGCCACCCGTTCCAAACTTAATCATATCGATCTCCAAACTAAATATTTATTGTAATTTACTCGTTTTAACTCATGAGAATAATGTTTTGCTACATCAAAGGCGAAAATGTTCTTAAAAGTCCTAATAGGATAAACTGGATAACCTTAAGCTTTCCCTGATAAGGATGATTGTCTAACGTTATCTCTTTACAGCGCAACTGCGTATGCAAAAAGTCCTGCTTAATTTTATCAACAGCCGATGAGTTGCACATAAATGCTCCGCACTCATAATGTAGTGCAAAGCTTCGGTAGTCTAGGTTAATTGTTCCGACAACTGCAGATTTATCATCACACACAAACATTTTTGAGTGAACAAATCCGGGAGTATATTCAAATATCTTTACCCCCGCTCGAAGTAGCTCTTTATAGTACGATCGCGATAGAAAAAAAACAAATTTTTTATCCGGAATTCCGGGCAAAATAATGCGAACATCAATACCGGATTTTGCGGCTGTCATTAAAGAAACCATCATCTCACGGCTTATGATAAGGTAGGGTGTAGTAATATACACGTACTCCTTTGCGCAGTGCAACATACTCATATAAACGTTTTCACCTACAGCATCGTTATCCATCGGTGTATCGCAGTACGGCTGAATAATTCCATCAGCGTTATATTTTTCGGTTGGTGCATATTTTGAATAATCCTCTACCTTTTCGGTTAGGGAACACCACATGGATAAAAACATAACAGTTAAATTAAAAACTGCCTCGCCCTTAAACATTACAGCGGTATCTTTCCAATGCCCCAGTTTATTTACATGATTAATATACTCATCGGCAAGATTAACCCCGCCTGTAAAACCAACATTGCCATCTATTACGCATATTTTCCGGTGATCTCGATTATTAAAATTCGCATTAAACAGGTTGGTGAACTTATTAAAGGGCCTGCAGTTGATGTTTTGGGCTCTCATTCTTTTTGCAAAGCTCATGGGTAGGGTGGTAAGGCATCCTAAATCGTCGTACATGATTCTAACATCAACACCGCTCGCCGCTTTTTCGGCTAATATTTTTTCAATCTCTCCCCACATTAAGCCCTGTTCAATAATAAAGTATTCCAAAAAGATGAATTTATTTGCCTTTTTAAGTTCAAAAAGCATTGCTTTCCACTTTTCCTCTCCGAGAGGAAAATATGTAACCTCGGTATTGCTATATGCCGGCGAGTTAGCTATCTTTCTAATATATTCAGATTGGCGAATAATGTTGTGATCTGCGTTAAAAAATTCCGGCCTGAAAGCATCAACACTTGATAACCCCTTTTTCTGTTCAGCATCGATGTTTTCTAACACAGCACGCCTTTTTTTGCTTTTTCTTGGTTTTCCGTAAACAAGATAAAGAATGGCTCCAACAAGTGGAAATCCGTTTAAAATAATAATCCAAGGAATTTTTGTTTCGGGGTATGTATCTCTTATAATAATATTTATTGTAACACTTGCATTAACAATCAATAATATCACTACCAATAAATCAACAAAATTTCCCAGTAATAGCACAAGAACGACGCCAAAAAGAATCTGCACTATTAAGGTTGAAATAATAAATGCCATTCGCAAAAACACACCTATTTTCAACTTCATTTTATGATCCTTACATTAATTTTCTAAGTTTTATTTTACCACTAAAATTCCGCTTAGTCAAATGTGCAAATACATAATACCGGTTTTTCGACTTCGCTTATTGCAAGTGTTCTTTTCTGTACTGTCCCGGTGTAATATTTTCCGCCTTTTTAAACATTCGAATAAAGCTCTGAACATTTGCATACCCCACCTCTTCTGAGATTGTGTGTATGTTTTTATCGGTTTTTGCTAACAAATTCTTTGCATTTTGAATCCTTATGCTTGTAAGCATATCGTAAAATGTGATACCAAAGTTTATACGTAGAGTTTTATTTATGTGGACTGATGTGTATGAAAACTCTGCTGAGAGGTCCTCTAATGAAATATCGTTATGATAGTTTTGTCTTAAATACTCCTCTATTTTATTAGCTAGTATCTCAGAATTTTGTTTTCGAGTTTGCCTAGAATACTCTACAGCTTCTCGACATAGGTCGTAAACAAGTGCCTCTATCTTATCTATGCTCAAAGCCTCGTATATTCGTTTTGTGTAATCCCTGAGTTTACCTGCAAAATTACTGTCTTGACTATTGTCCTGCATCGAAAGGGAAATAATGTTAATTATACAAATGTAAACACTTCTGGTCATTGTTAAGCTATATTTGCATGACTTAATATTGTGATTAACATTTTTAATTATAGCGTTAATTTCAGAAATGTTACCGTTTTTCACCGAATAAATTAAACTTTTTTCATAATAGAGAGGATTAATGTAAGATAGGTTAACAGAATTGGGTGCATCATCATAATTGAATATTCGGCTACTGCCATAAGGTAACTCTCTTTCAATAGCTTCTTTCGAATCGTTATAGGTGTTTTGTAACAACAGTATGTCATTAACTATGCTGCCTATACCGATAATTATTTTAGTGCTAAGAGCCTCAGCACTAAATATTAATAAAGATTCAAACAATTCTTTTATATTTTCCTGAAGTACAATTTTATCTTTGTCTTGACGACCTATAATCACATGAAGGTCGTTTTCCTGTATGCATACATTATAGAAATCGATATCAGCAACTGCAAGGCTATTGTTTAGGTAATCTCTGAGGGCTAATGTTACAATAAAACTTAACTCAGCTTGACTTTGGTTCAGCTCAAAGTCGTCGGTATTAATTTCAAGTAATTTTATTGTAGCAACGGTATAATTTAACTTTTCATTTTTATCTAACCCGATTGCATGTAATCTTTCTTCAAGCGAGGAAAAACTAATCACTCTTCCAAGCATTATATCAAGAAAGAACTTTTCTCTAAGGTTTGGAAGCTCTTTTATTATTTTTTCTCTTAAATCTTGAAGTTCATTTTCCGAACGCTCTATAAATTTGTGTATCTTCTTAAACTCGGCATATTTTGGTAATGTTTTAATTGAATTACCTTCGTTGCTGATATTGTGCAATAACAGTTCAATAGGAGAATAAGCATTATCGCTTAATTTTTTTGCTATTAAAGCAAACACAATATATAAAGTAACTGTTATTGTTAATGCTGTCAAGAAATTAACAAGTAAGGTTGAAATCAGATTTTCCATCCCGGCATAGTAATTAAAACTCCAATCAAGAGTTTCACTGTTTTGTAGTACATGAATAAATAAACCATCATTAATGAGCTGTAAATCAAGCTTTGGGCCACCTGTGGTATATAATAAGTCTTCATATGCAATATCGCTAAAAAACTTATTGCCCGATCCTGCAATAAAACCACCCTCACTGTTAAATAAAAGTATTCCTGCATCATCGGTGAGATAACGTTCACATAAATTATTTAAATATTTCTGAGATATATTTGCTACAATATATCCTTTCGGGCTTCCCGCAGATAAAAGCGGATACTGCATCACGGTTGAAACACAGCTGTTTCTCGCTTCTCCAAGGGTACCGGCTCTATTTACTAAGCGTATATTATCATCAATATTACTTGTATCCAGCCACTCCTTATCCACAAATCCATCCCAGTTGAAAATGCCATAGGAGGTAATAACAATGTTAAGCTCCGGATAAACAAGGTAGATAGATTCAAGAGGGTCTGACAGGGTGGCGTGCGATAAAACAATTAACTCAGATATCTCATTAATGTCGAAATAGTCCAAGTTGTCTCGATTGTTTTCATGAAAATAAGATTCTACCATAGGATTTGAGGATAGCTGTAGCAATAGCAAATCGACCTTATCCATTGTTAGGGTTATTTCCGATTGCAGTTTGTCGAGATTTGCACGATAAACTGCATGGCTTGTATCGTAACTTGATTTTATGAAATATCCGGTACTAATGGTTCCATATAAGGTAGTACATATTATTCCAATTAAAAAGAAAGATTTAAACAGTCTATTAGCATAGCTGATTGTTCCACTCTTTTTTCGGTTAAATTTCATAATTGTTATCCTTTGCTTTAAATTGAGACACTTATCCAATTTAATTATAACCAGTATTCGCATTAAATTGCTATTGACAATTATAAAAAAAGAATATAATAGTAAATTGTATATTTACATCAATCCGTCAAAATTGTAGAATAAATTCATAAAATAAATGCAAATTATTGTTTATTTTGGTTAAAGGAGCTTATATGATGCAAAAAATAAAAAAGGGAAAACTGATTTACAACTTAATAAAGTATCGCAGTTTTTATATTATGCTCATTCCGGGGCTAATAATAGTAGGTATTTTTTTATATCTTCCGATTTTCGGAAATTTTATAGCCTTTAAAGATTATAAAATTTTCATGGGGCCCTTCGAAAGCCCATGGAATGGATTTGATAACTTTATTAGATTATTTTCTGCCGACCAATTTGTTGAAATTTTTATAAACACAATATCGATAGGATTTTTAAAAATTCTCTTTGGTTTTCCGGCTCCTATAATCCTTGCGCTATTATTAAACGAGGTGGTTTTTTCACCCTTTAAACGCACAGTTCAAACAGTGGTTTATCTCCCGCATTTTATCTCCTGGGTTATCATTGCCTCCCTTGCCTCGACACTGCTATCACCGAGCGATGGTGTTCTTAATATGATTCTTGGACAGTTTGGAATAGACCCGGTTTTCTTTATGGGTGACTCTCGCTATTTTAGGGGCGTGCTGGTTGTTTCTGATATTTGGAAGGAAATGGGATGGTCGGCCATTGTGTATTTAGCCGCATTATCGGGAGTTCCCACAGACATGTATGAGGCTGCCACCGTTGACGGAGCCACAAAGTTTCAAAAACTTATTTTTGTTACCTTTCCCTGTTTGCTACCAACCATCACCATTATGTTTTTGTTAAGGGTTGGGCAGATAGTTAACGTTGGTTTTGAACAGGTTTTTACCATGTATAGCCCTCCTGTTTATGATGTTGCCGATATTATTGATACATACGTATATCGAGTTGGAATAATAGATGTTCAGTATGGATTCGCCACAGCTGCCGGGCTTTTCAAATCAATAATCAACTGTGCTATGGTGGTTTCGTGTAACTTCTTGGCACGCAAAGCAGGACAAGAAAGCTTGTTTTAATATTAGGAGAAAAGAGAAATGAAGAAAAAAATTAAGCTCACCAGAAGCGACAAAATTTTTAATTTTTTCAACTATATTGTTCTTACAGTTATTGGGTTGTTAACATTATTCCCGTTTTTGGATGTTTTGCTTACCTCAATAACACCAACCGAAGAAATTGTAATGGGTGCAAGAAATATAATCACAATTCCGAAAGCTCCCACATTAGATCACTACATTTTTGTAATCGAAGGTAACAATGCTATTTTTCGCGCAATGGGTGTTACGGTATTTCGCACAATTGTTGGAACAGGTGTAAATTTGTTAGTAACCATTCTAACCGCATATCCTTTATCAAAAAAATATCTGCCATATCGTAACGGAATAATGAAATACTTCTTTTTTACCATGATTTTTTCCGGCGGCATGATTCCCACCTTCTTGGTTGTGCGTTCCTTTGGGTTAATAGACACCCTGTGGGCATTTATACTTCCCGGCGCACTAAATGTTTATAACATGATAATTATGAGAACGTATTTTTCAGGTATATCTATAGAGCTTGAAGAGGCGGCGAAAATAGATGGCTGTCCCGATTTAAAGGTATTATATCGAATTATACTTCCTGTTTCAAAACCGGTGTTAGCCTCGGTAGGGCTTTTCTATGCGGTTTGGCACTGGAACTCCTTCTTCGATGCAGTTATGTATATTAACGATAGAAATCTTTGGCCACTGCAAACTTTATTGCGAGAAATATTGCTCAGCACAAGTTTAAGCGAACTGCTTGGAGGCGGAGGCATGTTAGCGGAATCGATGCCACCCACAACAGCGGTTATTAACGCCACCATAATGATTTCCTGCATACCGATAATAATTGTATACCCATTTCTTCAAAAACACTTTGCTAAGGGTGTTATGATTGGTTCAGTAAAAGGTTAAAATAAATACTATTTTTAAGAGGGGGTGAAACAGGGAAAAACTAATGCACATATCGATGAGAACAATAATAAAATAGGAGAAAGAAAAATGAATTTGAAAAAGAAATTAAAAGCGTCTCTTGCAGTATTGTTAATTTTAGGACTTTTAAGCTCGTGCGGAGCTCAAAGTACCGAGCAAGCACCGGCAGATGATGCCGGAACTCAGCCGGATACGGCTTCAACCGACTCTGCTGATAGCGATGAGGCAGCTACCGATGCAGACAGAGAAGTAACGTTTGTATTTACAAAGGGCGGCTTTGAAAATGTACCGGATGATGATGTTATTAAACAAAAAATCGAGGAGGCTACAGGTGTTACTCTAAATCATATTGCCCCTCCCGGAGCCAACTATGATGAAAAATTAACCCTGATACTTTCCGGTCAGGATGGTGAACTTCCCGACCTTGCAAGGCTTAATAAGTCTCAGTGGACAAAAATGTTCGACTATGCCGATCAGGGCGCTTTAATGGATTTATCCGAGATGGTTCAGGACTATCCAAACATTTTAGCACAAGTTCCGCAGGAAGCTTTAGATATGTGTTCTACCGAGGATGGCCTTTGGGGTATCCCGATTGTAAGCAGTCCTAACAGAATGAACACTATTATCAGACAGGATTGGTTGGATAATCTTGGTTTAGAGGCTCCGGAAACTTTAGACGACTATTACAATGTAATGAAAGCATTTACAAATGACGATCCCGACGGTAACGGACAGGATGATACTTACGGAATGACAGGTGCGGGACTTGAAGGTTTAGAGCCTTATCTTGGCGCTTATGGTGTTACAGGTGTTTATCAGGGCTACTTCTATGAAGAAGGCGGCGAACTGAAAGCACAGGCAGTTAACCCGGCTGCAAAAGATGCCTTAGCAATGCTTAACCAGTGGTACTCCGAAGGTTTAATTGATCCTGAATTTTCTATCATTAAAAATGATTCCGAGCTTAACGACAAGGCTATGAAAAACCAATTTGGTTTAACATACCGTTGGTGGACTTGGGAGCCAAAGATTGAAGCAGAAATGCGTCTTGTAGACCCTGATGTAACATTTAGCAGAATTGCCCCTCCGGTTGGCGAAGACGGCATGAGCGGTAACAAAGGTGTTGGCATGATAAACGGTGTTATCATAATGCTAAAAGATGCTCAAAACCCAACAGCAGCAATGGAACTAATTGATTGGTATCACACCGAGGAAGGCATGATGACCGTGTATTCCGGTGTTGAAGACATTCACTGGGAACAAAAGGAGGATGGAACCTATCACACTCTTGATCAGTTTGATGCAGATTCAAGTTGGATCCAGTGGTATTCGGCATTTGAAAGCGAATGGCCACTACTTCAGGTAGAAACTCCGCTTGTTC
This sequence comes from uncultured Oscillospiraceae bacterium, assembly GCA_964368815.1. GTDB lineage: Bacteria > Bacillota > Clostridia > Oscillospirales > Ruminococcaceae > CAYJBH01. The sequence goes on from CAYJDA010000004.1 coordinate 106,907, forward strand.
AATCACGCCGCGATGCCTTTAACTGGGAGGTAATAACTAACGCAGCAGATGGCCTAATCACCGATGCTGAGCTACAATATGCAACCGACCTTAATGCTCTGATTACCGATGCATATGTTAAAATTATTACCGGTCAGGAACCAATTGACTATTTTGATACCTTTGTAGAGGAATGGTACAGCAAGGGTGGACAGGAATGGACCGACGAAGTTAACGCTCTTTACAGTGCATAAAATTTAAAGGAGAGAAATAGATGAAGGTAACACTTTATGATAAGATTTTCGGCTGTCTTGCCGGTTGTCATATCGGTTCTTCTATGGGCGCACAGGTTGAGGGTATGCCCTGGCCTGAAATAAAAAAGAAGTATGAATTTGTTGATAAGTTTGAATCTTATGAACACTACCATAATGGCTGGAAGCGTATGCCCGGCACCACCGAGGACGGCGTTGAGCGTCAAAAATTAATGATTACGGCTATTTCGGAAAAAGGCGGCCGAGTTAATGCTGAGGATGTTAGAGCGGCATGGGTTAAACACGCAAACCCCAATGCGGGCGGATGGGTTTCTGAACCATTTGAGGGAGTGCTGTTGGCTATGGCAAAAACCATGATTCCTGCAACCGATCTCGGCAGATATTGCGACTATGCGGGACTTAACAGCTTTGCACGAGCTTGCCATGCAATTGGACTTATCAATGCCGGCAATGTGAAAACAGCTATTGAAGACATTTTACAGGTTGGTCAGCTTTATCAAACAGCAAACAGTCGTGGCCTGCAATGGGCTTGTGTAACCGGAGTTTCGATAGCCGCCGCAACAATGCCGAATGCTACCGTTGATAGCGTAATCGCCGCAGTTTACGACAACTGCCACCCAGACCTAGTGGTAAAAGAAATAGACCAGCACCTTAAGCAAACAGCACACTGCAAAGGAATAGAAGAGCTTCGAGAATATTTTGACGACCATTATAATGGTGTTGGAATGCCATATCCGTTCAGCTATGCTAATGAGGTTGTTACAAAGGGTATTTCAATATTTAAAATGACCGACGGAAACGTAAAAGATTCTATTCTTGCAGGTGTAAACATGGGTAGGGATACAGACTGTGTAGCGGCAGTAGCAGCAGGAATTTCCGGTTCACTGTCTGGTGGCGCTTCCATTCCACAGGAATGGATTGAACAACTTGATAAAGCCGCAGAAAATAACCCTCACACCAATACAAAACGTAGCCTAAAGCAACATACCGATCTTTTATATAGCGCATATAAAAACAGGCTTAAAACTGAGCACGAGTTTTATGAAACAATGATTGCTGAGCTTTAAGGGGGTAATGTGTTATGAAATCATTTATTGCAAATGAGCTTAAACGAACAGTAATTATTCGATTACGTAAGGGTGAGCTTTTGCTTGAAAGTATCACACATGAAGCAGAAAAATTAGGTTTAAAAAATGGCATTGTTGTTTCAGGCGTTGGGGCGCTTAGAAAATTGGTGTACCATATTGTTAGAAGCACTGATGACCTACCAGACAATGGGTTTATTACGATTAACGCCCCTATAGAATTAGGCTCAATTCAAGGACTCATAATTGAAGGAGTTCCACATCTACATGTTTCATGCTCCAGTCCCGATGGACAATATATTGGTCATCTTGAAAATGGTTCTGAAGTGCTATACTTGGCAGAAATATGTATAATTGAAATTCCCGATCTAAACTTAGAAAGGAAAACTGATGAGTTTGGAATAAAATACCTTGATTACAAAAATTGATTAACTAATTTTATGAAATTTCTTTTAACGTTATGAAAGCGACATACACAGTATTTCAAATACTAGATTAAGTTTTTAAGTGAGAAAACGAGCTTTTGCATATTAGCATAGCTCGTTTTTCTATAAATACTGGTCAGAGAAACTCTAAAGCACTAACTTAAATACGAAACCATAGTTCGTCAAACGTAACATATAACACTTGACTTTTTTGTTTATAATTGCTATAATAGCATTGCTGTAATAGCATTGCTGTAACAGCAAGTAAAGATTTTAGGAGAAGCAACATGAAAAAAATACTAACACTTTTATTAGCGCTGTCTATGGCCTTCGTTTTAGTTTCCTGCGACGATGAATATGTAGAAGATTATGAATCTGAAGAGTATGAGCAGGAGGATATGTCCTCCGATAGCGACATGACAATTTCTGATTATATCAACGAAAATTATGAAGCAATGGTTAACCAGGTTGGCGACCTTTCAAATGAGGGAATGACATTTGAGGTATACGAACAAGACAATTCGTTATATTATGTCTATACATTTACAGATCCTCTCAACGACGTTGCTGCTACTCAGGTAAAGATTGAAGAAACTATAGACTCTAATGTTGAAGTTTATACATCCATTTGTGAAAACCTTTTTTACTATGTACCCAGTGCAAGTGCTTTTGTAGTTGAATACTATACATCTGACGGCGAATTTATAACCGCGAGAGAGTTTAGTTATTAATTAGTTATAATTAATAAAAATCTCCGTTGCCTTGTTTTGGTAATGGAGATTTTTGCATTTTTGATCAACTTTTCTGGTTCATTTTTTTAAGATGACTGTTTTCTAACAAAGCTCTCATTCTTGACCTTTATCGGGCTTGATGTTATAATAGCAACTGTAAAATTATATCAATAAGAGGCGGGTGCGTTTATTGCAGAATATGGCCACTTAATCTAAAAATTATCACACCTTGTCAACCGAAATGTATGGAGCTTTTTTATGAAACCGAGCATCCAAAAAACAATATTTTCATTTCGTGTATACCTAATGATTCTGGCGGTTATTTTAATGACCGGCGTTAGCTTTTTTTCATTTTCCATGAACGATAGCTGGGCCTTCGACGTTTTTTCCGACGACGTTATGATCTCAAACGTGATATACGATATTAACCCCGAAAATAATTCGCCGGAAAACATCTTGATACAGCAAGCATTAGAGGGTGGCGGAGTTATTAAGGACATCTACTCAACAGGGCAGGGTGAAGAAAACCTTACCTTTATTAACTACACCTCTCAGGTAGGGCTACATGGTACATTGCAAAGTTTTTTTGCAAAAAATATACCATTACCCAGCTCAATAAAGTTAGAGCTGTTTTGGCTCGTTAATTGTTTTTTATTGGCAGTTGTATTGCTTATTATTTTTACACAGCTGGATAAACTTCTTGATACTAACTACTGGTTGATACTCTGCATTATAACAGCATTGTTTTTTTCTGACGTTATGAAATACGGTAGCAACCTTTATTGGAACGGTTGGGCGCTGTTTTTACCATTTGCTGTTTCGCTGATTTTTGTAAATTCCAATTTTATCAACGGCAAATATGCCTTGGTAACAGCCTTTGTTGCAACCTTTTCTCCTTTGTTTTTAAAATTGCTGTTTTCCTATGAATTTGTATCTACAATAATGATATCCCAGATGATTCCGTTTATCTTTTATATTTTGCATCAAAGGCTTTCGATAAAAAAATCGATTACTCTTTTTGTTGTAGGTTCGGCGGGCGCTATAGCGGCATTTTTTACATCCCTCTTGGTGCATTTTTTGCAGATCAGCATTGCATACGGTAATAGCTCAGAATTCTTTAGCAGAATGCAGGAAATTATTCTAATGAGGGTAATTGGAGATGCAAACTCAAGCATGGATATAGTATCACAGTCAGCCAACGTTAATCCTATTAGCGTAGTGCTACGATTTCTTACTATCGAAATGTTTGCAGTCTTTATAGCTTCAATACTTTTTATACATGTTGTTGCTGTATTTGTTATTACCTGTTTATATGCACTGGCAAACAAAGAAATCCGAACAGATTCCCGTATTGTTGCCTTTGGTATTGCAACTGCAGTTTCATATCTTGCCCCGTTATCATGGTTTGTACTTGCCTCGCCGCACGCATATATACATGTAGAGCAATGTGCAATTTTATGGTTTATACCTTCAGTATATATGTCTTTAGTTTTTACTATTCGTTGTGTCGCAATGATGAAATATTATTCCGTAGTAAAACAATAAAGCTATATTAACTTAACAGGCTACTACGCCTATAAACCCCACAGTTCACGTTTATCTGAAACAATAACATAAATATTTTCACCGCATAAGTGTTAAATTGTTTTTTTAGTTTAAATGCCATGTCCCCTTTACCCCAAAGCACAGTTACATTAAGCTGTGTTTTTCAGTTTTAGGTAATCTTTTATATATAGTATGCTCACAGCCGCTATTGTAATCAGGGCAATAATCTGCGAGGTGGATATAATATCGCCATACACCCCTCGGTATATATCACCACGCCAAAACTCTATAATAAAGCGGTACACTGAATAGATTAAAAGATATATTTTAAACAAATGTTTTTTAAAAATATCCTTTCTTTGCAAAATAACCAATACAGTAAATAATAGTATATTAAAACAAACCTCTATCAGCTGTGTGGGTACACGCGCCACGTCCCCGCCATTCATCAGCAAAGAAAAGGACGAGTTCGCAAGCGGCACTCCATAACAGCATCCTGTTAAAAAACAACCTGTGCGACCGAATACACTAAACAGTGCAATTCCGGGTGTCGCCAACCATATATAATAGGCGGTGTTAAGCTTTGCCAACCTTGTGTATACATAAAGCCCCAGAAATCCACCGTACAAACCACCATAAAACACCTGGCCGCTAAAAAGGCGGCTTATGCCACCAACTAAAAGATTAAAATCACCAACCGCCCGGTATTCCTCTATAGTAACAAACAGCCTATCTATGTTAACAATAGCATACAATATTTTTCCACCAATCATCACGCCAATAACAATAAACAGATAAATGGGGATTACATCATGAATACTTTGTTTTTCACTTTTTGCCATTAAAACAACAAATGCAAACGATGCCGCAATCCCTATACCCGTCATAAGAAAATAGCTTGCAATTTCTATACCAAAAATAGTTATGCTTGGATTCATAAGTCTCACCTCCTACAGCTGTAATCATAGCATAATAACTACCCAAAAACAAGATTTTCAAGAAAATGAATACTTTGTGTTGAAATTATGTAATTTTGTGATATAATAACTAATATAATTGAAGTGCTATTCTTAGAATTGAGGATTGGGATGAATAAATTTAAAAAAATATTAAATATAGATAAGGTTTCGATAAAGCAAAAAAAGGGGTATGCTGCGGCGATTAGTTTATTGGTTGCTATACTAACCATTCCGACCATGTTGGTAAATGTGTATGCGGAAGAGTTAGGCACCCAAGTGATGAACAGTGCCACCTATGAGGTGGGCGAAGAGGCAGATGAGCTGTCGGTAGTCTATAACCCGTCCCCAAGCGAAATAGAATCCAGATCAGTCTCCTGGCAAGTGTCTACAGACGGAACAACGTACACGGATATACAAAGCGGCACTATTCCCGGGGGAGGGTTTGCAACAGGCAATGATTCGACGGTCTACTTAACCCCCCCAACGGAGGTGGCGGGCGTTTTCTATTACCGCTGTAAAGTGATTATCGGCAATGAGATAGACCGGGAAGGGAATATTTTTGAACAAATAGCCGACGGTTGTGCGAGCACAATCACCTATTCCTCTGTGGCCACCATTACTGTGGTGGATTCGGACACAGCCGTTACCATAACCGGCCTGCCCGAAAGCCTGGAACTTCGTGTGGGCGAAAGCTACACCTTAGAGCCTGAAACCGACCCTGTGGATGCCGAGGGTAATTTCTCGTTTGCTGAAAAGCCCGGAGTTGACAACATGACAATGGGGCAGCAGGGAGCCTTTACCGCACGAAGTGTTGGAGAAACCGCCGTGGAGGTGACCTTTGAAAACAACGGAGAGGTTTTGGCCGAAGCCAGTGTGCCTGTGACGGTGACAGCGCGAACAAATATTTCCACGTCTACGTCTATATCTACATCCACGTCTACATCCACGTCTACACTTGGGCCTAACTCTGAGCCTACACCGGGTCCCTCCATAGTTCCCATCCAAATCACAGCCCAGCCAGAGGATGCCGACTATGTGCAAGGTGATACCGCGGCACCTTTGCATTTCGGTGTAAGCAGTGATATCGCCGTGGATTATCAGTGGCATTTTGCGGCTCCCGATGGAACGAAACTGAGCCTTTCAGCTGCTAATTCTGCCGATTATGTACCCAATACAAACCTTGTGGGCGAGGGGTTCTACTATTGTGTTGTCACAAATAACACCGGTGCTAGCGTTACCAGCAACACAGCAAAGATTACTGTGACGGCAGCCACTCCCACCCCTACGCCTACGCCCACCCCGACATATTCGTTTAGAATAACAAGCCAGCCCGTAGGCGGCGCATACACTGCGGGTAGTTCGGTAAGACTTAATGTTGGCGCAACCACCACAAGTGGTAACACACTGCGTTATCAGTGGTATACAAACTTTACAGCCACCACAAACAATGCCATACCGATTACCGGTGCATCGGAAAGTACTCTTACGGTGTACACCGAGAACAACTCCAATCAGTACTATTTCTGCGTTGTAACCGATACATATGGCGGACAAAGCCGTACACTTACAAGCAATATAGTAAATGTTACGGTAACAGGTGCACAGCCGAAACCACAACCCACACCTACACCTGTTCCAGTTCCAACACCAACACCAACCCCCAGTTTAACCGCCAATCCAAACAGTATTAATATAGGTGGCGGAAGTGTTGCCTACACTTATAATCTCGGTATAGCAGCCGCCGGAGTTCCTGTTACCTTCACCCTCACCGAGCTTGCTGTCCCGGCTGATGTAACTGGAATTACAGTGTCTTATGATGCAACAGGCAACCTGATAGGTACCGCAACAACAGCCGCCGACGGAACAATCAGCTTCAATGCAACTTATAGCAGTGTGTTTTCACCACCTACCGTTACTGCCACCGAAACCCAATACAATACAAGCGTTAAGGTAACGGTAACCATATCGTAATAAACACCATTAAAAAACAACCTGTCTCAATAAACCGCACCCAATTTGCAAGACACATGGCATAATAGCTATATGTAAAACGAAAGGGATGCAGTTCAGTAAGGCAGGTTGTTTTTTATGTAAGGACATTGGCTAAAACAGCCGGATTTTTGACACTCCGAGGGCATGGCTTGCCGTAGCTGTCAAGGATAAA
>CAYJDA010000005.1:0-107605 GCA_964368815.1 uncultured Oscillospiraceae bacterium
AAAGCAAACGAGTTATTGACAAACGTAAGATTTAGTAAAGGAGTATTATTATGCGTATAAAACAAATTTCAGTTTTTTTAGAAAATAATGTCGGCTCACTTTTTGGACTTACCGAGGTTCTTTCAAAAGAAAATGTCGATATGCTTTCCCTAAACATTGCTGATACCGAGGATTACGGTGTGGCAAGAATACTTGTAGATGAGCCTGAAAAAGTTTGTGAAATGTTAACAAAGTATGGCTTTACAGTTCGTGATACCGATGTATTATTAATAACCGGTAAAAATACACCCGGTATTCTACACAACACTTTGTCAATCCTAAAAGAAAATGATATTAATATAGAATATACATATGTTTTTGCATATGGCGGAATCGCTAATATGATATTTAGGGTAGATGATATAGAGGTAGCGGATAAACTATTTAAAAATGATATTAATTAGTCATTAAAGCAGTATTAAATTAATTTGTTAGGATGAAGTATATGTTTAAAGATAAAACCTTGCTCATTACAGGGGGTACCGGTAGTTTTGGCAACACAGTTTTAAAGCACTTTTTAGATAGCGACATAGGCGAAATACGTATATTCAGTCGAGATGAAAAAAAACAGGATGATATGCGTAAATCTATTAACAATAGCAAGGTTAAATTTTATATTGGAGATGTTCGTAATTCTAAAAGTATATCTAATGCTATGTACGGAGTAGATTTCGTGTTTCATGCTGCAGCATTGAAACAGGTTCCTTCCTGTGAATTTTTCCCCATGGAAGCTGTAGAAACTAATGTTATCGGAACAAAAAATGTTTTAGATGCTGCAGTTAAGAATGCTGTAAAAAAAGTTATCTGTCTTTCGACAGATAAAGCTGCATATCCTATCAATGCTATGGGTATATCTAAAGCTATGATGGAAAAAGTTGCAATCGCAAAAAGCCGTATGCCTGAGGCTGCAAACACAACAATTTGTTGTACCCGTTACGGAAATGTTATGGCAAGCAGGGGGAGCGTTATTCCGTTATTTATCGAACAAATTCGTGCCGGTAAGCCAATAACAATAACCGACCCGGAAATGACACGATTTTTAATGAGTCTTGATGAGGCGGTTGAACTTGTTGTTTTTGCATTTTGCAACGGGGCAACGGGCGATCTTTTTGTGCAAAAAAGTCCCGCCTGTACCATAGAGGTTCTTGCCAAGGCAGTAATGCAGCTGTTTGGAGAAACCGACATAAAAATTATCGGGTCAAGACATGGTGAAAAATTGTATGAAACCTTGCTAACCAAGGAAGAGAAAGCCGGCTGTGTAGACCTTGAGAATTATTTTAAAGTAGTTGCTGACAGCCGTGACCTCAACTATGAACAGTATTATGAAGAAGGCTTAAAACAGCCATTGGTTATAGAGGAATATACAAGTCATAATACCGAGAGATTATCGGTAGAACAGGTTGTTGAAAAGCTTATGCAACTTTCATTTATTCGTGAGGAACTTGCAAAATGACCGAAAAAAGTATACTAATTACCGGTGCAGCAGGTTTCATTGGAAAAAACCTATCAACCGAGCTAAGAAATCGTGGCTACAAAAATATACTTCTTTTTGATATTCAAAACAGTGAAGAAGAACTTGAGTCCTACTGTAAAAAAGCTGATTTTGTTTTTCATCTTGCCGGAATAAACAGACCTAAGGTAGTTGATGAATTTTATAGTGGCAACACTGCCTTCACCGAAAAATTATTATCTACACTATCAAACGTAGGAAGCAAAGCTCCAATTTTGGTAACAAGTAGCATACAGGCAGAGCTTGATAATGACTACGGAAAAAGTAAGGCTTTAGCCGAGAATGCAATATACGATTTTGGTTCGAAAAACAATGTTCCGGTATTTGTATTTAGGTTGGTTGGGGTGTTTGGCAAGTGGTGTAGACCAAACTATAACAGCGTTGTAGCCACATTTTGCTACAATATTGCCAATGAATTACCTATAGAAATAAGCAACCCTGATGCAGTTGTAAAGCTATGCTATATAGATGATGTAATCAACACATTAATAATGACGCTTGAAAACAGTGTACCCCTGTCAACCAATAAACCTTTACAGGTTGAACCGAGTTATCAGGTTACTTTAAAGGAGCTTTCAGAGCTTATTAACTCTTATAAAACCAGCCGTGAAAGTGTTATGGTTCCAAGTATTAAAAACGGGTTTTCTGCGAAACTTTACGGAACGTATACATCCTATCTTCCATCTAATGAATTTTCCTATCGGTTAAAAAACAATGTAGATAACAGAGGGCATCTTGCTGAGTTTTTAAAAGATAATGGTTTTGGACAGCTATTTGTAAGTACAACTAAACCCGGGATCACGAGAGGCAACCACTGGCATCACACCAAAACCGAAAAGTTCTTTGTTGTTTATGGCGAAGCTCTTATAAGGATTAGAAAAATTGATGAATCAGAGATTTGTGAGATTCTTGTAAGTGGTGAAAATCCTATGGTTGTTGATATACCTACGGGCTATACACATAACATTACAAACGTAGGCGATGGGGATCTTGTTACTTTATTTTGGAGTAGTGAGGTATTTAACCCTCAAAAGACCGACACATACTTTATGGAGGTTTAATAATGCAAAAGTTAAGGTTGATGACGGTAGTGGGTACAAGGCCGGAAATAATAAGATTAGCAGAGGTTATTAAGTGCTGTGATCGCTACTTTGATCATCAGCTTGTTCATACCGGGCAAAATTATGATTATACTTTAAATGATATTTTTTTTGAAGAGTTAGAGCTCAGACAACCTGATTATTTTCTGGAAAGTGTTGGCAGCGACCTTGGTGAAACGATTGGAAATATTATTTCTAAAAGCTATAAATTATTAAGGGAACAAATGCCGGATGCACTTTTGGTACTCGGAGATACGAACTCATGCCTTTGTGCTCTTTCTGCAAAACGATTAAAGATTCCTGTGTTTCATATGGAGGCCGGTAATCGTTGTTTCGACGAAAACCTGCCCGAGGAAATTAATCGACGTATTGTTGACCACATTGCAGATGTTAATCTACCTTACACCGAGCATTCAAGGCGTTATCTTTTGTCTGAGGGAATAGCAAAAAATCGTATTTTTGTTACCGGATCACCCATGAGAGAGGTTCTTGAAAAATATCGATCAAAAATAGATGCCAGCAATGTTTTAGATAGATTGAATTTAACAGAGGGAAAATACTTCCTTGTTTCTGCTCATCGTGAAGAAAATCTTGATATAGAACATAAATTTTTATCATTAATGCAGAGTCTTAATATTTTAGCTGAGGAATATGGTCTTCCAATAATTTACTCAACACATCCACGTAGTCGGAAAAAGTTAGAGGAAAGTGGTTTTAAATTCAACAGCTTGGTGTCTAATCTTCAACCTTTTGGTTTTTTTGATTTTAATAGATTGCAAAAAAGTGCACTATGTGTATTATCCGATTCCGGAACACTTCCCGAAGAGTCAGCGATGCTGAACTTTTGTGGCGTCTCTTTGCGAAACTCAACCGAACGCCCTGAGGTTTTAGATAAAGGAACAATTGTGATTGGCGGTGTTACATCAAAGGATGTCCTCAGTGCAGTCAACCTTGCAATATCTATGCATCATAACAATGAATCGGTGGTTGTAGCTCCTGACTATGTTGATTCAAATGTTTCGGTAAAAGTTGTTAAAGTAATAGAAAGTTACACAAAAATCGTAAATGAGTTTGTATGGCGAAAAACTCAGTAAAACGACTGTTGGTAATATGCCAACACTATTGGCCCGAAGATTTTAGAATAAACGATATTGTTGAAGGATTTGTTGAAGCCGGGGTAGAGGTTGAAGTTCTGTGTGGAATACCAAACTATCCATATGGAAAGTTTTTTGACGGTTATGGAGTTACTAAAAATCGCAGACAGCTAAAAGATGGTGTTAAAATATACAGGGCATTAGAAATTCCTCGCGGTAATAGCTCGTTTGGTATCCTGATGAACTATATTTCCTTTCCTTTTTTTGCAAGCTTTAGTATTTTAGGTATTTTAGGTAGGAAATACGACAGCATTTTAAGCTATGAAACCTCACCGGTGTTAATGATTTTTCCTGCAATACTTTTTTCAAAGATAAAAAAAATCCCATTGTATAGCTATGTATTAGATCTTTGGCCGGAAAATTTATACTCGGTATTACCAATAAAAAATAGGTTTTTGCGCTCTTTAGCAAAAAATGTGTCGAATTGGCACTATCGTCATGGTGGAAACCTTATGGCTTTATCTCGAGGAATGAAGGCGCGATTAACCGAGGTTACCGGAAAAACCGATATTGCTATTTTCCCACAGTACTGTGAAGATATATACTCAAAAAACTCCTTGCCAAAGTTTGAAAAATCTGATATTTTTAACATTATGTTTGCCGGTAATTTTAGCCCGGCACAGGGTTTAGATATACTGGTAGAACTGGCTATCTTATGTTCTAAGAACGATATTAAAAATGTTAAATTTTTAATGTATGGAGATGGAATGAGCCACAAGGACATTACAGATAGCGTTATAGCCAATGGGGTAGAGAGATATTTTGAATTTTTTGGTAGGGTTAATCAAGAAGAGGTAATAAATGCCTCTAAATTAACCGATGCAATGTTTGTTTCACTTGTTGACACTGCATTATTAGACCTAACTGTACCGGCAAAACTATCCTCATGTATGGCGATGTGCCGACCGGTATTATGTAGCCTTTCCGGAGCCGGAGCGGATGCGGTTAGGGAAGCAGATTGTGGTTTTTGCAGTAATCCGGGCGATGTAGCATTACTTTATCAAAATCTACAGCAGCTAATTTCCTGCGATATTAAAGAGCTAAACAGAATGTCACTCAATGCAAAAAAATATTACAATGATAATCTAAGTAGAGACACAGTATTACCAAAGTTGATAAAACACGTTACGGAGAGTTAAGTTGAAGATATTGGTTATTATCCCATGTTATAACGAGCAGGATAACATAAATAAGGTTGTTCGAAACCTTAAGGCTGCCAATTCTGAGGTGGACTACGTTATTGTTAACGATTGTTCCACTGATGATAGCGCAAAAATATGTGATAGCAATGGCCTAAATTATGTTTCTTTCCCTTTTAATCTTGGAATAGGGGGGTCGGTACAATGTGGTTATCAATATGCTGTTGAGCACGGATATGATATTGCAGTTCAGATGGACGGAGACGGACAACACAATCCCGAATACCTCGAAAATATTTTGGAACCCATTAAATCAGGTAAGGCTGATATGTGTATAGGCAGTCGATTTATTACGAAGGAAGGATTTCAATCCTCAAAATTGCGAAGGCTTGGAATAGGAATAATTAGTTTTGTGATATTTATTCTTACGGGTAAGAGGGTTAAGGATGTCACCAGTGGATTTAGAGCTTGCAGTAAAAAATTAGTAGAATTTTATTCTAAGGAATATGCGCAAGATTTTCCGGAACCTGAGGCGATTCTTTCCGCTGTTAAAAATAAATTTACCGTTGTTGAAGTTCCGGTGGTTATGGAGGAGAGATTTGCCGGTATTTCTAGCATTAATGCACTTAAATCTCCTTATTTTATGGTTAAGGTAATACTCTCGTTAATTGTTGGTTGGCTAAAGTATTAATTTTGAAAGGATAACGAATGCAGGAGATTACATTACAGGTTGCGCTAACGGCAGGTGTTCTTTTTTATATTGCAATAATATTTTTTGCACTAAAAAAGGGGAAACTTGCGGTAAAATATGCTATAATATGGTTACTGTCGGGAATGGCATTGCTTATTTTCAGTCTTGCACCTTATACAGTTCTGGTGCTTGGTGATATATTCAGGATTATTGACCCTGTTAACTTTGTGTTCTTGCTTGTATTTCTATTTTTAATTTTTAATACCCTTGCGTTAACCGTTATTGTTTCAGGTTTTACTACCAAAATTACCAAGCTTAATCAAGCAACAGCTCTTCTCGAAAAACGTATTCGAGAGCTAGAAAGGAATAATAACTCAACAGATGAACTTTAACAGCACTACTTTTCTAATGTTCTTTCCGGTTGTTTGCCTACTATATTTTTTAATTCCGGGTAGGGTAAAGAACCTTTGGTTACTTATGTCAAGTTACTATTTCTATATGCAGTGGAATGCGGGATATGCACTGTTAATATTTTTTTCTACCATATCCACTTATCTCACGGCTTTCTTTATAGAAAAAGGTGAAAAACCGCTGTTTAGAAAGGTTGCGCTTGGGATAAATCTTAGTGTAAATCTAATTATCTTGTTCCTGTTTAAGTATTATAATTTCTTTAACGACAGTATTGGCGAATTAGTCGAGTCAATGGGATTTAGTTACAGTATTCCGGAATTTTCGCTGCTACTACCTGTTGGTATTAGCTTTTATACATTCCAAGCTCTCGGTTACTCAATTGATGTTTATAGAAAAGATTTAAAGCATGAAAAGAGTTTTGTTGACTATGCGCTGTTTGTAAGCTTTTTTCCACAGTTAGTTGCAGGCCCTATCGAACGAGCTAAAAATTTGTTACCACAGTTTAAAACCCATAATGTTTTTGTTTATAAAAGGGTTAGGACAGGGCTTTCACAGATGCTTGTAGGTTTTGTTAAAAAAGTTGTGGTTGCGGATAGTCTTGGCCAGATAGTATCAGTAATCTTCAATTCTCCGGAGGAATTTGAAGGATTTACCTTGCTGATCGCCTCCGTTATGTTTACACTACAGATATACTTTGATTTTTCAGGTTATTCCGATATTGCGATTGGAGCAGCAAAGGTTCTTGGATTCACGCTGATGCAAAACTTTAACAACCCCTATTTTGCGATATCTTTTAAAGACTATTGGAGTAGATGGCACATCTCTCTCTCTACCTGGTTTAAAGATTATCTATATATACCTCTCGGTGGCAATCGAAAAGGAAAGGTTCGCAACTACCTAAATCTACTAATAACTTTTGTGGTATCGGGTGTTTGGCATGGAGCTAACTTCACCTTTATAATTTGGGGATTACTGCATGGGATCTATCAGATAATTGAACGATTAACCAAACCTATAAGAGATAATTTTTATCGTATTACAAAAATTTCCCCGAGATTTTTTATTATACCAATATTAAAATGGGCAGTTGTTTTCTCAATGGTAGTAATATCATATGTGTTTTTTATATCGCCAACCATAGAAACCGCTTTGTATGTTATTTCAAATATGTTTAATGGACTCGGCGAATATGTCTCCAATTTTGAATTAATCAAAACATCGCTACTCTCAATTGACTTTTTTGACTATATGGCGGCAGGGGTTGCAATAACTGCCGGTTGCATTCTTTTATTTGAGAGGATTTCCGGCTCAGTCCCGTTTAGCGACAGAGTTAGCAGAGCGCCCTTTATTATACGCTGGCCATTTTATTACATCTGTTTACTTACAATCTTGTTTTTTGGAGAATTTGGAGAATCACCATTCATTTATTTTGCATTTTAAAGGAGACCGGCCATGAAGGCAACCTTAAAATCAATACCATTTATGATAATAATGCTTTTAAAAGCAGTGTTATTTATTCCTATTATCATCTTTGTTATCTGGTTTAATTACACAGTGGATCCTTCAGCACTCTTTCATGGTGATAAATATGAACTTAGTATTGCTAATGCACTATTAGACGGCTATTCAATACTGCAATACGAAAAACTTGATGAGCGTCAGATTAACACCCTACACATCGCTAATTCCGAAGAACCAATGTCGGTTGCCATTATAGGATCCTCCAGGGGGTTACAGATAGGTGAAGACCTAATTGAAAATCGACCATTTTATAACTACGGAATGATATCAGCTGCTTTTATTGACTACTGTAATTTATTTTACACCATGGTTAAAGAAGATAGAGTTCCGGACAATACTGTCATTGTGTTAGACCCCTGGATATTCTACACAGGCCCCGATTATACCGACCATCGTTCCGATCTTGAAATGTATCAGGAATTTCTTTCATTAGGACTCGGAATGGAAAGCAGCTATGTTCCTCCGGACAACACAGAAATATATCAGGCATTGTATTCGCTTAGTCATTTTCAAGCTACAGTGAGATATTACCTTAAGGAGAGGCAGCTGGAGGAAAAGCCGCAGCAGGTGATAGGTGATTTAATGTCTTTTTCAACCGAGCTGAAAAAATATGACGGAACAATTGTTTATGGTGAGGCTTTTAGAAATAGAACACAGGATGAAATTGATTTTGATGCGCTGTCATTAGCCAATATAGAATCTTCTTCGGTTCATGCGTTTGGCGAGCTACGTAAAGATGAGCAAGAAATGTTTATTAAATTCATTGAATATATTCTTGAAACCGAAACAAATCTAATTTTCATGATGACTCCTTATCATCCTATTGTATATGATAAGGAAAAAGAATTGATAGATATACGGCCGGGAATGTTTCAGGTCGAGGATTATATACATGAAATCGGTAGGGAATATGACATACCGGTTATAGGTTCCTACGACCCTGCAAAAGTTGGATGTGATAACTCCGATTTCTATGACCATATACATGTAACTGCCGAGGGAATTTCAAAGTTCATTGCGCCGTTAATTAATGAGTTAGAGAGTGATAATGAGTAAAGGAATAAATAAATTTTTAAGGAGAAATCGAAAGCTGATACTTCTTGCCTTTGATGTATTTGCTGTGACATTTTCATATTTAATAACCTGGGCATTAATTGCAGGATATACAGATATGTTGTCCTACCTAAGTATATTACTATCAAGTTGTTTCTTTTTCGTAGGTTGTTATGCAATTATATATACTTTTATGGGTATGTATGACAGTTTATGGCGATATGCCGAAATTGTCGAATTTTTTAGATGCTGTCTTGCATCGGTAATTTCGGTAATTGTTTTTATTTCGCTAACATTATTAATGTTTGATGAACGGCGCATTCCAATTACGGTATATGTCACCTCAGCTATGTTTGCAACAGCGCTTACTTTATATGCAAGGCTAACATACCGTATGTATCGAAACACTAAAATAAAACGGCAAGCCAGCAATGTTCTTCGTAGGGTTTTATTAATCGGTACCGGTGATGTAGCATCGTCTATTATACACGAGCTAAACAAAAATCCCGACAAGGATATTAACATTATATGTGCGGTTGATGTATCCTCAGCTCGTAAGGGTCGATCAATAATGGGTGTTGAAATTCTCGGAACAATCGCTGATATTCCAGAGCTTGTTGATCGTTGTGAAATTGAAACTATCTTATATGCCATGCCCCACCTTTCAGAGGAGAAAAAGCGTGAAATAATGTCGGTTTGTACCAAAACCAACTGCAATCTACGTATGGTACCTGATTTAGGTAAGATAATTTCCGATGATGAACACACCATTCTATCCCGTATTAGAGACGTTAAGGTTGAAGACCTCCTTGGTAGAGATGAGGTGGAACTTTTAACCGATAATGAGCTGATTAAAGACCGTGTGGTAATGGTTACCGGTGGAGGAGGCACTATTGGAAGCGAATTATGCCGTCAAATAGCCTCCTGCAATCCCTCATTGCTGGTAATTGTGGATATTTATGAAAATAATGCCTATTCTATAGAACAGGAACTTATTCGCACCTATGGCAATGAAATTAATCTGCATACCCAGATAGCATCAGTTAGAGACAAAAATAAAATCAATTCACTTTTTGAGGAATATAGGCCTTCAATAGTTTTTCATGCTGCAGCACATAAACATGTCCCCCTTATGGAAACTGCGCCCGAAGAAGCTATAAAAAACAATGTTGTTGGAACTTTTAATGTAGCAGAGGCTGCCGATGCAACCGGGGTTAAAAGATTTGTGTTAATTTCCAGTGATAAAGCGGTTAACCCCACAAATGTGATGGGTGCAAGCAAAAGAATGTGTGAGATGATAGTGCAATATTTCTCCACCAAGAGTAAAACAAAATTTGTTGCCGTTAGATTCGGTAATGTTTTAGGCTCAAACGGGTCGGTGCTACCACTTTTTAAAGAACAGATAGCTGCAGGAGGGCCGGTTACGGTAACAACACCAGATATTGTTAGATATTTTATGACGATACCGGAAGCAGTAAGGCTGGTCTTGATCGCTTCCACTATGGGAGATGGTGGCGAAATATTTGTTCTTGATATGGGCAAGCCCGTTAAAATTTTAGAACTTGCAGAAAATCTGATTAAGCTATCAGGTTTCATCCCATATCGTGATATTCAGATAACCTTTACAGGTCTGCGCCCAGGGGAAAAACTCTATGAGGAGCTGTTGCAGGATGAAGAAGGTGTGAGAAAAACCACCAATAAAAAGATTTTTATCGGCACGCCGATTAAGATGGATGAGGTGTCTTTCTTGGCAGGTTTAGATAAACTTAAGGGATATGCAAATCTTCATCAAAGAAATGAAATGATACAGCTGTTATGCGAAATGGTTCCTACCTATAACCCCTATGAATATATATTACCGGAGGATTCACAAGGCTGATGTATATAAAACACCTTAAACGCCTGTTTGATGTTATAGCATGTGGTTTTGCAGTAGTGATTTTGTTACCGATCTATGCTATAATTGCCGTTGCAATAAAGCTAAATTCTAAAGGTCCGGTTTTGTTTTTTCAAAAAAGGGTAGGGAAAAACAAGGTTCTTTTTAATATCGCTAAGTTTCGAACAATGTACAGCGACACACCAAAAGACGTTCCTACACATCTACTAAAAGATCCGGATAAGATGATAACCTTTATTGGAAGAATTCTCAGAAAAACAAGTCTTGATGAACTTCCACAACTTTTTAATATTCTTCGTGGAGATATGTCTATAGTAGGTCCGAGGCCGGCGCTATATAATCAATATGACCTTATTGAGGAACGAGATAAATACAGTGTTAATGAAGTTGTTCCGGGGTTAACCGGTTGGGCACAGGTTAACGGAAGGGATGAACTTCCAATTGTAGTTAAGGCAAAGTTAGATGGACATTATGTATCAAGCATTACCTTTTGTATGGATATAAAAATAATATTTAAAACCATTTTCGGAGTATTTACAGCTAAAGGAATAAGCGAGGGATATCGCGATGAAGGTTAATGTTTTTAACCGAGAATCATTGTTTTACCTTGGCATTTTTATCGGTCTAATACCAATAACGAATATTTTCACCATTATCCTTATAAACATTACCTCATCAGAGCCTACAACCAGCATTAATTTTGCTCACTCTATCATATTAGGATTTGTTACCTCCTGTATGTTTCCGGCAGTAATGGAGGAGCTACTATTTAGAGGCATACTGCAAACTCTTTTATTAAGATTTGGCGTTTTTATTTCAATAATTACAACCACTTTACTTTTTGCTATTCTACATATTGGAAACCCTGTAGGTATACCTGCTATAATAATATTATCTACTGCACTATCCATTGCAATGTTTTTATTTCGTAAAATTATATATGTAATATTATTGCATTTTATTAACAACTGTTTCGCATATTCAATTTTTCTGCTAAACTATTATTATAGCCAAAATACTGCATTTATATTAACCATAACACTATATATTTTATTTGCAATTTTTTCAGCGGTTATTCTAATTATTGGGAGAAAAAAATGTTTAACAGGGATAAAGCTTTTATGGAAAAAGCGATTAAGCATGCTCGAAAAGCGGTAAAAAAAGGGGAAGTTCCGGTAGCTGCTTTATTAGTTTTAAATGACAAGATAATTGCCAAGGGGTACAATCGACGAGAGGAAAAAAATAATGCACTTGCTCATGCTGAGATCATTGCAATAGAAAAGGGATGTAAAAAACTAAACAGCTGGAGGCTTTCCGATTGTGAACTATATGTAACTCTTGAACCCTGCCCAATGTGTTATGGTGCAATTATTAACTCCAGAATTAAAAGACTCGTTTTCGGAGCTTATGATCCAAAAGCGGGAGTATGTGGTTCTATATGTGACCTTCCTTCGGTTCCTTTTAACCATTCACCTGAGATTGTTGGTGGGATTATGTCGGAGGAGTGCGGAAATATATTAACTAAATTTTTTCGTAAACTGCGAAAAAAAAGAAAGGGTTTAAAGCGTGGTTAATACCTTGTTGATTTCTGGAGGAAGTTCCGGAATAGGCCTTGCTTGCGTAGAGTATTTTTTAAAAAAAGGATGGAATGTCTTTACATCATTTCACAAAAATCCTAAAGCTTTGCAGGAAATGGCAAAATGCTATCAAAACCTTGATTTTATACAGATAGATTGCTCGGACAGCGAAATGATAAAAAATTTTGTAAATAGCTGTATAAAACGTTTTAACGGAATAGATGCTGTTATCTCATCAGCAGGTATAACTTCGGTTAATCAAATTCAGGATATATCTGATAACGAAATAAAGCGAATATTTGATGTTAATTTTTTTGGAACATTTTATCTTTTTAGAGAAACCTCAAAATACTTAATATCAAAAAAAGGGGGAAGTCTTGTTGCTATTTCCTCAATTAATGCAACAAAAGGGGGGAGCTGTGAAACACATTACTCATCCTCTAAAGCGGCAATAAATGGTTTAGTTATTTCGTTATCGCAGGAGCTAATTGCATCGGGGATAACAGTTAATGCTATTTCCCCCGGAATTGTTGACACAGCCATGAATGACAGATATAATAAAGAGGACTTGATTTCACGCACACCACTTGGTAGACTCTGTGAACCGAATGAAATTGCATCAACTGCGTTTTTTTTATGTAATAACGATTCAAAATTTATAACGGGACAGATAATTTGTCAGGACGGAGCCGTAGCTTTTTAAGGAGATTGTAGATGATATCTGAAATTCTTTGGTCATTAAATCCTATTAACTGGGATATAAGCTCTATGACAGAAACGTTTCAGTCCGAGCTGATATTATTATTGCTTCTTGTTTTTTTGGTTATGTTGATAGATCTTGCTGACATAAAAATCAATTTTATAACTCCTAATCTCTGTGCATCAATAGTAGTATCGGGATTTTTAATCATTCGCTATATTGGATCGGGATTTTTTTCATTTTTGATACCTATCTTATACATATTGTTTATCTTGGTGAGGGAAAAAGCAGAACATTTTGAAAAGAAGATGTATGAGCTTCCAACTATGTCAAGAAGAGAACGAAAAAATGCAAAGAAGGATGAACAGATACCAATAGTGGTTCACATCGTTTTATTATTTCTTAACTCATGCTTGGTTATACTAACCGTTCTTCCATTTAACTATCTGTTATTAGCGTTAGAACAGTTTGAAAACTCTCCGAATCTTATTTTTACATATGTAGGTGTGGCAATAATGATATATGCCATTGTAACACTTATCAGGTGTATGACGCAGATCAACCATCAAAATAAGCTTGATGATGAGTCGGATAAAAAAGCGGGATATATTAACACGGGCATTTTTAAACATACTCAAAGTCCTGTTCAGTATTATCAGCTTGTATTCTTCTTTGGTGCGGTGGTAAGTGCAATTGCGTTCTACTTTGGTGTAATACAATGGTTTTTGGTTATACTGGGTTATCTTATTACAAGAAGGATTCTGTTAAATAGAGCAGCAGCACTTGAAGAACAAAGAAAAATAGTTTTAGAAGGCGACACCCCATATAAAAGATACAGCAACAAAACAGCAATCTTTAACCCCTTTTATCCAAAAAATTCTCTGTTAAAAAACAAAGAACCAGCAAAGCCTAAACCAAAAGTTACCCCCGATACTGAAGGCACACAAAGTTCAGAAAAAAACAATTCCGAGAAGAAAAAGAGACCTGAAAAGAAGGAACGACCAAAAAAGGAGCGACCAAAAAAGGAAAAGAAGAGTGAATAATTCAATATAAGCAATATATTTATTTGTTTTGCTTGAATTTAATATATAACTGTGCTATAATAATGTTCGTATATAATTTTATAATAAAGATAAATGGAGACTGTAAATGGAAGTATTAAAACACCAAAAAGGTGAAAACTCAAGCTATGAAATTAGTGCAAAAATTAACGTTGATATTTTTAAAGCCGCTGTTTCTGACGTATTTAAGAAAAACTCTAAACAATTTAATGTTCCGGGTTTCAGAAAAGGTAAAGCGCCAAGACATCTTATTGAAAAGATGTATGGCGAAGACGTTTTTTACAGCGATGCAATAAATAATATTTTTCCGGCAGAATATGAAGCCGTAATAGCGGAACTTGGCATTGAACCGGTTGACCGTCCATCGGTAGATATTGAGAGCGTTAATACCACTGATGGTGTGTTGCTCAACATTACAGTTATCGTAAAACCTGAAATTAAAATTGGTAAATTTAAAGGTTTATCGGCGGAAAAAGCTGACAATACTGTTTCCGACAAGGAAATAGATGAACGCATTGAGGATATGCAAAAAAGAAATGCCAGGCTTATAACTCGTGAGGGTAAAGCTGAAAATGGTGATAGCACTAATATCAATTTTGAAGGCTTTGTAGATGGTGTACCATTTGAAGGCGGAAAGGGAGAAGATTTTAATCTTGTTCTTGGTAGCGGACAGTTTATTCCGGGATTTGAGGAGCAAATAGTAGGGCATACTGCAGGGGATGAATTTGATGTTACCGTAACATTCCCGGAACAGTATCACTCCGAAGATTTAGCCGGCAAGGAGTCTGTATTTAAAGTTAAACTCAATGAGGTTAAATTTAACGAACTTCCTGAGTTAGATGATGAGTTTGTTAAGGATGTTTCAGAGTTTGATACCCTTGATGCTCTTCGCGATAGTATTAAAACTGAGATAGCCGAGCGTAAGGAAAAAGAAGGGGAGACCGCCTTCGAAGATGCTTTAATAAGCCAAATTATTGAAACAATAGAAGGAGATATTCCTTCTGTGATGTTTGAAAATCGTATAAGTGATATGGTTTATGATTTTGAGCGTCGCCTACAGGGACAGGGATTAAACCTTGACACCTATATGAAATATGTAGGACAGGACAAAGACAGCTTCCGTAAAGGATTTGAAGAGGAAGCCACCAGGCAGGTAAAAACACGTCTTGCACTCGAAAAAATTGTAGAAACTGAATCAATACAAGCATCTGATGAAGATCTTCAAAAGGAAATTGAGCGTATTGCAGAAGCATATAAAATGGAAGCAGAAAAGGTGCGTGAAATTATTCCAACCGATGATGTTAAAAAGGATATCGCCCTGAATAAAGCTCTTGACCTTGTTAAAGAATCTGCAAAGGTTACTGCGAAAAAAACAAAGAAACCTGCAACAAAGAAAAAAACAGTAAAAAAAGAGGAAACGAATGAGTAATTTAGTACCAATGGTTGTTGAGCAAACAAGCCGTGGTGAACGTAGTTATGATATTTTTTCAAGACTACTAAACGATAGAATTATCATGCTATCTGACCAGGTTAACGATATAACAGCAAGCTTAATTGTTGCCCAGTTGTTATATCTTGAGGGCCAAGATCCTGATAAAGATATAAGCTTTTATATCAACAGCCCCGGTGGTTCAGTTTCGGCAGGGTTCGCAATTTATGATACCATGAATTACATTAAATGTGATGTATCAACAATCTGTATAGGTATGGCAGCTTCTATGGGTGCATTCCTACTTTCAGCCGGAACAAAGGGTAAACGATTAGCACTTCCACATAGTGAAATAATGATTCACCAACCACTTGGAGGTTTTCAAGGTCAGGTAAGCGATATAAGGATTCATTCTGAAAGAATGTTAAAGTCCAAGGATACCCTTAATAAACTTTTATCAGAAATGACCGGTAAGCCAATCGAAATTGTTGAAAAGGATACCGACAGAGATAACTTTATGACCGCAGAAGAAGCCTGTGAGTATGGAATTGTAGATAGAGTTATTACAAAGCGTTAGAATTTAACTTTAATCGGGTTTATTGCTTACAATAAACCCGATTAAAGCATAAAAAGGCACAGGAGAATGATATGTCCGCACACAATAGCGATAGAAAATTAAGAAAATTCGAATCATTAAAAATTTATACACCCAAAGAGATTAAGCAACATCTTGATGAATATGTTATTGGACAGGATGATGCTAAAATTGCGCTCTCTGTTGCGGTTTATAATCATTACAAACGAATATTTTCCGGCTCAATTGGAGACGTTGAACTTCAAAAAAGCAATGTACTGCTCATTGGCCCTTCAGGTGTAGGTAAAACAATGTTAGCTTCAACGCTTGCAAAAAAGCTTGATGTTCCGTTCGCATTAACCGATGCTACAACCCTAACGGAGGCCGGATACGTTGGTGAAGATGTTGAAAATATCTTATTAAAACTTATTCAAAATGCAGATTATGATATCGAAAAAGCTGAGTATGGTATTATTTATATTGATGAAGTTGATAAAATAACAAGAAAAAGCGAAAATCCTTCCATAACAAGGGATGTTGGTGGGGAAGGTGTTCAGCAAGCACTACTTAAGATAATAGAAGGGACTATTGCAAATGTGCCACCCCAAGGAGGCAGAAAGCACCCTCAACAAGAATTTATCCAAATTAACACAAAAAACATTCTTTTTATCTGTGGCGGTGCGTTTGATGGTCTTGATAAAATAATTGCAAAAAGAACCGATAGCTATACCTTAGGTTTTGGCAGCAACCTTCAAAGCAAAGAGGACAAAGAAGGGGAGAGGGTTCTTAAAAAAGTTGAGGCACATGATATTATTAAGTTTGGATTAATTCCTGAATTAGTTGGTAGGTTGCCGGTTATATCTGTTCTGTCTCAGCTGGATGAAGAGGCAATGATTAGGATACTAAGTGAACCTAAAAACGCTTTGCTAAAACAATACAAACTTATGTTTGGGATGGACAGAATTGAAATAAAAATTACTGATGCCGCCTTAGTGGCTATTGCTAAAAAAGCCCTTAAGATGAAAAACGGCGCCAGAAGTTTACGTTCAGTTATGGAAAATTTACTGCTAAAAAGTATGTTTGAAGTACCAAGCGAGCTGGATATTACCGAAATATTAGTTGATGAAGGCTCTGTTGAGTTTGAAAGTCCTGTAGTAAAACATGTATTAAACGAACGAAACCCTAGACTAAATATAACCCAAGTAGCACAACAGGAAAATACTGGAGTGCAAATATAACTTAAAAACAATTAAACGAAGTATTAGTGTCGTCGCTAATACTTCGTTTTTATGTAGAAACAATTAGTGGGTGATAAATGTTTCGATATAAAATAAATGAAAAAGATACAGCTTCTTTTGTATATATCATTTCGCTAAATAAAAATTTAGCGAAATGAAGGGGAGATGATTTGCTATTTTATTCCATGAATGTTAATTCTATATCACCAGTGTTTGAAGTAATATTAATCTGCTTATCACCAGTTCCTAATATTGTCGGCATCGGAAGATGTTGATTGTTTATTTCCAGTCTTCCAAATTCTGAATTTATATTCATGCTATGCTCAGCTTCTTGGTTTTGCATGGATAATTCTATATTACCGTAGCTGCTTATAATATTTATTTCCTTTGCTATGTCAATTTCATTTAGAATTATATCATCAGTTTCGCTTTCAATACTAATAAATTCCGAAACTACAAAATCAGCATTTATTTCACCGTATTCATTAACAACATTAAGATTATCTACATAAATATTTTTTATGTTAATATTATCAGCTTCAGAATGCAATGAAATTTTATCCGATCTTATATCCAACATTGCTATTGTTCCAAAGTCATTAGTAATGTTTATATTATCTGAGTTCACTTCAGTAATAAGTATTTCTCCTGCCATACATGATATCTGTATGTTTTCTAAAAGCATTTCACTCGGAATAACTATTTCTATATATGGATTCTCGTTTGCTGCCCATCCCAAATCAAATGATATAAATGTTATAGTATCTTCTGAATAATTTAACGAAGGCTTGTTTATCCTTAAAGTGTTGTTGGTGATACTATATTCCGTAGATTCATCATCATACAATATAGAAAATTCATCGCCGATGGAAATATCGCAGTATTGCACATAGTCAATGTCGATGGAAATATTATCAACCTCTTGTGTTATTTGTTCAAGAACATAGTTTGTTTTGTTAGGATTTTCGAATAGAATATCCAGTTTATTGGTTATATAGATATTTGTACTTCCATTTAATGATAAACCGATTATAATCAATATTATTCCAACAACCATTGATACAGTAAATACAAGAATTGTTTTTTTACTTTTCAATTTTACTCCTCCTACTTATCATTTTTTTTGCTAAAAATTTAATTCCTTCTATAGATTTTTTTGCAATAAATCGTATCATTATTAATAATATATAACTTAAAGAAAATGCAATCAATGCAATTCCCAACATTGTAAAAATTGTACCTGTACTATAATTTAAAGCAGCAAAAAATGCTATGAATGCAACTATTCCTATAAGAAATACAGATATAAATATTAAGCCTAGTGTAAAAATAACAGCACCTAAGAGTATTAAGAGCGATATTATCATTATTAATACTACAAGAATAATCGGTATTGTTATCGGAGCTGAAAGGACTGCCAGTACGATTGTTAATATGGGTATTTTTTTGTCTTTAACATGGTTTAACCCAAATTCAAGTATCAAATTTGCTGCCAGTTTTTTTGGTGTAGGCAGATTAGAAATTGCACTCTCTTCATTCGGAGATTCTTCAATTAATTCCTTATAAAAAGACACTGCTTCATTACGCTCCTCCTTTGGTAGCGAAGACAGTCGTTTTTCAAGCTGTGCCAAATACTCTTTTTTATTCATTATGCCCTCCCCTACTCATAATTAAGTCAATAACGATTTTATGTTCCTCCCAACAATCTTTATAATGCCTCAGTTTTAGTACACCATCTTCGGTAATACTATAATATTTACGATTTCTGCCATTGAATGCCCTGTCATATGTTGTGAGAAGTCCTTCTTTAGACAACCTTCTCAATACAGGATAAAGTGCAGCTTCAGAGACATTGAGCGAATTTCCTATTCGCTGCGTAAGGTCGTAACCGTAAGTATCTCCCTGTCCCACTATTCCGAGAACACAGGCATCCAATAGTTTCGCCGCTACATTAAACTCCATATTTTCCTCTAAATATTATTTTATGTATTATATTATACAACGAATAATATTATTTTGTCAATACCAAAATAGCTACAATATAGTTAACACTATATTGTAGCTATAGATAATTATTATTTTGCTATTCTTCGTTTGTCATGGCGAGAATATTTTTAACATTTCCTGCAAGCAAAAGCTGTTCATTTTCAATAAAGCTATGCTTTGCATCTATTATTGGTGTAAAGTGGCTTGCATTGTCAACGCCGTATTTATATGCAACCACATTTATGTTGTATGCACTACGAATGTTAAGGTCATATATTGATTTTCCTATCCATTTTTTTGGAGTAAGAATTTCGATAATTGCGTAATCGTCTGAGAGCTCTATGTATTCCAAGGTGTTTTTTGTGCTGTATTTAACCGCAACACGTTCAGCCATATCCATATCAGGATGAATTACTATGTCTGCACCAATTTTTGAAAGAATTTTTGCTTGTCTCTCACGTTCAGCCTTAGAAATTATGCAGTTAGCGCCAAGTTCTTTTAAAGATGAGGTTATTTCAAGTGAGGCTTGAAAATCCCCGGCTACACAAACAAAGCATATATCGTAGTTAGCTACTCCGAGCCCTTCCAACACTGATTCTTCCTGACAATCACCAATCTGTGCTCCGGTAACAAATGGCGCTAACTCTTCTACCCTCTCCTCATTAACATCAACAACTAAAACTTCATTGTTGAGAGCGGTAAGCTCTTTTGCAAGGTTTCGACCAAAT
Source organism: uncultured Oscillospiraceae bacterium (assembly GCA_964368815.1). Lineage (GTDB taxonomy): Bacteria > Bacillota > Clostridia > Oscillospirales > Ruminococcaceae > CAYJBH01. The sequence goes on from CAYJDA010000005.1 coordinate 19,809, forward strand.
TGACCCAACCCTATAACCAGCATAGATTTCATTATATTAATCCCTTTCTTTATCTAACTTGTTATTATTTTTTCTGTTACATTTTTAATATTTACTTTTTTGCGTCTCTCGGTAACAGCAATTGCTACCGAGATACTCCCTACTCTTCCGGCAAACATAAGTATAATGGTAATGATTTTACCAATTTCGTTATATTCAGATGTTGCTCCTCGTGATAGTCCCACAGTTCCAATTGCAGATACCACCTCATAAAGTACAAGTTCAAATGCTATGTCCTGCCTTGATATAATGATGGTTGCTATAAAAATAATAGAGATAAATAAGGTAGCAGCATGAAATGATCTTGCTACAGTTTCAGAAGGAATTCTTCTGTTAAAAAGATTCACACTTTCATTATTTTTCATAAATGCAACCAGCGCAAAAAGTATAACCACAACTGTAGTTATTTTTATACCACCGCCGGTAGACCCCGGTGCGGCACCTATAAACATAAAGAGTATGGAAAGTAGGGATCCTGATGAGCTAAGGGAATTAAGGTCAACAGTATTAAAACCGGCTGTTCTTGTGGTAACTGATTGAAAAAATGCAGCTAATGTTGCCTCAGAAAATGACATGTTGTTAAAGGCATAGTTTCGCTCAAATAAATAAAATAAAGTTGCACCACCAAAAATTAAAACTAATGTTGCAGAAATAACTATTTTGCTTTGAAGACATAGCTTTTTAAAAGTAAACTTATTTACTAAGATGTCATCCCAAACAATAAATCCAAGCCCACCAACAATGATTAAAACCATTATAACAATATTTACAATAGGGTCATGAACATATCCGGTAAGAGAACCGCCTCCCATGAGATCAAAACCGGCATTACAAAAGGCTGATATACTATGAAAGATTGAAAACCATATTCCCTGAATAAAACCAAAATCTGGGATAAATACTGTTGATAATACAAAAGCACCTGCAAGTTCAATCAGAAGTGTATACAGTAACACTTTTCTCATTAATCCAACAACGCCACCAACCTTAAGCGTACTAAAAGATTCCATTATTAATAGCCGCCCCTGTAACCCTATCCTGGTTTTAAGGATTAGCATTAACAGTGTAGTTACAGCAATAAAACCCAGTCCTCCCACCTGAATGAGCATAAGGATAACCAGCTGTCCGAAAAAGGTAAACTGCGTAAAAGTATCTGCAACTGCGAGACCCGTAACGCATCCTGCTGATGTTGCTGTAAAAAGTGCATCCAGAAATGATAAAGATTCTCCCGAACGATTAGAGAACGGCAAGAGTAACAACAATGTGCCTACCAATATATTAAGCACAAAACTCAGCGTAACTATTCGTAAAGCGGTAAACCGCTTTATAGGTATTCTCTTTTTTTTCTTCATATTATAATTCTACAACAAGATTTGATAAATTTCAAGATAATAATTTTGTTAAATTACTTGACAAGTGATAATAGTTAAGTTAAAATAATTAAGCATATTTAACTATTTTGCAATATCAAAACATAAGGAATCGATATGGATAAAAGACTTGTAAAAGCATTAGATAAACTTTTTCATGATTTAGCAATAGCAGAACTTCAGCAGTTTCATAAAGAAAACAACAAATGTGAGCTTTCATATCATGACACATTATATTTAAATATAATTGAAGCACATCCGGGGAAATATACTTCATCAAGGATTGCTGATGTATTAAAGGTTAGTCGTCCGGCAGTTACTCAAAAGATTAACGAACTTGTAAAAAAAGGTTATGTTATAAGAACTCAGTCAGAAATTGATAAACGTGTGTACTATCTAAAAACTAACCCAAACATGGATTACTATAACAAAAAAGATAGGTCGGACGAATTTAGAGCAATAAAGATATTAATAGATAAATATGGAGAGGCGGAAGCATTTAAGCTGTGCGAAATGATTGAATTTCTGTCTGATATGTTATTCTATGAAAAAACAAAAGGAGAAAAATGAAGGTAAATCCGTTATCGAAAGACTTTAGTATTAAGAGCTTGTTGGGATACACCCTTCCAAGTATTTTTATGATGATTTTTATGTCAACATACACCATTATTGACGGTGTTTTTGTGGCACAAATGGTTGGAGAAGATGCACTTGCAGCAATAAATATCGTTTTTCCGCTTTTTGGTATTGTTTTTGCTGTTGCCCTAATGTTCTCAACAGGAGGCAATGCAATCATTGCAAGATTTTTAGGAGAAGGCAAAGAAAAAGAAGCTAATCAGTTTTTTACGGTATTATATATTGTTGGTGGCATTCTTGGAGTTATCATAAGTACTTTAGGGTTTCTTTTTCCGGAAAAAACTCTTAGTTTATTAGGCGCAAGCGACGACTTGTTTCAATACACAAAAGATTATATGCTTAGTCTTTGTTTCTTTGTTACGACGATTATTTTTCAAGTGTTTGCGCAAACATTTTTTGTAACTGCGGGAAAACCAATGTATGGGTTTATTGTTAGTGTTCTTGGGGGAATTACAAATATAATACTTGATTATATTTTTATTGCTCCAAACATAGGCAATCTTGGCATCGCAGGAGCGGGATTTGCTACAGGAATTGGAAATTCTATCCCCGGTATTATAGGGTTATTTTATTTTACCTTCAATAAAAAAAGTGTATTAAAATTTGTTAAACCTAAAATTAACTTTAAATTAATATGGTTTGCAATATATAACGGAATGAGTGAACTTGTCAATTCTCTTGCTCTATCAATCACAACAATTATGTTTAACTTTATTTTAATGGGTTTAGCCGGTGATGCCGGAGTAGCTGCCATTAGCGTGATTTTATATATACAGCAGTTTCAAACTTCGATTTATTTTGGATATACAATGGGTGTCTCACCGATTATCTCTTACAAATTTGGCGAGAGAAACACAAAAGCGCTTCGTAAATTAGTTAAACAGAGTTTTATTATTATTTCAGCTTCATCAATAATGATTATAGTGGCAACCTTATTGTTTGTCGATGAAGCTGTGTCTATATTCATCACAAAGAGTAGTCCAACCTTTAATATGGCAAAAACAGGGCTTGTTTTATTTATGCCATCGTATCTCTTTATGGGCTTTAATATCTTTATCACTTCGATGTTTACAGCACTTTCTAACGGAAAAATATCGGCAACTTTATCTATATGTAGAAGTTTAATATTTATTGTATTAATGTTGATAATTTTGCCATATGCATTCGGAATTAATGGTGTTTGGCTTGCTATACCTGTTGCCGAAATGCTTGCAATAGGATTGGGTATTTATGCGTTTAAAAGAAATAAAACAATTTATGGATACTAAATAAAAAAAGGTGTGACCGAAATTAATCGGCTCACACCTTTTTTTAAAATGAAACTACTTTACATATTCAACAATTTTTGCAGTTATACTTTCTACGTCCAGACCATACTCTTTCAGAAGTTCGTTTGGTGTTCCGGATTGTCCGAACTGATCATTTATTCCTATTTTAAGCATGGTAACATCCGGCATTGAAATAATAACATCAGCAACTGCGTCACCAAGCCCGCCTATAACACTATGTTCCTCGATTGTAACAACTTTTTTACAGCATTTTGCATATTTTTCAACACACTCTTTATCTAAAGGTTTAATGGTGTGCATGTTAATTACAGCGGCTGAAATGCCTTGCTCTTTAAGTGTCTTAGCTGCATCGATGGCGGATTTCACCATCAGACCGTGCGCAAAAATAGCTACATCACTTCCCTCTTCCAATACATTGGCTTTACCGATAACAAAAGGCATATCATCTTCAAAGATGTGGCTAGCGGGACGAGAAAGCCTAAGGTATGCAGGACCTTCATAATCAGATAATGCAAATACAGCCTTTCTTGCTTCGTTTGCATCGCATGGGCTAACAATTACCATTCCCGGAATGACTCGCATTAGTGCCACATCTTCAATAGACTGATGGCTTCCACCATCTTCACCTACAGTGATGCCGGAATGTGTCATACAGAGCTTAACGTTAAAGCCTGGGTATGCAACACTGTTGCGAACCATCTCATAAGCTCGCCCTGTACCGAAAATTGCAAATGTACTACAAAATGGAATAAATCCCATTGTAGAAAGGCCCGCAGCCATATCAACCATGTTGGCTTCAGCAATTCCGGAATTAAAAAATCTTTCGGGATATTTTTTTGCAAATCCCATTGTCATGGTAGCATGAGCAAGATCGGAATCAAGAACAACAACCTTATCATTTACCTCGCCAAGCTCACAAAGTGCATCGCCATATGCATTTCTTGTTGCTTTTGTATTACTCATTTTGAACCTCCTAACTCTGCAATAGCTTTATCTCTTTCGTCAGCGCTCGGGGCTTTGCCATGCCAACCAACTTGATTTTCCATAAAGGACACACCTTTGCCCTTAATTGAATGAGAAACAATACATTTAGGTTTACCTGTAACTTCTTTATCAAGTGCAGCTATAATTTGCTCAATATCATTGCCGTCCTTAACAGAGATAACCTCAAATCCAAATGCGGTAAACTTCTCCTCAATACTGCGAAGTGACATAACCTCATCGTTAGAGCCATCTATCTGAAGTTTGTTGTTATCAACAATCACTGTAAGATTATCAAGCTTGTAGTGTGCGGCCGCAGTAGCAGCTTCCCAACAAAGACCTTCCTGAAGCTCACCATCTCCGAGTAAGGTGTAAACCTTGATATCGCTTTTTTTAGCTTTAGCGCCAATAGCCATTCCAACAGCAATGGATATCCCCTGTCCGAGTGAACCTGTTGAGGCATCGACTCCAGGTAATTTTTTTGCATCAGGATGTCCCTGAAGGGGGCTGTGCAGCTTGCGTAGTGTTGAGAATAGTTCTTTATCAAAAAAACCTGCTTCTCCAAGAACTGCATAGAGTAGCGGTGCGGCATGCCCTTTACTTAAAACAAAGCGGTCGCGATTTTCATTCTTAGGATTTTTAGGATCTATCCTCATTTTATAAAAATATAGTGCTACCAATGCTTCTACTCCGGAAAGAGAGCCTCCGGGATGGCCGCTTTTTGCCGCCGCTGTCATGTTAACGATATCTTTTCGAACCTCGTTACAGACTTCCTTTAATCTTGAAATCTCCATTTAAACCTCCTTTTATCTACCATTATTTCTTACTGCAGACGTACCGTGTTCTAACAAATATGTAGCCTTTAGGTCTGCAATATGTAACTTAACTGCGAGCGGATACTGATCATAAGCCTGGCTAATAGAAAAGCTTCCGCCTTTAACCGCATCATCATACCCACCCATATGCCATCTTATTGCCATAGCCTCGGATGGGCTAAGCTTCATAAATCTTTCAATAAGATAGACACTTTTTTCACCATGTCCATATGGAAATTCGTCCTCAATAAAATAATATGGAACCTTTTCCCATGCACCGGTTTGTTCATTCTTTACGTTGCGAGTACTCACCTTATAAAAGTTAGCCTTACAAAGATCGTGAAGAAGTCCGCACACAGCAATATTTTCATCCGACTCCTTATCCTGCAATTCGATTAAACAATTGTATACATTTAAACTATGCATAACAAGGCCGGATTCGCAAGCACCGTGATATCGAGTTGAAGCAGGGGCAGTGAAAAAATCAGTTTTTCCTAGCCACTCAAAAAACTCGTCAGAGCCTTTGCGTTTTACCTTTTCTGTAAAAATGTTGGTAAACTCTGCCTTATATTGTCCTAACTCTGCCATATACTTACACCTCAAGTTCGGCAAGTATTTCCTTTAATATAGCAACTTCATCAGCTGTTAATGATATTCCTTTTCCCATCTTGGTATGATCAGGTGACCAATCACGGATATCAATTTTAGGGTCACGTTCATTCCAGCTAACCATATTTAGCTCGCGTTGCCATCCATTGTTCCCCTCCGAAAGCACTCCAAGATTTTCGGTAATTTCATACTTAAATTCTGCCATTTTTAACTCCTTTCTATATCAACTTCAACCTATCGGTTAAAATTTCGGTAAATGTAATTGGATTTCCTCGCCCCATACTCAACTTCATACAACATCCGACAAGAAATCCGAGGACATTGGTTTTGCCATTAATATAATCATGAACAGCCTTTGAATTTTGTTCAATAACCTTAGTAACAATATTATTTAGATCCTTTATATCATTTATCTGCATTAGGTTTTTTTCATTTGCTGCCGTCATAGGGTCAACTGTACGTACTAACATTTCCTCAAGTACTGTTTTTCCCGCAGTGTTGCTAATAACTCCTTCATCAATCATCACTATCATGCTACTTAAATTTTCTGGTAAAAGCTTTGTATTGTTAAGCGAAATGTTTTTCTTTGCAAGATAGGCTGAGATATCACATATAATCCAGTTGCATATTTCTTTTGCATATTTCTTTTCGTATTCAACCGCTTTTTCGAAGAAAGACGATCTTAAGGGATTCCATGCCAATAAATATGCATCAGAAAAAGATAGCGAGTATTGCTCTATATAACGCTTTGTTTTTGCAACAGGGAGTTCAGGAATTTCTAATTTAATATCGCGAACCATATCTTTAGAAATTGAAAAAACGGGTAAATCCGGCTCAGGGAAATAGCGATAATCGTCTGAATTTTCCTTGCGTCTTAAAAATATGCTCTCTGCTTTTACATCATCCCATCGTAAGGTTTGTTGTTCAACAGCTTTTCCTGATTTAAGCAAATTTGTCTGTCGATTTATTTCATATAATACTCCTCTGTATACAGCACCAAAACTATTAACATTTTTTATTTCACAGCGAGTGCCGTATTCCGTAGTTCCAATCGGATGAAGTGATATATTAACATCACAACGGACATTTCCTTCCTGCATTTTGCCATCACATATTCCAACATATAATAAAGTAGCATGTATTGTTTCAAGAAAAGCTTTTGCTTCTTCTGCACTGCGTAAATCAGGTTTTGAAACAATCTCGATAAGGGGTACACCGCATCTGTTATAATCTATAAGGGTTTCGTCGACGCCATCTATTTGAATAATTTTACCCGCATCTTCCTCGATATGTATTCGGGTTATGCCTATCTGCTTTGTTGCCTCTCCTACAAATATCTCAAGCAACCCATCCTCACATATAGGAGTGTCGTGCTGTGTTATTTGATAACCTTTAGGAAGGTCTGGGTAAAAGTAGTTTTTTCTATCCTGTTTGGTCAGGTAGTTTACTTTGCAATTAAGGGCGATTCCCATCTTTACACACTGTTCAACGGCTTTACTGTTTAGGGTGGGAAGTGTACCCGGCATTCCTGTACATATTGGACAGGTAAGTGTGTTCGCCTCATGACCAAATTCGTTTTTACATCCACAATACATTTTTGAATTAGTATTGAGTTCGGCATGAATCTCTAATCCAATTATTGGTTCATATCTAATCATATTGCAACCTCTGCCATTTTAAAGCCTCCAACCAAAGACTCATACTCCTTAGCAAAGGATAGTAATGAATAATCCATGCCATGTTTACCAATTAATTGCATTCCTATCGGTAATCCTTCATTAGAATATCCACATGGCACCGATATACTTGGAAGACCTGCAAGATTAACTATAACGGTACACCCATCTGCGTTATACATTTTTAACGGGTCGGAAATCATTTCTCCTACTCTGAAAGCGGTTGACGGCACTGTTGGTGTTATTATTATATCACATTCTGATAAAACTGTATCCAGTTCATTGGCAAAACGTTGCTGTATCAATTTTGCTTTTTTGTAATAAGCGTCATAATATCCGCTTGATAAAACAAAAGTTCCAAGTAATATTCGCCGTTTAACCTCATCTCCAAATCCATTACTTCGGCTTAATATGTTTATATCATTAATGTTATCTGCATTTTCCCTGAACCCAAAGTTTGTGCCGTCATATCTTGAGAGGTTTGATGAAGCTTCTGCAGAAGAAATTATGTAATAGGCAGAAAGTGAATGTTCAATTTTTGGTAATACAACCTCCTTTATTTTTGCTCCTTGCTTTTCTAACTCTTTTACAGTTAATAAAATTGTCTCCTTAACTTCCTCATTAATATCATCTCCAAAGTACTCTTTAGGCAACCCTATTACAGAGTTTTTTATGCGCTTATAGCTTTTGTTTAATGGGGAGTGAATTGAGGTAGCATCCATTGCATCATACCCTGACACAACATTAAAGGTAGACTCAACATCCGCAACATTACGAGCTAAAGGACCTATTTGTTCAAGGGAAGATGCAAAGGCGATGAGTCCGTAACGAGATACAGCCCCATATGAGGGTTTAAATCCCACTACTCCGCAAAAAGCGGCAGGTTGACGAATTGAGCCTCCGGTGTCACTACCAAGTGTGATCATTGCTTCACAAGCTGCTACTGCAGCGGCACTACCACCAGATGAACCTCCGGGAACTCGTGATAAATCAAATGGATTTCTTGTTGTTTTGTAGTAGGAAGTTTCACAGGAGGAGCCCATTGCAAATTCATCCATATTCAGTTTTCCAAGAAGAACTGCTCCGGACGACTCCATGCGTCGGTAAACCGTTGCACTATAAGGAGGAATAAAGTTTTCAAGCATCCTTGATGCACAGCTGGTTGTTATACCTTTTGTGCAGATGTTATCTTTTAAAGCATAAGGTATACCATCAAGATTTCCAATACAATTGCCGTTAGCTCTGCGTAGGTCTGACGCAATTGCAGACTGTATTGCCTTATCTGCTGTAACGGTTAGAAAAGCATTTGTTTTTCCATCAACATCACTAATATGTTCTAAGTAGGAATTTGTAAGTTCTAATGATGTTATCTGCTTATTATTAAGTAAAAATTGCGCTTCAACCGCTGTAATCCGGTAAAGCTTATCAACCATTTCCCCCTCCTAACTTATTTGGTAGTGAGGGAATCGAAACATATTCCGATTTTGTTGCAGAAACATTTGCGAAAAATTCATCTCTTATTAATGATGGTTTAACTACATCATCCCGCAAAGTATGTTCAGCTACTTGAATAATAGATTTAGCTTCGTTTGAAGTGTCCGGAAGGTGTTCAACCATTTTAATTATATTATCCAAATTTGCCAAAAGCTCCTCTGCCTGCTCCGGTGGCGGTGTGAGTCGAGAAAGCTCACATATTTTTTTAAATTCAATTTTATCCATTAAACATCCTGAATCATCGACAATAGGTTTTCCATAGTAACAATAGGAATTCCGAGGTCATTTGCTTTTTTTAGTTTACTTCCGGCATCCTCGCCACACAAAAGAAAATTAGTTTTTTTTGATATACTGCTAACAACCTTGCCACCGTGTTGTTGTATTAATGCCTTAGCTTCATCCCTACTGTATCCTTCTAACGTTCCGGTGATAACAAAGCTACTGCCTGAGAGCCCTAAGGAAATAATATCGGATTTGTAGGTTGTATTAACCCCAAATAGAATTAACTTATCAACTATATTTCGAACATGCTCAGCAGCAAAAAATTCGATAACACTTTTGGCAATAATAGGGCCTATCCCACCGATTTGAGATATTGATTCATAATCTGCCGTTGATATTTCATCTATGCTTCTAAAGTTTTCACAGATAAGAGTAGCAGCTCGCGCACCTACATTTTTTATTCCAAGGGCAAAAATCAGACGATCAAGGTTTTGGGATTTTGATTGTTCTATCGCGCTGAGAAGGTTATCTGCTGAACGTTCTGCAAACCCTTCAAGCTGTAACAGCTGTTCCTTTTTTAGGCTATAAATATCGGACACATCACTAACAAATCCTGAATTAAAAAGCTGTTCAACAATTGCTTCACCAAGGCCGTCGATATCCATGGCAACTCTTGATGCAAAGTGTATTATCCCTCTTAACTGTTGTTCGGGGCATTCCCTGTTAATACATCTTAGGGCTACCTCGTCCTTACTATCAACCAGCTCATATCCACACGATGGACAAGTATTCGGAAAAATATATGTTTTTGAATCCGGTTCATGAGATATTACTCTAACAATTTCAGGTATTATATCCCCTGCTTTTCTAACTATAACCGTATCCCCTATTCGGATATCTTTCTCTTTAATAAAATCTCGATTATGGAGTGCGGCTCGTGCAACCGATGTTCCGGATAGTGTGATAGGTTTAAGGTCAGCGGTAGGGACAATTGCGCCTGTGCGTCCAACCGATATTGAAATATTTAATAGCTTTGTTTCTTTTTCCTCAGGAGGATATTTAAAAGCTGCAGCCCATCTTGGAAATTTAGATGTGCTTCCTAATACATTTCGATCAGATAAGTTATTTAGTTTAACTACAGCGCCATCGAGATCAAAATCAAAACTACGGCGTTTCTCTCCAATTTGTTCGATTGCATCAATGGCTTGATCAATATTATCTACTGTAAATGAACATGGAGGAATGCAAAAACCAAGTCCTTTTAAAAAATTAATTGCTTCGCTGTGAGTTGTGATTGGGATATCACCAGCCTGAAGGTTAAAAACAAAAATTTCAAGCCTTCTTTCAGCGGTTATTTTGCTGTTTTTTTGTCTCAGCGAGCCTGATGCCGCATTTCTTGGGTTTTTAAAAGGTTTATCTCCCTGTGCCTCTTGTTCCTCTACAATTTGTTCAAATATCGAACGGGGCATATAAACCTCTCCTCGAACGGTGATATTACACGGTTGTGAGAGTGTTTTAGGCACAGAATTTATTGTTAGAAGATTTGCCGTGACATCTTCTCCAACTTCTCCGTTTCCTCGTGTTAATCCCTTAACTAAAACACCGTTTTCATAACTTAACGAAACCGACAGGCCGTCTATTTTAGGTTCAACAACATAGCTACGTTTTTTAACCTTTTGCTCAACCCGACGGTCAAAATCTCTCAACTCGTCAAAGGAAAATAAATCCTGCAAACTCTCCATCTTTATAGTGTGTTCTACCTTATCAAATAGATCGTCTGCAACGCCTCCTATAGTTACGGTAGGAGAATTTTCGTCGTAAAACTCTGGGTTTTCTGATTCCAAACAGCGAAGCTCGGACATAAGACGATCAAATTCAAAGTCGCTTATTCCGGGATTATTAAGCTGATAGTATTCATGGTTATGAATTCTTAACTGACCACGCAGCATATTAATTCTTTTTTTTACGTCCAAATAAACCTCAAATTCGCACTTTTAAAATAGTATAACACATACGAGTATAAAAAATCAATAAAATTAGAGTATCATATCATCAAAGAGGAAGAAAAGTCAAAAAAGGTGGCGCTTTTTCCAAATGGATACAGATATTAAAAAAATTTAACCCCGATAAAAACTTGTTTTCATCGGGGTGTATAATACTTCAATGTGATAGAAATGCATACATAACAGCTAAATAGATGGAAATTTATTATTAACTATTTTTTTATCAGTCGCTGACAGAGATATATTTTGCAACATTATTATAACAGATACCCTGAACGATTTCACTTAAAATATCGTAATCTTCAGGATACTCACCGTTTACAACAAGCTTTGCAATCTCATTACACATTATTCTACGGAAGTACTCATGCCTTGGGAAGGATAAGAAACTTCTGGAATCTGTTAACATTCCAACAAAGCGGCACAGCATTCCCATAGAGGCTAAATCTTCCATCTGTTTAATCATTCCCGGTTTTGTGTCCATAAACCACCAGCCGGATCCAAATTGTATTTTCCCCTCAATGCCGCCGCCCTGGAAATTACCGAGCATAGTAGCAAGAACAGCATTATCTGATGGATTAATACAGTATAATATTGTTTTTGGAAGCCTGTTTTCCGAATCCATATTGTCGAGAAGTCGTGACAAATCTTGCGCTACAAATCTATCATTAATTGAGTCAAATCCGGTATCCGGACCAAGCTGTTTAAGCATTCTTGTAGAGTTATTTCGCATTGGGCCGATGTGATACTGCTGAACCCATCCCCTACTGTGGTATTCCTTTCCAAGGAAGCTCATTACATAACCTTTGTATTTTCTAAGCTCATCCTCCATTAAAGTTTTTCCATTTAATGATTTATCAAAAATTAATGATGCCTCATCAAAGGATGAGTCGAGATACATTACTACATCAAGCGCATGATCTGATAGTCTACACCCTGCATCATGAAAATAATCCATGCGAGCAACCAGAAATTCTAATAACTCCTTAAGATTATTAACAGTATACCCTGCTTCTCTTAATGCTGAAATATATGGCAAAAATCCGGGTTTTTCGGTATGCAAAATGTTATCAGGGCGAAAGGTCGGTAACACCTTGCAGGCAAAACCCTCTTCTGCAAGTAGTTTATGATATTTTAAATCATCTTTGGGGTCATCTGTAGTGCACATGGCCTTTACATTAGAGCGAATAATCAAATTTCTTACCGAAAAACCCTCTTCCTGTAAAAGTGTATTACATCTGTCGTATATTTGTTTTGCATTTGCTTCATTTAGAGGTTCATACACGTCGAAATAACGCTGAAGCTCCAGATGACTCCAGTGATAAAGAGGATTTCCTATTGAATAAGAAATAGTTTTAGCGTATGATAAAAATTTTTCATAGTCTGTTTTGTTGCCGGTTATATATTCTTCATCTATACCGTTAGTTCTCATCAACCTCCATTTATAATGATCACCTCCAAGCCAGACCTTTGAAATATTCTCAAAAACTAAATCATCATATATTTCCTTTGCATTTAGATGATTATGGTAGTCGAAGATCGGCATATCCTTTGCATAGTCGTGATATAGCTTTATTGCAACATCACTTTGAAGTAAAAAATTCTCATCCATAAATTTTTTCATAATGTGTTATCTCCTTAATTAAAATCCAAACGAGGACAAAATGGCATTTACAGTTGCTTGAGCCATTGCATCCTGGTATGCGCTTGTGCGTAACTTTTCATATTCTGCGGTATTTGAAAGAAAACCATATTCAACAAGCATTGCAGGAAAATGAGTATGCGATGCGACGCGATACCACCCGTACTTCTCGCCTCTATTTGTAGTATTGAGAGCTCCGGAAATTGCCGAGGATATATTTGCTGCATAACTCTTAGAATATGGATTAAAGTACCACACTTCACTTCCGGTTGCCGATGGACTATACGAAGAGTTATGATGTAGACTAACAAAAATGTGTGGTGAGTATGCAATAGAAGCATTACGGCGTTCATCAAGCGATGGGTTAACATTTAACATTTCCGTCATCTCAACCTGAACTCCCTGCGCTCGTAACAGGTCGGCCACCTTAATTGCCATCTCGTAGTTTAAATCTTTTTCAGATTTCATGCCTGCAATTGGAATAGCTCCGGGGTCATTACCGCCATGGCCTGGGTCTATATACACCTTTAACTCGGAGATAGAATTAGGATATTGATTAAACCTAAATACAAGATTTCCGGAAGAATCATAGTATGCAATATACCCTAAAAAATTACCGGCTGTTGTGAGCGACATATTTACTCTAACATCCTCACCTTCCTGTGCAACAGTTATCCCTGAAAATAAATTATTCTGTGTTAAAAGCGGAATAGCTTCGGGTGCTAACGTTGAGGATTTAATGAGTATGCTAAAATTATTGGCTATAAAACTACCCTGTAGCCCGGACTCATTATTAAAGTTGAGAGGTGATAAACTGGAAACATACGCCATTTTAACAGATGGAGTCAGGGTTAAATATGCGTATCTTGAATCGGCAGAAAATGATGCTGTGCTTATAGTGCTAACCAAGCCCGGTTGAACTCCCTGCGATGTAACATCGTCTGCATTAATTCGATGTCCCGATTTTAATATATAGTAATTATAGCTATCATTTGCATCCTGATATGTAAGAAGATCACTTACTACATAGTCTACAGTTCCTTTAGGTAATGGGAATGTGTTTCCCCATGGATCAGAGTTTAATACAGAAGTTGGGTATGTTCTTGCTTGGTCGGCAGTAACCATAACAACATTGCCGGTATCGATTAAAACGCTTGCAGCGACCTTAACTTCTGCCCCTTGCTTTGTTTGGGTTATTCCATCCCATACTCCGGTAAAATTAATATTTCCAAGTGAAACTGCATTTTCTTCACCCGCAGGAACAGTATAACTTCCGGTATAATGTGTATAACTGGTATCGTTTGCTCCATCTTCGCTTTCAACCGTTGTTTCTGTAAGTTCAACAGTGCTACCGTTAATTGTTGCGGTAACATTTGCTCCAAGGTATGCCTCTGCAGTAAATCTAAGTTCCGTTCCTCCCTCAACTGTAACCGAACCCGCCGGTGAAACATCACCAAATATCTGAACTTCTCTTGTAATATTATAAACAACTTCCTTTTCCTTATGGGTAAAAACAAAGGTGTTAAGTCCCGCTTTAAGTGGAAACGCTATCGAAAATACACCGTTTTCATTGCGTTCCAGTTCCTCTGAGTTAATCTGAATAGCAAAATTCGGATCCGACGCACCATAAAAATGCACCTCAGTTTCAAATGTTTTGTACTCAAGTTGTTCCGGTCTGCTAACAGTAAGGTCGGTTAAAATATCCGAAGTTTGAACCATATTGCTATAGTACTGTATTAAAACATCCGTGCTTTGTTCATGGTTCTCTATTAGCCCGGCATAGGAGTAAAAAGCTGAACCAAGAATGTTATTAATTTCACGTGTAGCAATAACCTGTCTCATAACCTGATCCGGTGCAGCCCACCCTGATAGTTCACTGCCTAAGTTTTGATTATTTATAAGTGCAATGGCAGATATATTGTACTCCTCACTTTTTTTTGCCCACCATGACAAAACAGTTTCAAACGGTATTACTTCGTCCGTCAATGATCCTGGAGCATTAACAGCAACAACATCAATTGATGAAGAAGTTAGTATAGAATCTATATCAATATTTCCATCTGTTAGCATTTCATAATCAGATGTGGTTGCACTTCCTGACGAATTAGTTTCTTCATTTGCCCAAACCGGCTCTACCACTATTCCGACAGCGGTTTCGGGCCGAACTGTTTTCACAGCATCGACCATTGAGGTCACAAGTGAAGTAGATGCTTCATTCATCCAATTTTCATAGCCCATACCTCCCCCTTCACTTCGATAAAGTGCCATGGTATTAGAGGTAGCAGGATTTTGATATCCATTAATAAATACAACATCCAAATCGTATAGCTTTACAAAGTCTTCTAAATTTGACGCTGCAGAGGTTCGCACCTCCGATGAAAGTTCTTCGGAGATAGTAAACTCATCCTCTATCATTTGAAAAGATGCAGTAAAAACAGGATATACGTAAATATCATTTGCCTTTGCTGCATTTAAAATATAATCAAAAGTATCAAATCCTGTTGCACTCCTTAAAGATGAACTGGCATAAATGACTCCGGTTTCAGCTTCAAGGGGAACAAATATGGTATTAAATCCATATTCCTCAGCCTGAGAAATAATCGAGGTAATCTGGTTTTTTACAGTTTCTTCAGTATCAGAACTACTTATAGCATAGTCTACCCCAGCAGTAATCCAAAAAGATTTTATTTCATCAGGTGCATTAAACACCCCTCTTGTAGCTTGGTCGGCAGAATTTATATCCTGTTCAATGTTTTCATCAACCTCCTCGGTAATAGTGGATGACGAAACTGGATTTTCCTGGGCTTGCCCAACTAATCCGATATTTAGTATCATTGTAGATAAAACAATTATCACACTGATAACAGCTAACTTTAATGTTGCAGTATTATTCATTCTATATTATTCTCACAAAAGTAACGTCATGATTAATTGCGTTTGTTTGCACACAGTAATAATATCATAAATTGATAAAAAAATAAATAGTAAAGCGTCATTTTTTCTCAAAATATATGTAATCATATCAAATTATGATAAGTTATGTCGATAAAAAGAATATTATTTTTTACTTTTTTAAAAAAATTTTTAAAAAAAGCTTGCAATTTCTTTCCGAACTGATTATAATATCATTAGCACTCAAAGGCGTTGAGTGCCAAAACTTTTACAGGAGGTATATTTAATGAAAATTAAGCCACTTGCTGACCGTGTTGTATTAAAGGCGGTTGAAGCAGAGGAAACTACAAAAAGCGGTATTGTTTTACCGGGTAGCGCTCAAGAAAAACCGCAAATTGCCGAGGTAATAGCAGTTGGACCCGGCGGATTAGTTGATGGAAACGAAGTAAAGATGACTGTAAAAAAAGGCGATAAGGTAATAGCGTCTAAATATGCCGGAACTGAAGTAAAGATGGATGGTTCGGACTGTCTTATAGTCAGGCTTTCAGATATTTTGGCAGTAGTAGAGAAGTAATCAATAGAAAATTAAGAGGTATAATTTAATGGCTAAAATGATTGAACATGGCGAGCAGGCTCGCAAAAATCTACTGGTTGGTATCGATAAGCTTGCCGACACAGTAAAAATTACACTTGGCCCCAAGGGTCGCAATGTTGTATTAGACAAGAAGTTCGGTGCTCCGTTAATCACTAACGATGGCGTAACTATTGCTAAGGAAATTGAGCTATCGGATAGTTACGAGAATATGGGTGCACAGCTTCTTCGTGAAGTTGCAACCAAAACAAACGATGCAGCCGGCGACGGTACTACAACAGCTATCGTTTTTGCACAGGCACTTGTTCAGGAAGGTATGAAAAATGTAGCCGCTGGTGCTAACCCCATGGACATTAAGCGTGGAATGAATACCGCAGTTGTTGCAGCTGTTGAAGCCTTAAAGGGCAACAGCAAAAAGCTTAGTGGCAGTAAAGACGTTACACGTGTTGCAACTATCTCTGCTGCAGATGAAACTATCGGAACATTAATATCCGAAGCTATGGAAAAAGTTTCTGCAGACGGTGTTATTACAATTGAGGAAAGCAAAACAGCCGATACCTACACCGAGGTTGTTGAAGGTATGCAGTTCGACCGTGGTTATATCTCCCCGTACATGGTAACCGATGCCGAAAAAATGGAAGCAATTATTGACGATGCTCTCATTCTTATCACCGACAAGAAAATTTCTGTTATCGCTGACATTCTTCCGCTATTAGAGCAGATTGTTCAGTCTGGTAAAAAACTTGTTATTGTTGCCGAAGATATCGAAGGTGAAGCTTTAACAACAATTCTTGTAAACCGCCTGCGTGGAACATTCACCTGTGTTGCTGTTAAAGCTCCCGGTTTTGGTGATCGTCGTAAAGAAATGCTACAGGACATTGCTATTCTTACCGGTGGTACAGTAATTAGTGAAGAAGTAGGACTTGATCTTAAGGATGCTACCCTCGAAATGCTTGGAAAAGCAGGACAGGTTTGTGTTCAAAAAGAAAACACCATTATAGTTTCAGGTGCCGGTAAGTCCGCTACTATTAAGGAACGTATTGGTCAAATTAAAGCCCAAATTGATACTACTACCAGCGATTTCGATCGTGAAAAACTTCAGGAACGTTTGGCAAAACTTTCCGGTGGTGTTGCAGTTATCAAGGTTGGTGCTGCTACCGAGGTAGAGATGAAAGAGAAGAAACTTCGTATCGAAGATGCTCTTTCGGCTACACGCGCTGCTGTTGAGGAAGGTATTGTTGCAGGAGGTGGTGTTGCACCACTCAATACAATCAATGCTGTTAAGGAAGCCGCTACAAAGCTATCAGGTGACCAGGCTACAGGCGCTGCCATTGTATTAAAAGCATTAGAAGCTCCTCTACGCCAAATTTCTGCAAATGCGGGAATTGAAGGTTCTGTTATCATCGACAAGATTTTAACCTCCAACAAGGTAAACTACGGTTTCGACGCACAAAAAGAAGAATATGTCGACATGATTAAATCCGGAATCGTTGATCCTGCAAAGGTTACACGCAGTGCATTACAAAATGCTGTATCGGTTGCATCCATGGTGCTTACAACCGAAGCCCTTGTAGCAGATGAGCCTGACCTAAATCCTGCACCCGCAATGCCAAACCCGGGAATGGGCGGCATGGGTGGCATGTATTAATCCCAATAAATTTATATCAAATGGAGAGAAGACATCTTGTTTTCTCTCCATTGTTTTTTAACTGTAATAAATAATTTACTTGCCAGATTAATTACATTTCTGTTATAATTATTTATAGTAAAGCCAACATTTGGAGAGTTTATGAAAAGGTATATATGTTTTTTGTTATTATTAATTTTATCAATGTTATACACTTTACCCGCATTTGCAGATGTAATTTGGGAGCCTGAAGACGATTTTTATTGGGCAAATGCAGAGGATTGTGTTCCCGTAAACCGAACGTTTATTGCTGCTTCGTCAATGGATGCGATAAACGTTTATGTATCACCCGAAAATACATCGGTAGTTAATACGATTACTAACAACACTGAAATATTTATAAGTTGGAGCTGGAATGAATGGTATTATTACGATATTGGATGGATTCACAGTGATGATGTTACCGTTGTTTACGATAATATTTCATTTATTGAAGATAATGAAATATCTGACTATGATGGTGAAGAAATGTCCCTTCCGGTGGTGCAGCTTTATACTTATCCAAACAGCGGAAATAGCTATGAATTGATAGAAGAAAAAGATTATTCTTTAATTGGAGGCTCATTTAGTAGCTCTTATATCGATGCAAACGGTTTAAATTGGGGATATATTAGCTACTATATGCAACATGAAGGATGGGTTTGTATTGATGACCCAACAAACACTTCATTAAACAGTGGCGCAGTTCCGACGGATTTAAGTATTTCACAAAAACGTGGAAGCGATGCCGAAGTTCCTAATACACATTATAATGTATTACTAATAGCAACTGTTTTGACCGTCGCGGTCGTATCTGCTACGCTGTTTTTATTAATTTATAAAAGGAAAAAGGTTAAATAAAATGTTACTGGTAACGCTGTCTCATTTTTTGGTTGATCTTAATTGTGCCTTTTTGGTTGCAAACTTAGAAGATTCAAATATATTAGTTGCATTAATTATCTACAACTTTTGTGCTTTTGCACTGCAGATGCCATTAGGTATTATAATTGACGGTAAATTCCCTCCTTTAAAAACCGCGTCATTAGGCATTTTTTTAACAGTAATTGCTTGGTTGTTTACAAATTATAGTATTTTATCATTGTTTATAGCCGGAGTAGGTAATGCACTTTTCCATTTAGGTGGTGGGCTTGCGGTAATGAATAGAACAACTAAGGCATCACCATTGGGAGTATTTATTGCTCCCGGCGCACTTGGTATATTTATGGGCGCATTACTTAACAACAATTGGAAAATTCCCATTTTGTTAATCTTATCAATATTTACATTTTTTTTATGGGTAAAAAAAGAGAGTACTTTACCAACGTTAAAAATGTCAATAACTATCAAATACAGGCATCTAGTAATTATTTCTTTATTTTTTGTTGTAGTTATGAGGGGATTTATTGGAACACTGCAAACTTTTCCTTGGAAAACACAATGGTCGCTGATATTTGTTATTGCCGTTGTTGCAGGAAAAATGATTGGAGGATTTCTCTCCGATAAATTTGGTGCACAGTTAACAGGGTGCATAAGTATCTTAATTGCATCAATATGCTTTTTTGTATCTGATAATCCAATATTAGGAATTACAGGTGTGCTGTTTTTTCAGATGACAATGCCGATTACTCTTTGGGCTATTACACAAATATTATCAAAGGGGTTTGGTTTTGGTTTGCTTACATTCGGATTATTTATTGGAAGTATTCCTACCTTTTTGGGAACACAGCTTCCCTTCTCCTTAAGTTTTATGACAATAGTTTCCTTAATAATATACTTTATTGCAATGAAACATTATAAATACAAACAAGGCGACCTTCGATGATATTTACATATTTATTAATTTCACTATCTCTTACGTTAATCATCGAGCTTACAATTGCTCGAATTAACAAAATATCATTAAAATATGCAATAATGGTAAATATTATAACAAATCCAACTACAGTTATTTTGTATTACTGGGCATATTCCCTCAATCTAAATTTAACAATAACAATAATTATTTTAGAGATTTGCGTTATTCTTGCTGAATATATTTTATATAAAGGAATACACAAAAGGCCATTACTCTTCTCAATAATTGTAAACTTATCGTCGTTTGGAATAGGATTTATATTACAGAACTGTATATTATGAATGTGGAGTGCACTTATGACAGAGTTCATTGTTGAAAATAATACTTCCTTATACAGCTATATTAAGGAACGTTCCTTCGGTATGAGCTACTCTAGATACGCAGGATATATTAAGCAAAACAAAATAAAAGTAAATGGTAAAAAACCTGCATTGACCTTAAAGGTCGATAAAGGCGATTCTGTTTGTATATATTTTAAATTAAGGGCTCCAGATCTACCAATAATTTATAACGATGGTTTTTTATTAATAATAGAAAAACCCCAAGGTCTTCCAAGCAACGGGAATTATTATTACACTGCAGAAAAAATTATTATTGATAAGTTTCATTCAGCTATGTTATGTCATCGACTTGATGTTGGAACATCAGGTCTTCTTATCTTTGCATTGACCAAAGAGGTTTACGAATATGTTTTGTCTTTGCAGACCAATTTCGGATATAATAAGTATTATCGAGCGGTTGTTATAGGAGCTGCAAACAACAATGGTGATACCTTTTTGACACATTATTTAATAAAAAATAATATTGAATCCCGGGTTGGTATATATGATACTCCCGCCCGAGGTAGTCAAGAATGCAAATTGGTATACCGAGTTCTAAAAAAGAAAGATCAGTTATCCTTATTAGAAATTAAATTGATAACGGGAAGAACTCATCAAATAAGAGCTCAACTTGACCATGTTGGTTTGCCAATTCTTGGTGACGATAAGTATGGTGATCGTAAAAATAACAAATACTATAATATTTCTTGGCCGCTTCTACAAGCCTATAAGCTTGACTTTTCTAAAGTAAAGGGTGATTACCCCTTTTGTGGAAGGATAATCACCCTCGATGAACCTGATTATATTTATAAGTTATTCAACCATAGCCTTTAGCTGACTTATCGAAATCATACGCGGAAGAATTTTGCACATTGCGGTTGTACTCAATCTGGTAGGAAGTCCCAGCTCCTTTAAAAGGTTTCTTCTTTTTAATGCACTTTGAGTTTTGCCGCTTAACCCTAAGGAGTAAAGCAAAGCTGTATCGAAAATCTCGTATTCTTTATTATCAATATTAGCAACTGATAATAAAGCTTCTCTTAATAACTCTCTATCAACACCTTCAACCCCGATAAGCTTGGATTTAGAGGGTGTTTGTTTTCGCTTTTCCATACCTACAATCTCAGGTATATATGCGTGTCTCACATACTCGCTCGGAACTAGCTGAGATACAAAGGCTCTGATTTTAAATCCTGCTGAGTCACTGTCGGTAAGAACTATCAATCCATTCTTTTTTGCAAGATTAATCAACAATTTTTGTGACTCTTTATCATTAAAAATTGCAAAGCCCCCTGTTTCTATAACAACGGATGAAACAATTTCTCTAAGTCGCATAACATCATAATGACCTTCAACAACAATTGCCTCTTTAACGGCGATTAGCTCCATTATCTCTCCCCTGAAGAATTACTAAAATTTCAAGAATATAACGATACAATAAAATATTTCGCTCCACCTGCGAAGATTTTAGCTTTTTATCGGATTCAATAAGCAAACTAATAACCATTGAGATTTTTTTCCTAGAAAGTTTATTTGCAAGTTCAGTGGCTTTTTTTAACCTATAATCACTCCCTTTATATCCAAAATCCTTAAATACATTTTTATAGTCTCTTGAGTAGGCGTTACCTATCTTTACTCTGTAAATATCTATGAAGGAATTACTTATCGCTGCTAAAATAGCAATTGGCTCGTTCCCTTGATCAATAATTATTTCAAGTCGTTTAAAGCATTCCTTAATATTCTTACCGGTCAACATATTTATAAGAGAAAAAATATCCGAGGATAATACAGTAGTGCTTATCTTTTCTACATCTTCAGCCTTAATATTAGTATAATTGCTAAAAGCAGCCAATTTCTCAATTTCATTGTTTAATAACAAAATGTCATGTGAATATTTATTGACCAGTAGGTCAATAACGTTATTTTCATATGTACAGTTTAATGCCTTTACGGATGAAATTGCATGTTTTTTTACTTTATCTGGCGTTAATTTTGCAATGTTCTTATAAATTCCAACGGTTTCAATCGTATTTTTTAGTAATTTTGCTCTTTTACTCTCTGATGAAAACTTGTCTGCAAAGTTAATGAACAAAATTACTCTACAGGACTCTGATAACTCTATGGAGCTGTTCAAAAGTTCAAAGTCGTCATCACAAAATTTTGAAATATCATTAATTCTAATAACAATAATTTTCTTATCATTAAAGAATGACATCAAACCGAGTTCGGAAATTAGCTCAGATATATCGAATTCACCTTGCTCATATCTAATCAATTCGGCAGACGTATTATCTGAAATAAACTCAGATTCAGCCATTCTAAGTAGAGATAGGTCCTCACTCGAATACAATATAAAGTCATTTTGATTATCTTTTTTAACAGTTAAATGGTTCAATTGCTATACCTCAACTATGTAAGATCGACCAGGTTTAATTTTAAAGGTTACTGTTTCTTCGTGTGGTAAAAGAATATCTGCGTCAAAATTTATACTTGAAGATGGTTTTCTTGTAAAAAGCATTACTGTTTTGATATTATACTGCATTGACGAACCAGCTACAACCAAATCATGGTGGCCATATCCGCTGTAATCGACTACTCCACTCGCCATAGCAACGTTAAATCCCGCTATATCAATCAACGATATATTGCTGTTTGGTTGTTTTCGCAAGGTGAGAACAACATTGTCCATTATTGTTAGTTCTGCATTATATAACTCTGTTTTCTCAAATGAATATATTGTTTCTGCATCAAGTTCTAAACTTGTTTCGGAGTGGCTGATATCTACTATTGTATCAATTTGTCTAATATTTAACCCTGCTAAATATTTTTCAACTTCTTGGTTGTTGCTCTTGGTTCCTCTATAAATGACAGCTGCACTGCTGTTTTTGGTTATCACAACAACAGGGTTTTGTGTTTCACCAACAACTGCCACATGTAACATATTATAGTCTAAGGTATAGTAAGAAATAATACCCACTAAAACTACTATTGCTCCGCCAAATAAGACCTGCTTTGGCTTATAAAAAATGCTTAGCAAGAATCCAACACTAAATGCAATAAGTAGTACAATAAATGGATAATTTCCATTAAAGTTGATAAACTGCCATTCTATAGAGGACACAAACTCCGCAATTTCTGTTAATAAATTAATTAAGATTTCGGCCACTCTAAAAATAAATGCAGAGAGCTGCGATAATGGGAGAAATGTCGAAACTATGCCTAATAGAACAGTTGAAATTATTGGTGTAACTAACACAACAACTGCAATGTTTGCAGGTATTGCCAGTAAAGAAAAGCCATCTCCCAATGCTGCAAATACCGGCATTGTAGCAAATATAGCTGCTGCGGAGGTTAATGAGGCTTCCAAAATCGCTGATAGGTATCTGTTTTTCATCTTTATTTTATACATTGTAGGGAAATAGGCTTCATTTGAATATAGTATCCCGACAGTAGCAAACAAAGATAAAAGCAATGATAAATCAACCGAAGAATATGGATTAATTAATGTAACAGTTAATACGGCAAGTCCTAGCGATGTGTATGAGTCGGCACGTTTGGAAAGCAGCTTTGAAATTGATAACATAACAACAACAAATGCGGCTCTTACAATTGAAAGACGAACTCCGCATAAAAGAGTATACAGTATTACTATTAGTATTAATATCGGATATATAATATATTTATTTTTAGTTACTTTTTTTAATACAATAAGCAGTAATGCACAAAGTATAGAGAGGTGAAGTCCGGATACGACCAAAACATGTGAAAGCCCTGCGCGATTAAAATCGAGAACTATTTCATATGGTAGACCCGATCGGTCGCCATATGTTATGGCAGCAGCAACTCCTGCATTTTCCTGCGACATATAGGGCATAATGCGCTGGGATAATTTAGATTGCAGATTAGTGAAATAATAATCTATTCCGTTCCCTTCGGATAACACCTTCAATCCATCGATATATATCGCTGTTAAAAAAATTCCATCAATATAATTGTCTGTATCAGCAATTCCGGTATTATTCACAATGATATTACAGCTGATTATTTGTCCATCTTCTATATCGTTAGGACAGTCGTTTACACTTACTAAACGACCAACGGGTAGTGTTTCTGATTCTGTTAATTTAATATTGACTACAGTGGTTCCATAAGTGGTTCCTCGTGTATCCACGACTAACCCCTCTACAAAATGTTCACCTACAGGTAATGCATCTCCAGTGCCTATGTAGTAAATATTAAAAAGAAATAAATATATCTGCGCAACAACCGCTGCAGCTGCGATTATAGTTATACTCCCTGAGATAATTTTATTGTTTTTTCTAATAATAAAAGCTACACTTAGGAATACAACGCATAAAATTAATACAACTATTAAACCTATATCCGTCAATATAGCTGCCATTAGAGAAAAAAGAAAGCTAAATCCAAAATAGGCTAACGGTCGTCGCATAATTATTTAAAGAATAACGGTAATGGCGCAAGATAAATTAAATCATCCCTTTCCTGTGCCTCACCTTCAGCCAATACTGCGCCTTTACATACAATAGTAGCTTTTGCAGTATCCGCAATTTGTTCCAATGCATATAAAGAGCCGCCTGTGCTGATAACGTCATCAACTATGTATAGTTTTTTTCCTTCCATTATCTTAAGATCATTACTATCCATTACCAAATGCTGCTCTCTTGCAGTTGTTATGCTGCGTACATCAAATAATTGAGGGTCATTCATATATAATTTTGTGCCCTTACGAGCTACAATATATGGCTTATCCGAGCACCGAGCCATTTCATAAACTAAAGGAATGCTCTTTGCTTCAGCTGTAAATAAAATATCAAATTCGGGAGCTTTTTTTAATAGCTCTTTCGCACAAGCTTTTGTTAGTTCAACATCGTTAAACATATTAAACGCTGCAATTGATAATTTATCATCAACCTTACATATTGGGAGATCTCTTTTTAACCCGGCAATTTCTATAGTATATACTTCTGACATCACTTCTCCTTTATTAAATTATATGTTAGGCCATTCGAGTTTTTTTCCGCCAAGTAGATGAAAATGCAGGTGTGCTATCGATTGACCACCCTCGTCACCTATATTTGTTATTAGTCTATACCCATTATTCATTCCCTGCTCAGCAGCTATTTTTTCGGCTATTTCAAATATCTCGGCAGCCAACTCTCCCCTATTTTTAAGTTCAGCTGCATCCTTAATGTGTAATTTTGGAATAATAAGTATATGAATCGGTGCAATTGGAGCTATGTCTTTAATCGCGAAAAAATTATCATCCTCATATACCGATTTGTATGGTATTTCACCTTTAAGCATTTTACAAAAAAGACAGCTCATTTTATTTCCTCCAAATAGATTGATATTTAAAATTAAATTATGTTGTCAATTTCATCAATGATGTCAGCAATATTTTCCGACGATTTTAGTCCACCCATTGCAAAGTCAGGTTTGCCACCACCATTTCCAGCATATTTTGCTGCAACGCTTTTAATAATATTTCCGGCAGATTTGCCCTTTGCAACAGCACCTTTTCCGCATGCTGCAACCATCATGGTTTTATCAGAATTTACAGCAATCAAGAAAACAACACTATCTTCATTTTCAGACTTTATTCCCGCAGTGCAATCTTTTAATGTGTTAGCATCAATTCCATCTAACACACCTTTATAAAGAATGATTCCATCTATTTCCTTAGCATTGTTTTTAACCTTTGTTAGTTGGGAATCAGCAGCAGCTGACTTAAGAGCGGTTATAACGGAATCTTTTTCCTTTAGCTCTGCTACCATGGCTGTCATTTTATTAGGCAGCTCGGTTGGATTATTTAGTTTGATAATGTCACTACAAGTAGCAAGTAGAGCTTCACGTTCTTTAATATAGCTAAGAACACCCTGAGCGGTAGTAGCTTCAATACGTCTAACTCCGGCTGCAACCGAGCTCTCCGACAATACTTTAAAACAACCTATCTGTGATGTGTTTTCGACATGGCAGCCGCCGCAAAACTCAACCGAATAGCCCTCTGCAGAAACCACCCTAACAACCTCACCGTATTTTTCACCAAAAAGTGCTTGAGCACCAAGCTCTTTTGCTTTTTCAATCGGTAGTTGTTCGGCCGTAACCTTTAAATCTTTAAAAATAACCTCATTAACTTTATTTTCAATTAACACTATCTCTTCTTGGGTCATTTGAGAAAAGTGTGTAAAGTCAAACCTTAATCGTGTATTATCTACATATGAACCTGCCTGGTGAACATGTTCGCCAAGAGTTTCAATTAACGCCTTTTGAAGCAAATGTGCCGCAGTATGATTTCTTTTTATAGCGTTCCTTCGCGTTTCTTCGACTTGTGCGGTCAAACGCTGTCCTTCCGAGATTGCTCCACTTAAAAGCCTACATTTGTGAAGAAATAAACCACCGGAAATTTTTATTGTATCTATTACATCGACGGTTAGATTATTGCCATATAATTGGCCTAAATCACCAACCTCACCGCCTCCTTCGGCATAAAATGGAGTTTTGTCAAGGATAACTGCAACATCTTCAACAACATTGTTAAATGCTTCAACGGAATCGGTCAATTCTCCTGCAACAGCTAATGCCAATACATTTACAGTTGATTTTAGTTCATTATATCCTATAAATTCAGTAGCTGGCAAATTTTTGCCGGAGAACACCTCTTCTGCCCAGCTTGCATCACCCATCTTAGCACGCGCTTCTCTAGCAGTATCTTTTTGTTTTTGAAGTAACTTTTTATATTCTTCTTCATCAAGTTTCAAGCTGTGTTCAGAAAGAATTTCTTTAGTTAAATCGAGTGGAAATCCGAACGTGTCACTAAGTTTAAAGGCAACATCTCCCGCAAGAATATTTCCATTACATTTCTTTAATTTATCGATTTCAGCCAACAATAAGGTTGAGCCGCTATCTATAGTTTTCGCAAAACGCTCTTCCTCAACACCAATAACTTTTTTAATATATTGTGCGTTATCCGATAACTCAGGATAGGATTTTTTATTAAGCTCTATCACGGTCTCACTAAGGGTTTGTAAAAACGGGCCGTTTATACCTAATAATCTTCCATGGCGAGCAGCACGTCGAAGCAATCTGCGGAGCACGTATCCACGACCTTCATTGCTGGGAATAACACCATCTCCAACCAAAAATACCGTACTGCGAATATGGTCAGTAACAACTCTTACCGATATATCCTTAGATTTGTCTTGCTTATAGCTGTAGCCAGCAAGCTCCTCAATTTGCCCTATAATTGAGCGCATTGTATCAACTTCAAACAGATTATCCACATCCTGCATAACACAGGCAAGACGCTCAAGGCCCATACCGGTGTCTATATTACCATGTTCCATCTTTTCGTAGTTGCCATTTCCATCTGAAATAAACTGAGTAAATACAAGATTCCAAACCTCTACATATCGATCACAGTCGCATCCAACCTTGCAGTCTTCTTTATCACACCCGTGTTGACTGCCTCGGTCGAAATATATTTCACTACATGGTCCACAGGGGCCTGCACCTATCTCCCAGAAGTTGTCTTCCTTGCCAAATCTCACCATGCGCTCAGCCGGAATGTTTTGCTTTTTGGTCCATATTTCATAGGCCTCGTCATCCTTCTCATATACTGAAAAGTATAACTTTTCAAGTGGGATTTCAAGTTCTTTAATAAAAAAATCATAGGCATGCTGAATAGCCTCTTCCTTAAAATATGCAGCGAAAGAGAAATTACCAAGCATTTCAAAAAATGTTCCATGACGAGCAGTTATTCCTACATTTTCGATATCCGGTGTACGGATACATTTTTGACAGGATGTAGCTATATTTCCCGGGACATATTCCTGACCGAGAAAGTACTTCTTTAACGGAGCCATTCCGGAATTAATTAACAATAAACTTTTATCGTCCGAGGGAACCAGAGAAAAGCTACCAAACCTGTAGTGACCACGTTTTTCAAAAAAACTCAGATACCTTTCACGTAGTTCATTTAGTCCAGTCCATTGCATTATACACCTCATTGTTATTTACCCGTTTAATTATATAACCTAAGGGGTATTTTGTCAATGTTTCGTGATTGTATTTAAATAATGAATCATATTTATGTGCTAAA
Organism: uncultured Oscillospiraceae bacterium; assembly: GCA_964368815.1. Lineage (GTDB taxonomy): Bacteria > Bacillota > Clostridia > Oscillospirales > Ruminococcaceae > CAYJBH01. Next base: position 48,026 of record CAYJDA010000005.1, read on the forward strand.
TATAGAATATGTCTATTATCCATTGTCTAATGCTATTGTTTATGATATTATTAACTAAAGTAATTTAATCGTATTTAAAAGGGTTGACAATGTCAACTATAATCAATGAGTACTGCTAAATTAAAAATGTTAATAAATGAATCTGACTATTTATCTTCCGTGCACTGCAAAGAACTATTATCTAAGGTTGATATAGAGTCTGATTTGTGCTTTACAGATGGCATTGGATTGTTTGATAGACTATCTTCAGCTGAATATGATTTGGTACTTACCGATGTCTTTGTTCCTGAAATTGATGCAATAATGTTAAAGAAGCTTTACGACAGCAAAATTAATCGCCCATTAAAATTTTACGGTGTGTTGCCGGCGAATAACAAAATCATTGAAGCTTCAATGATTAATGCTGATTTTTCATACTATTTTGTTAAACCACGTAGTGAAACAGTTATTGTGTCCACCATATTCGAGCAACTTTCCAGAGAGGGATATGGCGTATCTCCTTTTGATTCAAATGATGAAATCATTTATTCAATTTTACGTAACCTTAATATATCTGCAGAACATTTAGGATTTCACTATGCCTATTATGCGATACTATTATTCATGCAACAAACGGATGTATCATTATCGATAACAAAAATTATCTACCCAAAAATAGCCAAAGAATACAAAACTACAACCGGACTCGTTGAGAAAACAATTAGATCTGCCATTGAAGCAGGATGGAGTCATGCTAACCCATTGTATCAAAACAAATATTTTGGCTACTGCAATAAGGATAATAAAAAACGACCTACAAATTTACAATTTATCTCTACATTGGCAAACAATGTTATGTTACAAAATATACGCGTTGAAAAACTCAATTTAGCTATTAATTAAAACATTAATCAACAACTTCCCGTACTTGTCGACATCTTCTGACATACGGTTGTTTTTGCTTGACTTAACAGCAACGCTATGCTATAATGATACGGTATATTTTCATATCAAAATAGGTTGTTGTTTATAGCAAAAAGGTGATTACCGTAATGTCATTAATGAAAATTAGTAATAAATATGTGTTTTTATGCATTGTAATAGCCTTAACAGTAACTGTTTTGAGCGGGTGTACCCCGAGTTATATCGACGGAAGCTACCGGGTTGAGCTTAGCGACTTTGACAGCTTGGGATTTAAGGAATACCTTACCGCTGAAGTTGTAAATGGTGAACTAACTTCAATAAATATTGGAGCGATTGACCGTGATGGTGTAACCAAAACAGATAATGAGGATTATAGGATAGCAATGCAGCTTGCTACCGGAACATATCCTGAAGAGGTATATGAAACTCTTGACTCAAGATATTTACTGATTGCAGAAAATCAAGACCCCGAAGCAACGGTTGATGCTATTGCAGGTGCTACCTTAACTTCAAATAATTATGCTATCCTTTTTGAGGAATTACAAAATTCTATAGTAACCGGAGAAACTTTGGTAATAATCGATAATTTAATTGAAGAATAATTACATACCGACAATCATTATGAAAATACTAATCTTAAATAAAGAACAAATAGGAGAAAAATAATGAAGAGAATTATTGCATTAATTATGGCTGCATTGCTTTTGGTAACCTTAACGGCATGTAGTGAAGATAACACTTCTGAGTATGATCATCTAAACACTACCAGTTCAGATGAGGGTTTAAATGCTCAATATCAAATAGTGACTGATGCTATTGCAGAGATTTATGCTGATGGGCAGCCGGCCACCACACAGGAGGTTGTTGACGGGGTTACTGCCGTTATGCCTGTTCAGATGCCTATGCCTATGGAGGATCAATTTTTAGAATTTATTGGTATTGATCTTGCAAACGTTTCGGAGTATGCCGGAGTTGTTTCCTCAATCAACGTTTCAACTGACGAGCTTATAGTAATTCGAGCAAACGACGGCATGGTAGATACAATTGTTACCAATTTAACCGAGCGCCGCGATGCAAGAACAAAGGAATTTGAAACCTATCTTGCTGACCAACACGAAAAAGCAACCTACGGAAAAATATTAGTTTACGGAAATGATGTTATTCTTGCAATTATGGGCGATACTCTACAATATGATATGTCTGATGGTTCCGGTGAAGCAGCACCTATGTTGCCGAGCGAAGATACGCCTGTAGCAGAAATACCGGCTGATTGACACATAAACGAGGGTAGGAATATTGGTTTTTAGCAGCCTAACATTTTTATTTAAATTTTTGCCGATAGCGCTTGGGGTTTACTACCTATTGCCCTATCGGCTAAAAAACGCTTGGCTTTTTATTATTAGCTTGATATTCTATTCATGGGGTGAGGTTCGTTACTTCCCTATCATGATTGCTTCCACTGTAGTAGACTATCTACTCTCCCACCTTATTAAACGTTTCGACGAAAATGTTAAACTTCGAAAAGTATTTCTTTTATTGTCGGTTTTATTCAATCTCGGTATGTTATTCTATTTTAAATACACCGACTTCTTTATCTCAAACATTAACCTCTTGATAGGAAGTTCTATTCCTTTGCTGGAGTTAACTCTTCCTCTTGGAATTAGTTTTTACACCTTCCAAACTATGTCATATACTATTGATGTGTATCGCAGAAAAGTTGAACCTGAAAAAAACATTATTAATTTCGGGGCTTATGTAACTATGTTCCCACAGCTCATTGCCGGTCCAATTGTAAAGTATACGCATGTTGCCGAACGTCTTAACATGAAAAAGGGACGGATTGACCTACCACGTATTGAAGAAGGCATAAAACTTTTTATTTTTGGACTAACAAAAAAGGTACTAATCGCTAATAATGTAGGTGCATTATGGACAGAGGTAGGTACCCTCGGATATTCAGAAGTTTCAACACCTCTTGCATGGCTTGGAATTTTAGCATACACTCTTCAAATTTATTTTGACTTTTCGGGCTATTCATTGATGGCTATCGGATTAGGCAAGATGATGGGATTCGATTTTCCCGATAACTTTAATCTACCCTATATAAGCCGTTCAATAACCGAATTTTGGCGCCGATGGCATATGACTCTTTCAGGATGGTTTAGAGAGTATGTATATATTCCTCTCGGAGGAAACCGTCATGGACTAAAACGCCAGATACTAAATATTTTTATTGTGTGGGGATTAACCGGTTTTTGGCACGGAGCCGATTGGAATTTTATTTTATGGGGGCTATACTACTTTGTTTTGCTCACCATTGAAAAGCTGTTTTTGCTTAACTTTCTTGAAAAACACAAAATATTTGGTCATATTTATTCCATCTTTGCAATTGTTGTAGGTTGGGCACTATTTGCAGTTGTTGGATTAAACGACCTGCTCACCTTCCTATCTTCGATGTTTATCCCGCAAGGCGGAATAGCAGCAGGATATTTTGTTAGAAATTATGCTGTAATTATGATTATAGGAATTATTTGTTCCACATCGCTGCCCACTGTAATATACAATAAATTATCAAAATGGCACTTAGCCCAGGTATTGCTATTGATGTTAATGCTTGTTGCCTGTGTTGCCTATCTTGTTGATGCAACATTTAATCCATTTTTGTACTTTAGATTTTAAGAACGGAGGATTTTGACTTGAAAAACATAAAAAAGCTGTTTCGCTATCCTCTTATAGTCATTTTTATGGGTTTTATTTTTCTATATGCTTTATTCGATAGTTTTGCCGAAGAGCGAAGCTTTTCAGACTTAGAAAATAGAGTGTTGACCACAATGCCCAATTTTTCATGGCAGGAACTGTTAAACAATGAATATACTCCTAAATTTGAAAGTTATGTTAATGACCAATTTTTACTAAGAGATAGTTGGATTGATCTTAAGAGTAGACTTGAGTGGATATTAACCAAGGTGGAAAACAATGGTGTATTGTACGGAGATAACGACCAGCTATATGCAAAACTATTTAGTGTTGACGAGGATCAGCTTAATAAAAATTTGAATGCACTTTTTGAATTCACAGAGCGTGAAGGAGAAAAAGTTAGTGTTATGATTGCTCCGGTAGCGAGTAACATATTGAAGGAAGGCCTACCTGCACATCCTCCGATGATTGATGAAGATGCATTAATAGATAACATATACGAACATACGCAATCGGCTAATATTATCGATGTTAGAGAAGTGCTTAAGGAGCATAGCGATGAATACATCTACTACCGCACCGACCATCACTGGACGACTTACGGTGCATACCTTGCCTATCTTGAATACGCTAAAGAAAGGGATTTAACTGCATTTAATATTGAAGACTACACTGCTGTTTCTACCGATGGTTTTTTTGGAACAAACTTTTCGAAGTGCAAATATTTTGCAGCAGTACCTGACGTTTTGACGTATTATGATATCGACAATAAAATGTTGTTGGATGATCAAGAGCTCTCACTTTATGACACCGCTAAGCTCACAACTGTAGACAAATACGCTACATTTTTGCATGGTAACTATGGTTTTATAACTGTAAATGGTGATGGAGAAGGAAGTGTTTTAGTTGTAAAGGATAGTTACGCAAATAGTTTTATTCCATTTCTTACTGCAAGCTATGAACAGATTGATGTTATTGACTTTAGAATCTATAACAACAGCGTTTCACAGTTAATGGATCAAAACAACTACGATGATGTTCTAATCCTCTACAACAGCACAACCTTTGCCGAGGATGGAAATTTTGCAAAAATATTATTTAATTGATTGCATTTTAGATAAATTTATGTTAAAATGATATGTGCACGTAACAAGGAGATTAAATTGATGTCGGCATTAGAAATAATAAGTGGAATTGTATTAATTATCAGCTGTATTGTTATCATTGTATTGGTAATGTTACAGGAATCTAAAGGAAACGGACTTGCCGGAGCTATCGGCGGTGGTGAAATGTTAGATGCTACCAACAGGCCTACCAGCCGTGAAGCTGTTCTTGCAAAATTTACAAAAATTGCAGCAATAATATTTTTTGTACTAACACTTGCAGTGGGCCTTTTCAGCATTTATTTAAAATAACCGCCTATGTCATTAAAAGATAGACTGATTAAGCGACTAAAAGAAGTCCCTTCGAGTAAACAAGAGTTAAGGGTTTATTTTGGGTATGATAAAAGAATAGACAAGCTTCTGTCTCGCATGATATCCAAAGGTAAAATTGCAAAAAAAAACGGCAGATACCAATATATAAAAACTGATAAATCAAAAAAGAACAAAAAAAATATCACCACCATCGAGGCTGTTGTTGTAAAACATACCGGAACGTTTGCTTTTGCAACACCTTCTAATGGCGGTGATGACTATTTTATACCGGGACGTGAATTGGGCAATGTGCTTGTTGGCGACAAAGTTTTGCTTCTTCCCGATCGCAAAGATGGCCGAGTGTTTGCTCGTGTTCTTTCAATAATTGAAGAGAATAACCTTGTTACCGGGAAGGTTGTTGAATGTGATAACAGATTAGCTCTACAGCTTGATGGCTATAACGAGTCGATGGTTGTTCCAATAAAAAAAACAAGCGCTTTGCAGCCTTGCTTGGGAGAAAGTGTTGCTGCTGAAATAACCTCACGCAAGGAGTCTTCATTTTGCTGTGTAGTAAAAAAGCGATTTGGTGATTCTTCTTATGCCCATTCGGCTGCTAAATCGATTATATATAACAATGGAATACGTACCCATTTTAACACAAATGCTAAGGCAGAGACTAACGATATAGTATCAGCTTTTGATACATCAACAATTACTAAGGATAGAATCGACCTTCGTGATGCCTTGATATTTACAATAGACAGCGCTGACACTAAAGACATCGATGACGCTGTATCGCTACAAAAAACTGACAATGGATATCTTTTAGGGGTGCATATTGCCGATGTTAGCCATTACGTTACCCCTAATACTTCGTTAGACAATGTGGCATATGAACGGCAGTTTTCATTTTATTTCCCCACTGGGGTAATACCTATGTTACCTCCGGAACTATCCAACGGACTATGTTCTTTATCACCTAGGGAAGATCGTCTCTGTTTTTCATGTATCATGGAGCTTTCTAACTCCGGCGAACTAATTGCAAGTAGCTTTGTTAAAACTGTAATCTGTTCACGAGTACAGGGTGTATACAGTGAAGTGAATGCCATCCTCAACGGGATCGCTAATGACTCAATCAAGGCTAAATATCGAGGCTGTATTCCGACACTCAAGAGCATGCAAAAACTTGCCATGATTCTTAATAAAAATCGTGTTCGGGAGGGCTCAATTGATTTTAACCTTAAGGAAACCGGGTATAAAATCAAAAAGGACAAAGTTTGTTCTATATATTTTAAAGAACGTGGAAAATCCGAAAAAATTATAGAAGAGTTTATGCTTATGGCTAACCGCTCCACTGCAGCGGTTTCTAAAGAGATAGGACTTCCAATTATCTATCGAGGCCACGCCGCTCCAAACATTGAACGTTTAAGTGATGTAATTAAAACATTATCGACTATTAGCAATGAGAATATCAACTTTAGTGTTACAGAGGTAAAAAGCAAGGATATCGCTACACTGATAGACAAATATAATGATACACAGTATGAGCATTATGCCAATAACGCTGTTTTACGTTGTATGGCAAAGGCTGAGTATTCTAATAAGTCCGGAATGCATTTCGGACTGGCTACCGATGACTATTGCCACTTTACTTCACCAATACGAAGATATTCAGATTTATTTACACATCGCATTCTAACCGATTATATTAATAAGAGACCTCAAAAAAATATAATTGCAGAGTATGGAGAGATTGCTAAAAATGTAGCTATAAAGGCTAATTTGCAGGAAGAACTTTTTGTTCGAACCGAAAGGTTGATTGAAGATTGCTTTAAAGCCGAGGCTATGGCGGACCATATAGGCGAAATTTTCACTGGAATTATTAACGGTATTACGGAAAACTCTGTATTTGTTCTTCTTGATAATTCTGCAGAGGGCAGAATAGCCATATCTGACCTATCAAATCGTTACTTGCTGATAGACGAAAATTACCGACTATACAGTAACGATGGTAGTATAGAATATAGAATAGGTGACGCGATTTCTGTAAAAATAGTTGCTGTTCGGGTAGACTTAGGAAAAATAGATCTTTTACCCGAAGTGCAATAAAATATTAATAGCAATTTAGGTTATATTTTCGCCTATAGCAGCATATCATTATAAAAAATGCGGAAGGTGAATATATGACACAGATTATCTTTTATGCAATTCTTGCAATCAGCACAACCCTCGTCGTTGCCGTACTTACTAAGGGTCAGCATACCCTCAGAAAAACTGTTTTAAGTGCCGGATGCGGAATATGTTCACTTGGAACAATAAACCTTCTTTCATCGATTACAGGAATCGCAATAACAGTTAACTATACTACCTGTTTTATAGCAGCGGTCTTGTCAATTCCCGGGGTAGCGCTAATGTTTGTCTTGGAGCTGTTATTTGCTTCATAAAAAAATATTCACCATGCAATGCTAAAAGGAAAGGAATGAAATTTGCTATGATACTTAAGAAAAAAGATGAAAAACCTAAAAGTTTAGAAATCGAAACACATATCGGTTCCGGTGTATGGTTTGAAGGAGAAATTAATTCGGCCGAGGCTATCCGACTCGACGGATTTTTTAAGGGAAATGTAACCGTTTCGGATGTGTTAGTTGTTGGCGAAACAGGCAAAATTCTCGGTCATGTAAAAGCAAAAAATTTGCTTTGTGCAGGCAAAATACAAGGAAATGTTGACATAGATGAGGTTGCTGAATTTGTAAGCGGTGGTGCTCTCGTGGGGGATATTGACACCGGGTCTTTAGTTATGCCTCACAATGTTTATTTCAAAGGTAGCTGCAACATGAAAAATGAAATATCAGGTTTTGAGGAGCAATCACCCATAATTGCTGACGACATAGAAGAGCCTCAAGCCGAAGAATCTATCTTGGTTGAAGACATCTGATAAAAAAGTTCACATTATATTTGCATTATTAATACACAACATATTTCCCGATTTTTATTTCTTAGAAAACAGGAACTGCAACATTTTTTTAACCCATGAGGTTTGTTGCGGTGCCTGTTTTTGCATATTGTATCCGTTGTCATATTTATTTAGTAACTCATGCAGTTTTGTGTGAGAGTCAAAAAGTTCCTCTCCTTCCCCTACAGTTATTCGTGTATAAGAACCGTCCGGTTGCAAAATCCAACAGTTACAGTTATCCATTAGCTGGTAATCTAATATTTTTAATAAAAGAGTTTTACTCCGCTCATCGATAACCTGAACGCCCGCTTCAATCCGTCGCTCGGTATTACGTGTCAAAAGATCTCCCGAAGCAATATAGCACCTTGCTGTTTCACCTACTCCAAAACTATAAATTCGTGAGTGTTCAAGATATCTTCCAACTATACTCCTAACCGTAATGTTTTCACTGAGATTGGGAATACCTGCTCTTAAACAACATATCCCACGAACAATTAACTCAATTTTTACGCCACAGTTAGAAGCGGCATATAGCTTATCAATAACATCTCTATCACTTAGAGAGTTAAACTTTAATGTTATGGCAGACGGTAGGTTGTTTTTATGATTTTCTATCTCAAAATCGATTTGGCGGATTATCTCTGTTTTAAAATAGTTTGGCGCAATAAGCATTTTTCTCGGTATGGTATTGGTTCTGCCAAGCGATAGATCGTGAAATAGCGTTGCGATTTCTGTTCCAACATCTTCATCACGGGTAATATAACTAATATCGGTATATAGTTCTGCGGTTGTCTCGTTGAAATTACCGGTGCCTATTGCAGAAATATAATAATGTTTATCATCCTTAACGCTGGTAATTAAACATAACTTAGAGTGAACCTTATAGTTTTCAAAACCATAAAAAATAGTGCAGCCCGCGTCTTCAAGCTTGTTAGATAAATCAATGTTGTTCTGCTCGTCAAACCTTGCACGTAGCTCTACTACCGCTACTACTTCTTTACCCTGTTCTGCTGCTATTGTTAGGGCATCAATTATCTTTGAATCATCAGCAAGACGATATAATGTCATCTTGATTGAAATAACATCAGGGGAAGTCGCCGCATCGTTCAACATAGCAATAAACGGCCTCATGGAATGAAATGGATAACAAGCGAGAACACTATTTTCCTTTGTCGCTTCAAACAAGCTATAGCCTTTTTCTGGGATTCTTGGTTTTTGGTAGGGATAAAAATGTTGTGTATTGCCCGACTTTTGTCGTAAAAGCTTTGAAAGATCATAAAAACCGTTCATCTGAAGTGGTAATTTTAAATTAAACACATGTAGAGGCGACAACTCTAACTTTTGTAATAGATAATTGACAATATCATCATGTGCATTGTGTGATAGTTCTAATCTAACCGCCGCTAATTTTCTTCGCTTCTTTAATAATTCCGACATAACCAACCGGTAGTCTATATCATGCTCTAACATAGATTCTGCCATAGAAAGGTCGGCATTTCTTGTTACCCGAAACAGGCTTTTTTCTCTTACGCCCATCCCGCCAAACGCCAAATCAGCAAACAAAAGAATTAATTCCTCGGTAAAAGCATACCAGGTTTTTTCTTCTATTTTTACCGAAACAATTTTTGGCAGTTGAGTGCTTATAGGGATTAGGCCCACCCTAAATTTCTCTGCACCCTTGGTTTTGATAATTGCTATTACATAGCTTTCTAAATTTCTAAGAAACGGAAACGGGTGACGTTTGTCAATAATTTGTGGAGACATTAAGGGTTCAATCTCGGATAAAAAATAGTTTCGCCAAAAGGATAGTTGATTTAACGGCATATTTTCAAAATCAACATGATAAAGCTCGTTTGCTTCTAAATCTTGATAAAGTTGCTCTATGATACGATCCCTCACCTGTAACAAGCTGGAAACCTTTGGCATTATTAAGGTAAGTTGTTCATTTGGTGTTAGGCCTGTCTTGTTTTCTGTAGGCTGATTATCTAAAAGGGTTTGATCAAATAACGAACCTATCCTAACCATGAAAAACTCGTCAAGATTGCTTGCAAAAATAGCTGAAAACTTAAGTTTTTCTCCAAGCGGAACATTGGACGAAGACGCCAGCTCTAACACTCTTTGGTTAAAACCCAACCAGCTAAGCTCACGATTAGTAAATTCAAGTTCACTTATTTTATTTACTATGTTGTTATACTGTAATTTCATCCTTAATATCCCCAAACATTCCTTCACCAATCCCATTTACCAGCATTATGTCTTCGATAGAATCAAAACTTCCGTTTTTATTTCTGTATTCGACTATTGCGGTTGCCTTTGCGGGCCCTATCCCCTTTAGCACCGTTAGTTCTGCCTCTGTTGCATAATTAATAGAAACAAGACCGCCCGAGTTGTACAGCATTACAGCACTATGTTCCTCTAACGGTTTTGCTAAAATTCCAATTGGAGAGGTTAAAAGTAGATAGAAAATTAATGTAAATACACCCATTAAAGTTACTATCCAAAAATAACCGCCAATTTTATTATGTGTAGTCTCTGATGACATCATACAGATACTCTGCAACCCCACCCTCTAAACTTGACATTACTACACGGTCTGCATATTGTTTAATTTCTGCCGGTGCATCTGAAGGAACAACTGCATACCCTGCACACATCAAAGCCGGAATATCGTTATAATAATCCCCTATCATAACTGTATCCTCAATCTTTTTATCCAGTATCTTTGTTAACTCTTCTAGCGCAGTTCCCTTAGTTACCCCTTCAGGTACAATTTCTATATTAACACTACTTGACTGAACTATATTTATACCTAGATATTCCCGAGATTTTATGTACTCCACAAGTCCTTTTGCCGTATCTGTGTCCGGGCAGACCAATAAAGATTTGTACCATCGATGTTTTATAGTGGATTCATCAGCGATAATAAACCCATATCCCTCATTATCAAAATGTTCATATATAGATTTTGTTGGATGTGTCACATAGGCACGATGATTTTCAGACATTATTAGCGCTCCTACTGCCGGAAAGATTTTTCTTATATCTCCCAATGCACGGATAACCTCTGTTTTTGGTAAAAATCTTTCATAAATAGAGCGCTCATTCGCGTAATCATATATAGCTGAGCCGTTATAAACAATAACCGGATATTTTAATCCAAGTTCATTAACAAAACGACGGGTTGAATCTACGTTTCTGCCGGTGGCAATGGTAAAACATCCACCTAACATATTAAATAATTTAACAACATCTCCGCTGCAACCGGTTAAACCTCCTCCGGTTGTTATTAATGTTCCATCAAGATCAGAAACCACCAATAAATCCTTTATCCTCTTTTTCATGAATCAATTTTCCTTATAAAATCAGTAAAGTAATCTGGTAAATTAGTATCAAAGCTCATAAGATCATTACTTCTTGGGTGAATAAATTCTATGCTCTTTGCATGTAAACATTGACCGTTAAGCTTTGGGTTTAACTTTTCTCCATATACACTATCTCCTGCCACTGGGTGCCCAATACTTCGCATATGCACTCTAATTTGATGAGTTCTACCGGTCTTAAGTCTAAGCTTAAGATAGCTGTATCCAGAATAGCGCTTTATTACTTCGTAAAATGTAGTAGCTTCTTTTCCGGATAAATTTACTGCCATTCGCAAACGATTTTTATTATCCCTTGCTATCGGTGCAGATATTTCTCCCTCATCATGCTTTACAATACCTTTTACTATAGCATGATAGCAGCGATCTATTGTGTGGTTTGAAAGTTGCTCAGACAGTGAAACATGGGTGAAGTCATTTTTAGCTACCACCAATAATCCACTTGTATCTTTGTCTATGCGATGAACAATACCGGGGCGTTGGACTCCTCCAATTCCGGAAAGACTATCACCGCAGTGATACAACAAAGCATTAACTAATGTGCCATCAGAGTTACCTGCCCCCGGATGAACAACAAGACCCTTATGTTTATTAACAACAATTAAATCATCATCCTCAAAAACAATGTTGATAGGAATTTGTTGTGGGATTGCTTTTGCCTCAACAGGAGTAGGAAGCGTTATCTCTATAAGATCACCCATAGCTAAAAGATAATTTTTTTTCACTTTTTTGCCGGACGCAAGAACATCCCCCTGCTCAATCAACCTTGCGGCAGCTGAACGGGAGATGTCTTCACATAATTCGGAAACTAGGACATCTATTCGCTGTCCTACCCCCGTTTCAGTAACCTTGTGTTCAACTCTGTTCAACCTTCTCCTTTTTACTTTTAAGTTCAGTTAGTACCATATGGATTGCATATAGCACAACACCTATAGTAATATAACAGTCGGCAACGTTAAACACTGCAAAATTAACAAAGGTAAAGTTAAAAAAATCAACAACATGCCCATATAGAATTCTATCAATTAAATTTCCCAAACCGCCTGAAATAATCATTAGAAAACATATATCGAAGAATCCTCCTCCGAGTTTACCTTTAAAAAGCAAAAAAATTAAAACAATTACTGTAATCATAGGGAGGGCAACCACCATAAGCCAAGATCCCGAAAACATGCTAAAAGCAACGCCTTCGTTTAAAACATAAACCAGTTCCAGTCCGGGTAAAAAAGATGTTCTCCCTACCGGTTGTAGATATATTGTGGCCAACTGTTTTGTAATAAAATCGATAGCTATTAATATGGCTATTATAATGGGATATAGAAAATATTTTTTCTTCATGACTTTCCAAGTTTATTTATTTCACAATATTAATCCAGCTCAAAATTGTCGTAGTGATCAAAAAGTGAAACTCTTCCTGTAGGAACAGATGCTTTATTTCGCTGCTCCTCTGCAATAACCTTCTGCGTCGTAGCAGCATTTGTTTCCTGCTGTTCCTCTTCGGTTAAAAGTGGTATTATCGGGCCAATCTCGCTGGTAGCAAATGCAGCATTTCTTTTTGCAACTGCAAGTTCTTTTTCTTCAGCGGTTAACTCCATTGTAGATTCTCTCGGTCGATATGACTGTTCGAATCCGTACGAGGGGGCCGACTGGCCATCATCTGTCATCATCGCGGCTACCGGATCAAGCGTATTAGGCTGTTGTTGCGGTATATTTTCCGGTTCCGGTTCCGGTTCCGGCTCCGGAGATAGCATTGGAGCTACAGGCGGAGTAAACATTTCTTCACGAGGCTCTGTGAGCGTGGGAGTAACTTCCTGCATATCTGCCTTTTGACGCTCGTTAAAGTCTCTGTCTATCTTCTCAAAATAATTAACAGGAATATGCTCTTCCTTCTCGTCTACAGGAAGGTTACTTAATAACTCTATATGTTTTTTATAAGCATCTATAACGTTTGATCTAAAAATAGAAACCTCTTGCTGCATTCTTGTTAGACGAATGTGTTCTGCATGAACCTTCTCCATTGCAATATCAAAATCACGGTCAGCTTTAACCTTTGCTTCCTTCAAGATATGCTCAGCCTTCTGGTTAGCTTCCCTTATAACGCTTTCGCCGAGACGTTGCGCATTAATAAGTGCTGCCTTTAATGCTTCCTCATCATTGCGGTAGCCCTCAATACTGTCGGCAAGTATGTACACCTTGTTTTCAAGCTCTTTGTTTTCCTCCATAAGCTTTTCAAGTTGCTGAGCAACCTGAACAATGAAGTCATCAACGTCCTCCGGACGATACCCTCTGACAATTCTATCAAAAGTTACAGATTTTATCTGTTCTAAGCTAAGCATCTAATGACCACTCCTTTCTGTTTATATCTAACGTCTATAACCTTGTTTATGATATAAATCAATTAAAATATAAACCGTTATTTTCAAGTTCACCCAGAATATTGTTATCCATAAAGTCTACATTATATGGTGTAATAATAAATGTTGAGTTTGCAACTAACTGAATATTACCCTTGTTTGCATATGCAACACCGGTTAAAAAGTCGATAAGACGACGACTAACCTCCTTCGGAGCAGATTCAAGATTAAGTACAACCGTCCGCTTTGCATTAAGATGATCCGCAACAGCAGGTGCATCATCAAACTTCTCAGGTTTCGCTAACACAACCTGGAGCTGAGTAGTTGCATTAATATTAACGACCTTGCTTCGCTTTGCATTCTCGTATTGCTGTTTTTCTTCATCATAATTTTTAGGATGATTGGCAACAAACTCCATATCATCATTATACTCATCATCAATCGGTACACCCATCATATCCTTGAACTTATCAAACAATCCCATTATTATCTCCTGTTATTTAACTTCTACTTCCAAAAATAGCACTACCTATCCTTACAAGATTAGCACCATGTTCTATTGCCATTTCGTAATCTTCCGACATTCCCATAGATAATATATCAATATTATCTATATTATGCCTCTTTTTTCCTCTAATGTCAATATATAGATTGAACATATCCGTAAAAAATTTTTCTTCCGTACCTGTTGAGGTGTACGGGGGTATGCACATAAGACCTCTGAGGCGAAGAAAACAACAATTATTTAGGTGTTCTACCAATTCAATTACTTCTTCAGCAAAAATTCCATTTTTATTTATTTCTCTACCAATGTTAACCTCAATTAGCACATCTAATACACGATTGGTTTTTTCGAGCTCTTTTTGCAGCTTGTCGGCAAGATTTTTACTATCCAGCGTTTGTAACATTGTTATGTGCGGCAATAACGATTTTATTTTATTGCTTTGAAGGTGTCCTATCATGTGCAGCTCTTTGCATCGAATTTGCGGTGCCTTTTCAACCAGCTCATTCACATAGTTTTCTCCGATTATATCTATTCCGCACTCAATTGCCTGGTTAATAGCCGATACTGGCACTTTTTTTGTAACTGCAAGCAGTGTAATATCGTCACGTTTCCTTCCTGATTTTTCAGCCGCTTTGGAAATTTTCTCCTCTATTCTCTTTATATTTTCGATAATGTTCACATTACCGCTATAAGAATTTTCCATCGTATAGATTTCTCCCTTCCACAACAACTACATCGTATAACTTAACTTCATTTTCTTCATCATTCTCAAACGGAAGTATCATATATTCATCATTTTCAAAAAGTGGAGCTATCTTCTTAAACTGTATCAGATTTCCAAACTGCACAAAAACACCCTTTTCGCCATCAATAATTCTAAGTGCATCACGACTAACAGTAATACCATTGTAGTTTCTAATTATTATTTCGGCATTTGCCACCCTTAGTGTTGATACATCCGAAGTTAGTGTTTCACAGCTAAATTGAAGTAATACATTCCCATTTTCGTCCGGCTCATCCATACGAACTAACTCAACGGGAATTGCCTGCGACCCGCTATCGGCAAAATTAATTTCATAGTTGCCGCCAACTCGTAGTCTTCCACTATCTACTTCTGATACTATGCAATAATATTCCCACCTATAGTCAAGCACTATTTTTCCGATAAGGTCTTCTCGTATTGACATGTTTTTGGCAAACTCAATTTCCTGTTCGAGTTCCGATGAGGTCCACTGTTGAGCTATTTCACTGTTATACAACAACTCTCCTCCGTCGGTGTTTCTAAAAAAATATCCGACTTCTGGAGAAGTGATTATAGTGTTTGGTGTTGTTTGTATTGATAGAAGGTTAACACTACTTTCTACAGCTGCCAGTGCAGAGGTTACATCACATGGTACATCCATGGCAAGTTGCATTTTGTTGTAGTTTAAAAGCAGTTCATTTTTAGGGTCATGAATTTCTGAAAACTCCTCACTATTAACAACATCCAACAATTCATAATATGCATCCAGTTGTTGTTTTGCTATGTTAGAAATATCTCCGGTAATATTATCTGCATTAATTACCGAATCTTGCAAAACTTGAAGTTCTTCTCGCTCTCGATCAAGCCTAACATTATCCTGAGCCGTATCTAAATTAGAATACACATAAGCAATTTCACTGTCTTTGCTGATTCGTTCTCCTTCATCAGGAATATAGCGTAGCACACCTTGTGTATTTGACTCTACCAACAGTTCGTCTCTAACAGCAATCCCTATTGTAGAAATACTCTCATTGAGCTGATGTTCTACCGCAATCTGGGTGATGTAGTTGTTTTGAAACGCAAAATACACCTGAATTGCAAGATAAATAACCGGAATAATAAATAAAAATAAAATTCCTTTTCGCAGGTATTTAAAAAGTCTTATTTTAAATAGCCTCAATTGTAAAATTCCTCCAGTAGTGCAAATGCTTTATTAACTGCACTATTCTCATATGCTTCAATAAAATTTGCATCGGAATATCTGTTAAACCAGCTCATCTGTCGCTTTGCGTAGTTTCTGGTAGCCTGCTTTAATCTTTCAATACATTCATCAAGATTATTTTCTTCTTCAAAAAATTCAAATAACTCTTTATATCCAATAGCAGCAGCGGCAGTAATGAATTTCGACCGATTATCATAAACATAACGTGCTTCATCAACCAAACCATAGTCTTTCATTTTGTTTACCCTTGCATTGATGGCATCGTACAGTGCAATTCTTTGTGGATAATGGCAATATAATAGTAACCTGTTATATGGTGGGGATTTTGGCATAGCCTCCTCCCCAACTATCGAAAAGGGTTTTCCGGTCAGCTCGGTAACATACAATGCTCTAATGATACGTTTGCGATTATTGGGGTGAATTTTTTCTGCGGAAATGGAATCTAAGGTTTGCAGACGTTTATGTAATGTTTCGGTATCAATTGTATTTAGCTGCTCAATTATATCGGGACGTTCTTTGCTTTTTAAAAATTCTCTTCCATCACACAATGCATCTATATAAAGTCCCGTTCCTCCGCAGATTATAACTTTTTTTCCTCTACTTATAATATCATCAATTATCGGTCTTGCACGTTTGACATAATCAGCAACGCTAAAGTTTTCCCATGGTTCTATAATGTCAAGCATATGGTGAACCACCCCGTCTGCCTCTTTCTCGGTTACCTTAGCAGTTGCAATATCTAAGCCCTTGTATATCTGCATTGAATCGGCAGAAATTATTTCAGCATCAATCTTTTTAGCCGCAGAAATCGCTAATCCGGACTTTCCTGTGGCTGTTGCGCCGCATATAACCACTATCTTTTTTTTATGCTCTTCCAAATCTCTGTTCAAGTTCCTTTCTCCCTAAACTGATAATCACAGGCCTTCCATGAGGGCAACATGCCGGCATTCCACCACTATATATATCATTTGCCAATGTGAATAGTTCGGTATCGGTAATTCTGTCCCCTGCCTTCATCGCACTACGACAGGCTACGGAGTAATAAACCCATCTTGTTCGCTCATCTAATGTCAAATTTCCTGTATTAAGCCCTTCTGCAATTTCTGCAAGCAATTTTTCGGCATCATAATTATCTATATCTGCAGGAAGTGAATATATTCTTAAAGAGTTTCCTCCAAAATCTTCTATTTCAATTCCAACCGATTTAAGATAATCTGATTCATTAAGCAAGATAGTCTTTAACTCGAAATCGATCTCTACTGTTATCGGAATTAATAAAAGCTGCTCGTCTATTTCGCTATTGCGTTGCTTTATTAACTGCTCGTATATTATTCTTTCATGTGCCGCATGTTTATCCATCAGCACCATATTTTCTTCGATTTCCAAAACTATATAGGTGGAAAAAAGTTCCCCCACCAACCGAATTTTTTGCATCAGAGAATCAGCAGTTAGCTGTATATATGTTTCCTGCTCAGGTTGTTGTGTGTTAAGTGTATTTGAGGTAAAAAGATCTTGCTGTACTATATTTTGTTTATTTTCCTCGATAATATCTATATCAATATTTCTCGGTGTTTGACTATTTGAATAATTGTAACTCATCACAGGAGATTTTGCAATGCTTTCATAAGATTGTGCTTCGTTATATACTATCTTTTCAAATGTTTCTTGAGACGAAACGTTTGTACTGGATACTTGTAGTTGCTCACTTATATGGTCTGTTTCAGGTATTATAAATGCGGCTTTTACGGCACGATAAATTGCTGAAAAAACTTTTCGTTCCTCTGCAAATCTAACCTCAATTTTTGCAGGATGAACATTAACATCAACAAGCTCAGTTGGCAAAGTTAAAAAAACAAAGACTACAGGATGTTTTCCATGCATAAACAGTCCGCTAACTGCTTGATCAATTGCGGCATGAAAAGACTTGTTTTTTATGTATCGACCGTTAACATATAGATACTGCATTGCTCTTGTCGATCTTGCACCTTCGGCTTTACTGATGTATCCGTTAATTTCGTATCCTTCTTCCGAATAAAAAATCGGAACCAAAAAGCGTGGAACATCCTTTGATACAAGTGCATTAATAGCAAGCAGCCTATCGCCTCCGGCACGACAATGAAGAACCTGGTGACCATCTCGGACTAAGGTGAATGCAATCTCAGGATGTGCTAACGCGATCTTTGTTATTGTGTCAACAACTGCATTTCCCTCGGCAACATCCTTTTTCAAAAATTTCAGCCTTGCAGGCGTGTTATAAAACAATCTTGCTACGCTGATAGTGGTGCCTTTATCTCGGGCGGCGGGAACAACTTCCCCTTGTGCACCTCCGATAATCGAGTAGGAAAGAGCATATTCCGAATTTACAACCTTTGATATAACCTGCACCTCTGATACTGCAGCTATGGATGCCAAGGCTTCACCTCTAAAGCCTTTGGTAAGTATTCTTTCAAGGTCATCGTCGGATGTTATTTTACTTGTTGCATGAGGAAGAAATGCTGTTTTTATGTATTCAGGTTCTATACCGTTACCATTATCCGATACGCTTATATATTCTCTTCCGCCATTTTCTATCTCTATCTTTATTGCCGTTGCGCCGGCGTCTATAGAGTTTTCCACCAGTTCTTTTACGACCGAAGCCGGCCTTTCAACCACCTCACCCGCAGCAATTTTATCCCTTAAAAGAGGAGGTAATTCCCTTATAACTCCATTCAAGTTTCCACCTCTTCCTTCGTCATCTCTTTAAGCTCAGAAAGTATCTGCCATGCTTCAAGCGGCGAAAGGGTGTCCGGTATTACCGATTTAAGTTTATTTACTACATCCTGCTTTGTTTTTTGTTGTTCATTCGACAACATGTCGTCAAACCCTATCTGTGTTGCAACTCCGGAAAGAGCCTCGGAATGTTGCTCCAGTTCAATCAAAATTTCCCCTGCTCGCTTTATTATTGAATTAGGTATTCCTGCAAGCTTAGCTACCTCAATTCCATAGCTGTCATCGGCGGCACGACCAACTATTTTCCGAAGAAAAATAAGTTCATCTCCACGCTTTTTTGCAGTTATGCTGTAATTTTTCACCCCGTAAAAAATATTTTCAAGGGTGCATAGCTCATGATAATGTGTTGCAAACATGGTTTTAGGCTTAAGATTGTTGTTATTTTCAGCAAGATACTCTACTATAGCTCGTGCAATTGCTAACCCGTCAAAAGTAGAAGTTCCTCTTCCTATTTCGTCAAGTATTAACAAGCTTTTTGATGTTGCCGTTTCTAATATTTGCGCCATTTCGGTCATCTCTACCATAAAGGTAGACTGTCCCGCTGATAGGTCATCAGAAGCACCAACCCTTGTTAAAATACTATCACACACACCAATTTGCGCAGAAGCAGCCGGTACGAAGCTTCCTACCTGTGCGAGCAGTACTATAAGGGCTGTTTGTCGCATATAGGTGCTTTTACCCGCCATGTTTGGGCCTGTGATAAGTAGTATACGGTTTTTAGCGTTATCGGCAGTAACATCATTTGCAATAAAGGCTGCTCTTCTCAGCAATCTTTCAACCACGGGATGTCTTCCGTTTTTAATTAACAATATTGTTGAATCATCCACTATAGGTCTTACATAGTCGTACTGCATTGCCACCTCTGCCAAACAGCAAAGAACATCAAGTCTTGCAATCGATGCAGCTGTTGTGCTAATGCGTGAGGCTGAGGCCGATACCTTTGTTAGTAATTCATCATATATCTCGGTTTCGAGGTTAATGAGTCTCTCCTGAGCCCCCATTATCTTCACTTCTAATTCCTTTAGCTCCTCCGTTATGTATCGCTCACCGTTTGTTAGAGTCTGACGGCGCACAAAGCCGGGGGGAAGTTCTTCAATTTGATATTTTGGAAGCTCTACATAATAACCGAAAACTCGGTTGTATCCAATTTTTATTTTTTTGAATCCATAATCTTCACGATATTTATTTTCAAGCTCGGTAAGTTTAAACTTAGCACCCTTTGAAAGTGATCTAAGCTCATCTATTTCGGCATTAAACCCATCTTTTATTGCATTACCGTCTCTAACATTTATTGGGGCTTTTTCCGATAATGTCTCAAAAATTAATGCCTGTATATCCTTAAGATTATCGATGCATTTATATATAGAGATAATCTCGGGGGCAGTAAATCCCGCAACCGAAAGTTTTAATTCCGGAATTACAGTTAGTGTAGATAAAAAAGAATATAATTCGCGTGGTGAAGAACTTTTAAATACAATTCGACTTAAAATTCTTTCCATATCGGATATTTTAGACAGTAGTTCACGAATCGTGCCTCTTTCCAAAACTTTGGTATTAAACTCGCCTACTGCATCAAGCCTTCTATTGATCATGGAAGATGAGATTAAAGGTTGTTCAAACCAGAGTCTGAGCAGTCGCCTACCCATAGAAGTTTGGGTCATATCTATAGTGTTTAGCAGGCTACCCGAGCGAGATGCTCCTCGCATAGTTTGAGTTATCTCAAGATGTTTGCGTGTCATCGGAGAAATCTTCATGAAGGACTCAACACTGTATTTTTCTACATTTATCAGTGCTCCTAATCCACGCTTTTGTGTTAGGGTAAGGTAGTGAATTAAGGATGCTATTGCACCCACTGCAAGGCTCCCGTCAGACAATAAAGATTTATAGCAATCGCTTGGAAACTGATTTTTCAATATCTCCTTTGATTTTATTTCATTATAGATATCATCGTCTATAATTTCCACACTGCAGGAGATATTTTGTTTTATATATCCGGTTAGCTCTTTGTGTTTAAGAATTAGGTCGTTTGCAATTATCTCGGTGGGCGAAAATCTTGATAGTTCGTTGCAAATTTCCTGCACCAATTTATCAGAGTCTATTTTGCATAGATAAATAATTCCGCATGAAACGTCAGAAAAGCAAATTCCCGCTTTTAGATTGTCTTCAACAAAAATACTGCATAAAAAATTATTGCGGTCATCATTTAGCATGGAACTTTCAAGTGCCGTGCCCTGGGTGATAATTCTTACTACTTCTCTATCAACCAATCCTTTTGATGTTGCAGGGTCACCGGTTTGTTCACAAATTGCAACCTTGTGGCCAAGCTCTAAAAGCCTTGCAATATATGTTTCTGCACTATGATAGGGAACGCCACACATTGGAGCACGTTCCGATAAACCACATTCTCTGCCGGTAAGTGTTAGTTCAAGTTCCTTAGACACAGTTATGGCGTCATCGAAAAACATCTCATAAAAATCTCCAAGCCTAAAGAACAACACCATGTCTTTGTGTTGTTCCTTAAGTCTCATATACTGCTGCATCATTGGTGACAAACCGGCCATGATTTTGAAACCCTTTCTTTATTTTATGCACCACACCCACTACAGCTCGAGCAGCTGCCTCCGCAGCTCTCTGGAGGCTCTGCAGTTGCAGGATCCTCTCCCGAGACAGCGGCATTTATTACGGCTTGAATATGCGTGAGTAGCACGTCTAATTCTTCTTTTGCTTCGTTGTAAGATACCATACCTTTATTTTCCATGATCTCGGTATACAGGTTTCTTACCGAACTATTAAGTTCAGCTATTTTTTCACGATCCGGCTCTTTGTCTGACATCATGGATGTAAGCTCTGCTCTGGCAGCATTAAAGCTGTTAACCTTCTGCACAAGTTCTTCATCGGCTTCATTTTCATTTCTTATGGTATCTAATTGAAGGTAGATAGGATCCTTTTGTAACGCCTTTGCAGCCTCGATAAACATTTCAAGTGTTGTCATTTTATTACTCCGTTTCTTTATGATAAATATATATTGTAACTATGTGGTTTAATCCTCCATAATTCCATTTAAATAGGATGCTGTATTACCGGTAATAAATACCGTACATAAATCTCCTTTTGTAGGTTTACGAAAATTAGTAGTAAACTTAACAAGTAAAAAGTTTCCATATCTTCCTATCAGTGTACCTTCGTCTTCTTTTTCAAATAACACCGATATTCTGGTATCCTTAAACCTTGCTAATGCATCCGAGCCCGACTGGCGTTGCATTGTTAATAATCTATCCATTCGTTCGGTCTTTTTTGCACTGATGTTGTCATCAACCATTTTTGCAGCCGGAGTACCGGGTCTTTTAGAAAATATGTAGGTGAATAGTTGATAAAAACCCCCTCTTTGAACAATGTCAAGCGTTTTATCAAAGTCAACCTCAGTTTCTCCGGGAAATCCTATTATAATGTCACTGCTCAAACCCACACCCTTAATCTTATTTTGAGCATAGGATATAAGGCTCATATATTCGTCTGAGGTGTATCCTCTGCCCATCGCTGTGAGAATCGCATCGCTACCCGACTGGAATGGTATGTGCAACATTCTACACATTTTTGGTTCCTGAGCAATAAAGTCAATCAGCTCTCTTGTAAAGTATTTAGGGTGCGACGATAAAAAGCTAACAATGAATTCACCGGGAATTTCACAAACCTGTTTTAGGAGACCAACAAAATTTATATCGATACTTAATTTGCGACCATAAGCGTTTACGTTTTGTCCGAGCAAATTAATATGTTTTGCTCCTTCTTTAACCAGCTTTTCTACCTCGGCTACAATGTCTTCCGGATTACGATTAACCTCACTACCTCTTACATATGGAACAATACAGTAGCTACAATGGTTATCACAGCCATACATGATAGGAACAGAAACGTTAAACTTATCATCTCGGCTAACCGTGGTTCCTTCGATTATTTCCTTTGCATCAATATCACCTTCAGGGAAAATGCGCTCCTTAGGACTTTCCAGAAAATCAGCTAATGTATCCACCAAATTATCCTGAAGATTGGTATCAGAAACAATATCAACAAATGGATATGAATTTTTAATGGTAACTACATTTCTACCGTTAGAGAACATACACCCACATAGTATAATTATTCGCTTGCTGTTAACCATCTTTAACGGTTTTAACTCACCCAGACGGCTTAAGAATTTTATTTCGGCATTTTCACGAACTGCACAACTATTTATCAGCACTAAATCTGCCTTTGTTTTATAAGTGGTTTTTTTAAACCCTATAGACTCAAGTATCCCTCCAAGTCGCTCGGTATCGCTAACATTTTGTTGACAACCATATGTTTCGACGTAGTAGTTAAAGTTGTCTGAAGAAAAAAAATCTTCACAAAGTTCCTGAACGTACTCGTATTCTTCCCTTGTCGGTAAAGGCATAATTAACTCCTTTCAGTTAAACTTCTATAAGTGTTTTTTTAGATACTGTCCGGTGAACGACCCTTCGTTAGCTGCAATCTGCTCCGGAGTTCCGCTTGCTACAATTTCTCCGCCGGCATTTCCTCCTTCGGGTCCCATATCTATAATATAATCCGCAGTCTTAATAATGTCAAGGTTATGTTCAATAACAACCACGGTATTTCCCATTTCTACCAACTTAGAAAGCACGGTAACCAGCTTGTGAACATCGGCAACATGAAGGCCGGTAGTAGGTTCATCAAGGATATAAATTGTACTGCCGGTTGCACGTTTTGCGAGCTCTAAAGCAAGTTTAACACGCTGTGCCTCCCCTCCAGACAAGGTGGTAGCCGACTGCCCTAACGTAATATAACCAAGTCCAACATCACTTAAAGTTTTTAATTTTCTAAATATTTTTGGAATCGGCTCAAAAAACAACATTGCATCATCCACCGTCATGCCTAAAACATCAGCTATTGTTTTTCCTTTATAGTGAACCTCTAACGTTTCACGATTATATCTTTTTCCTTTGCAAACTTCACAGGGCACATAAATATCCGGCAAAAAATGCATCTCAATTTTAATAATTCCATCGCCTTCGCATGCCTCACATCGTCCGCCACGAACATTAAACGAAAATCTACCGTTAGCGTAACCTCTCATCTTTGCTTCCGGTGTGGAGGCAAAAATTTCACGAATATCGGTGAAAACTCCGGTGTAGGTCGCAGGGTTCGAGCGTGGTGTTCTACCAATAGGTGACTGGTCAATCCCAATGACCTTATCAAGGTTTTCCTGCCCAAGCATTTCACTATGTGTTCCGGGATGCATTCTTGCTCCATTTAACTCAGCGGCCAACCTTTTATATAAAATTTCGTTTATTAGCGAAGATTTACCACTACCGCTCACACCGGTAACACAAGTTAAAACTCCCAGAGGCAACTCTACATCTACATCCTTTAGGTTGTTCTGTTTTGCACCGAGAATTTTTAAAACATCACCACTGCCTTCTCTTCTCTTCGCAGGTATAGGTATCTTTTTTTTGCCGCAAAGATACTGTCCGGTAATGGAATTTTTAGCCTTAATTATATCCTTAACTCCACCCTTTGCAATGATCTCTCCTCCATGTCTTCCGGCACCGGGACCAATGTCAACAACAAAGTCGGCACTTCTTATTGTATCCTCATCATGCTCAACAACAATCAAGGTATTTCCTAAGTCTCTAAGTCTTTTTAGTGTGGAAATAAGTTTTTCATTGTCGCGTTGGTGTAGCCCTATACTCGGTTCATCAAGAATATAAAGTACTCCCATTAGCGACGATCCTATCTGTGTTGCAAGTCTTATACGCTGACTTTCGCCTCCGGAAAGTGTTGCTGCGCTCCTTGACAGTGTAAGATATTGTAGACCAACGCTTTGCAAAAATGATAGTCTTTCTAAAATTTCTTTTAGAACACGCTCCCCTATCATCATTTCTCGTCCGCTAAGTTTAAGCTTGCCGATAAATTCAGCAGCTTCTGCAACCGACATGGCAGTAAAGCGACTAATATTGATATCACCTACCGTTACAGCAAGGCTGATAGGCTTAAGTCGTTCACCGTGACAGTCAGGACAAGGTATATCGGTCATCATGGAGGATATTTCATCTCGCATCCAGTCGCTGCCGGTCTCTTTAAATCTTCTTTCAAGGTTGTTGACTATACCCTCAAAACTGCTTTTATACTCTCCTTTTGCATACTCACTTTGGCGAGTAAGTGTAATTCTTTCACCATCAGTACCGAACAATATGATATCTATTATTTTTTTCGGAAGATTTTTCACCGGTGTTTTAAGTGAAAATTTATATCTTTTTGCCAGAGCCTTAAAATACATTTCGGCAATAGTTCCCTCACCATAGCCCCAACCGCTTGCCTTTACTGCGCCTTCAGCTATGGAAAGATTTTTGTTTGGAAAAATTAATTCGGGATCGACTCTTAAAAAAGTTCCCAACCCCGTACATTTTTCACATGCACCGTAAGGATTATTAAACGAAAACATTCTGGGAGACATCTCTTCAAGACCTATTCCGTGTTCCGGGCAAGCATAACTTCCGGAAAAGGTCATCTCTTCGCCGTCTATAACATCAATCACAACGTTAGATCCTGTTAGATTTAAGGCAGTTTCAATAGAGTCTGCAAGTCTTGTTCTAACATCGTCATTAATAATAAGTCTATCTACAACAATTTCAATAGAATGCTTGAAGTTTTTGTCAAGCTCGATATGCTCAGATAGGTCATAGATTATACCATCCACACGTGCGCGTACATATCCCGAACGTTGAGCCGCTTCTAACTCCTTGTGATAGCTTCCTTTTCGTCCTCTAACAATCGGTGCTAACACCTGAAACTTGGTGCCTTCTTCTAACTTTAGCACGCTATCTACCATCTGATCAACCGTCTGTTGAGCAATAACTCTACCACAAATGGGGCAATGAGGACGACCTATGCGTGCAAACAACAATCTTAAATAATCGTATATTTCGGTTACGGTACCCACCGTAGAACGTGGGTTTCTTGATGTGGTTTTTTGATCTATGGATATAGCCGGTGAAAGGCCTTCGATACTGTCAACATCCGGTTTTTCCATCTGTCCTAAAAATTGCCTTGCGTACGATGATAGGCTCTCGACATATCTTCGTTGACCGTCGGCATAAATCGTGTCAAATGCAAGAGATGATTTTCCGCTACCGGAAAGACCTGTCATAACAATCAGTTTATCTCGTGGTAATGTTATGTCTATGTTTTTGAGATTATGTTCTCTTGCACCCTTAATTATAATACTGTCATTTTTCAAGATTTTTCCCTTTTCTCAGTGCTTCTATTCGATCACGCAGATAGGCTGCATGTTCAAACTCTAACATTCTTGCCGCCTCTTTCATTTCTCGGGTAAGCTTTTCTATCGCCCTTTCCCTATCAACTCTCGACATTCTTTCTATTCCATCGTCGACGGTAACTTCGCTGGAAATATTAATAGTCTTTGCCGAAAGTTCCTTAATAATCGTTTTTGGTGTTATATTATGTTTTCGATTATATTCTTCCTGTATTTCCCTTCTACGTTCAGTTTCGGTTATTGCTCTCTCCATAGAACCTGTCAGCTGGTCAGCATACATAATAACCCTGCCCTCAGCATTTCGTGCGGCACGGCCTATTGTTTGAATCAGCGAGGATTCACTGCGCAAAAACCCTTCTTTATCGGCATCTAAAATCGCTATTAACGACACCTCAGGAAGGTCAAGCCCTTCTCTTAACAGATTAATGCCCACTATAACATCAATGCTTCCACTTCGGAGATCACGCAGTAGATTTATTCGCTCAAATGTATCGATCTCATGGTGTAGATACTTTGCTTTTATGTCATGGCTAATCAAAAAGTCTGTTAAATCTTCAGCCATTTTCTTTGTAAGGGTGGTTACCAAAACTCTTTGTGAATTTTCCTTGGTAAGATTTATTTCTGAAAGTAGGTCGTCTATTTGACCGTCTGTAGGTCTTACAGATATTTGCGGATCTACAAGACCGGTAGGACGAATTATTTGTTCTACTATCTGCTGAGATGTTTTGCGCTCATAGGGTGCTGGGGTGGCACTTACATATATTGTTTGCTTTAGCCTCTCTTCAATTTCATCAAAGGTGAGCGGTCGATTATCTATAGCCGAAGGAAGCCTAAATCCGTAATCTATTAAATTTTTCTTTCGTGCATAGTCGCCGCCATGCATTGCGTGTAGCTGTGGTAACATAACATGTGATTCATCAATAATTGTTATAAAATCGTCCGGAAAATAGTCAAGAAGGGTTGAGGGCACACTGCCAGGTGCTCTTCCGGAAAGAACTCTGGAGTAGTTTTCAATACCTTTGCAGATACCGATTTCGGTTAGCATTTCTATATCATAGTTGGTACGCTGTGCAATACGCTGTGCCTCAATCAATTTCCCTTCATCGGTAAATAACTTTACCTGTTCATCGCATTCTTGTCGTAGTTCTCGAATAGCAGAACTCATTTTTTCTTGCGGAACAATATAATGAGAAGCTGGATAGATAGCAATATGGGAAAGTTCGCAACGCCGCTCTCCTGTAAGAGGCGTTATTTCACTTATTCTTTCAAGTTCGTCACCAAAGAACTCTACTCTAATAGCAACCTCAGCTGCATAAGCAGGAAAAATTTCAACAACATCTCCCCTTACCCTGAATTTATTTCGGGTAAAATTAACATCGTTTCGCTCATATTGTAGATCAACTAATCTACGTGTAAGTTCATCTCTTTTTAAGATTGCTCCCTTTCTTATTGATATCACCATACTTCTATAGTCAATGGGATCTCCCAATGAGTAAATGCAGGAAACGCTTGCTACAATAATAACATCCCGACGTTCAGAAAGTGATGCAGTTGCAGAATGTCGTAACTTGTCAATCTCATCGTTTATCGAGCTGTCTTTTTCTATATAAGTATCGGTAGAGGGTATATAGGCTTCCGGTTGATAATAATCATAGTATGAAACGAAGTATTCTACTGCGTTATCAGGGAAAAATTCGCGAAGTTCGGTGCATAGCTGTGCAGCTAAAATTTTATTATGTGCAAGAACCAAAACAGGACGATTCACCCTCGCAACAACATTTGCGACGGTGAAAGTTTTACCGCTACCGGTAACACCAAGTAGGGTTTGTTTATTTAATCCTTCTTCAAGCCCTTTTACAAGTGCATCAATAGCTTGTGGCTGATCCCCTGTAGGCTGATAGTCGGATATTAGCTTAAAAGATTCGTTTGAGTTCATAATGTTTGGGGACTTTTATAGTACGGAAGTTTTTCGAAATATCCTGATTCACGAAGAGAAAATACTTCCTTTCCGGAAACAATGATATGGTCATCAAGCGTTATATCTGCGTGACGCAACGCATTGTGTAGATTATACGTTAAAAAGGTATCGTTAGATGAGGGAGTTGTTATTCCGCTTGGGTGATTATGTGCCGCTACAACCGATACAGCATTACAATTTAATGCTTCGGTGAGAACCTTTCTTGTAAGAACCGGGACTGCATTTACCGTTCCCTCAGATATTTTTGTGCATCTTATCACCTTGCCTGTTGAGCTAAGGCTCAGCAGATGAAACTCCTCCACAACCAAATTTAGAAATTTAGCTACAAAATATCTTCCGGCATCTTCACTTGAATTAATAACAACACCTTCTAATGCTTTTTCCGACATGTAATAACTGGTAATTGCCGGCACCATTTTTATAAGTGTAGCCGACACCTCTCCGACTCCTTTTTGTTTAACAAGGTCGTCATATGGAGCATCAAAAACGAGTGGTAGGCTACCGTAGTGATTAATTAGTTTATGAGCAAGTTCATTTGTGTCACAACGAGCAAAAGAGTAAAACAATAACAATTCTAAAACATTATGCGGTTCAAAATTGTCAATGCCATCGGTTCTGAATCTACGCCTTAACCTTATTCTGTGATCCTTGTGAACGTCTGAACTCTTCTTCATAAGACTCTCCATAATGCTTTACCGGGTCATATTCCGTTAAGAAGTCTTCTAATATTTCTTGTAGATGATATGGATGCACTGCACCTTCAACAAGTTTTTCAAAAATAAATAATGCAAAACTTTCATTTACAGTGTAATTATCTACACCTGCATGAAACTTTGAGCAGGAAACTGCCAGTGAATAACTACCTTGGAATCTGCTCAATTCATAAACAAACATCGTATTATTTGTTTTAGTTTTTCTTTGCTCAATAACTTCTCTGCCCATTATATCAAACCCCCAAATTAGTTTCTTTTACTGGTTTAATTATAACTTATTAACAGAGAAAAAATAAGGGGTTACTTTTCGACTTATTTTTACAATCTATAATTATTACTTTAGGAATATAACCTTTGCGCAAGCATGTTATAGGAGGACATTAAATCATCTACGTCTACAAACCCATTGCGATAAAGCTCTATCACTACATAACCATTATAGCCAATTTCTCGTAAAAATGCAATTATTCTTTTTATTTCTTGATCTGCTTCAGTTGGTAAAACGCAATCATTTTCTGAATTTGCAGAACTTATATGTAGGTGTTTTAAGCAGGGCCCCGCAGCCTTAATCATCTCTATTGGTGACTGCTCACTTCGTCTTGCCTGCTTTATATCAATTGTAAAGGCAATTTTGTCGTTAAAAGTTTTTCTTACAGTTTCAATCTCTTCTACCGTACATATTTTGTTTCTTGAAACATTTTCCTGACAAAGGGTAACACCATACTCTTCAGCGACATCGTATAACATTTTTAAAATCTTGTATCCTTCAGCTCGCTCTAGGGAGCTGTTCTTATGTTCACCATGAAAATTAACTATAGGCGAGTTAAGGTAATTTGCCGTTTCAAACATTTTTCTATACAGTTTTACTCCATCCTGAACTCTTGCCTTATAATCGCTGAAAAAATAAAACCATTCAAAGGCAGAATAAAACGGATGAACTGCACAGATATTACATCCAAAATACTCGGTTATTTTTCTTATTTCCTCGAGGCTCCCCTTTTCTATTTCGCTGTCGGTATTAATAAAAAGTTCTACATTCTTAACACCGGCAGACAACAGTGTCTTTATTGACTCTATTGTTTCTAAGGGGTAAAAACAAGCTGTGGATACTGCCGGTTTCATACCTTTTTAGACTTGCGATTTTCCCATTCCACCCAAAGTGGTCCCGCAATACATATTGAGCTGTACGCACCGGATAGCATGCCTATTATTAATGGGAAAGAAAAGGTAAAGATGCTGGTTAGGCCAAATATTAACGCAACTATAGAAATGCTGGAAAGAGCTATAATTGTTGACACTGTCGTGTTAAGACTACGAACCAACGATTGGTTAATACTCAAATTAACAAGAGGTTCAAATGCCATCTTTTTATATATGCCTTCGTTTTCACGAATTCGGTCGTAAACAACAACGGTATCGTTGATAGAATAACCAAGAATGGTAAGCATAACAGCGATAAAGTTTCCTCCCAACGGAATCCCCAGCACCACAAACACACCAAACACAATAATTAAGTCATGAATTAAAGCAATTAATGCTAAAATACCGGCCGGTAATCCGCCAATGTTTTTAAAACGAATTCCGATGTATATTAAAATTAGTACAAATGCTGCAGCAATAGCAACAATACACTTAGCCATAAATTCACTACCGAGAGTTGGATTAACATTAGAAACTTCAAGTTGAGTTATGGCATTATCCGGATATTTTTCTGCAAGATTGCTGTTAAGCTCAGATAATGTTTCAGGAGAAATGGTATCGCTTCCCGGCAACGAAACTATTACCGTGTTGGTACCAAGGGTTGCGTTAGAGCCCGATTGCATCGTTAAATTATTTCCAAGAGCTCCCTCAAAGTCACTTTGCAAAGCGGTAACATCTATATCACCGGTGTAGCTATAATTAATCATAGCGCCACCCTGAAATTGAATATCCAGCTTTACTCCAAATATTACGGAATACGCTATTATCAACGCTACCAAAATAATTGAAATAGTAAAGAATCGGCGTCTTATTGCTATCAGATTTAAAGCTTCAATTTTCATTTGTTTTTACCTCCGTAAAGACGCCTGTTTCGGAATATATTCATCTTGGAAACACTGCGCAACATAATACGTGAGGCAACAACGCCCATCACAAAGTTTAACAGCACTCCGATTAGAAGTGTATATCCGAATGAGTAGATAACACCGGCTGTAGAAGGTCCGAAAGCAAAGAATATAGGGGTTAAAAGTCGTGCAAAGAATCCGTTAGTCGGTCCGAAAGCACCCATCAGTATTATACTTACTATGATCACAGTTACGTTACCGTCGATAATTGGGGCAAGTCCGCGTTGGAATCCTGCGGTAATAGCACCATCTAAGCTTTTGCCGGATCGTAGCTCTTCTTTAATACGTTCTGCAGTAATAATATTTGCATCAACACCCATACCGATTGCAAGTATGATACCGGCAATTCCGGGCAAGGTTAAGGTAAAGCTATTATATACAGCAAAATAGCCCGAAATAAGTGCTATAGTTGCTGCCGTTTGTCCGAGCAGAGCAATAGCAGCCACCACGCCGGGTAATTTATACCAGAAAATAATGTATAGGCATACCAGTACAAATGCTATTATTGCAGCAATGAGCATCGCCTGAAGCGAACTGCTTCCAAGCGTTGGACTTATTGTTGAAAAACTTTCAGCTGATAGTTTAAAGGGTAATGACCCTGAATTGATTTGATTAGCAAGGGTAGTTACTTCCTCAGCAGTAACCGAGGTTCCATCACTGCCACTCCAAGAGATTATTGCCTCTCCATTAAGAATTGCATCATTAACAGTTGGGGCCGAAATCATTGTATCGTCCATCCATATAGAGATACTTCCAACTCCTGCCAACCTGGTTGTTGCCTCTGCAAATTTTTCAGCTCCTTCATCGGTTAGATTAAGCTGTACAACATAGTCAGAGTACCCGGAATCAGTTTGTTGAACGGCCGGTGTTGCACTTTCTACGTCGTCACCTTCAAGTATTATAGTCTCTGCGGTAACACCGGAAGGCAGCCCATCTGCATCGGTCTCGCTTCCTTCACGAAAGGTTAGCACAGCTGTAGCCCCCAGCTCGGCAATGGCGCTCTCGGGGTTAAACTCGGTCTCGTCCGTCTTCCATGGGAAACGAACAATTATTCTATCCTTGTTATAATCAAGGTATACCTCGTAATCGGTGATGTTTAGTGAAACAAGTCTGGTTTCTATAACGCTCTCGGCGCTATCCATCTGTTCATCGGTTGCATCTACGCCATCTGCAGGCATAAATGTAACATCCACTCCGCCTCTAATGTCTATGCCAAAACGAATGTCATCCATCCCTTTTACATAAACCGTCTCGGTGTCACCATAAAAAGTTGAAACTCCGATAAAAGCAGTGTAGGCAAGAACAAATATAAAAATAGCAACTAAGAAAAACCATATTTTTCCGGTTCTTTTCATATTTACCTATCCTAAAAATATCTAACCCTATTATTATAACGTCTTTTTGTATCCCAGTCAATCCCAAACGTAAAATTTTACTTCTAAGAATGAGAATACTATACTAATTTATTTTATTTTAACAACTGTTCCAACGCTGCAATCTTAACTGCTAAGGTAAACACGCTAAGCGCCTGCTTCAATTCATCTATCGGTGGAAAAGTTGGTGCAATTCTTATATGTTTATCCTCAGGATCATTACCGTATGGGAAAACAGCACCTGCAGGGGTTAAAACAACTCCGGCTTCCTTACACAGCTCAACGCAACGTTTAGCTGTTCCTGCCAAGGCTTCAAAGTTTATAAAGTATCCACCCTTAGGTTTAAACCAATAAACAAGATCATTGCATGCTGTTAAGTCGTCGGTAAAGTATAAATCACAGACATCAAATTTTGGATTAAGTAGCTCCGCATGCTTTTTCATATGTTCCAAAACACCGGCCTTGTTTTTCAAAAATTCGACATGACGTAGCTGGTTAACCTTATCAAAGCTGATGGTCATTGCTTGCATTCTATTTACGAGATGCTTTATGTTCTTATCTGATGCTGCAAATGCTCCAACACCGGCACCGGAAAATGTTATCTTGCTAGTTGAGCAAAACATTAAAGCTCGTTCAGGATTTCCTGCCGCCTGTGCTTCCTGTAATATCGGTAATACTTCATTAGGATTGTCTGTAAGATGGTGTACACAGTAGGCATTATCCCAAAATATTTTAAAATCATCAGCCGCTGTGTGCATAGAACAAAGTCGTTTAACCGTTTCGTCGCTGTAGATATATCCCTGTGGGTTGGAGTATTGCGGTATACACCAAATACCCTTTATAGATTCATCAGAACCTACCAATTTCTCCACCATATCCATGTCGGGTCCATTTTCTGTCATCGGAACTGTTATCATCGTTATTCCGAAATCTTGGGTTATGGTAAAATGTCGATCATAACCTGGAGAAGGACACAAGAATTTGGGCTCTTTGCACTCCGCAAGGGGCTTTTTACTGTCTGCAAGACCTACTCGCCACCAAAGCTCCATTGTATTATACATAAGGTTGAGGCTGGAATTTCCACCAACAATTACATTACTTGCATCACATCCGAAAATTTCTCCAAAAAACTCTCTTGCTTCGGGTACACCTTCAAGGTTGCCGTAATTTCGAACATCAATCCCATCTTTAGATTTGGTTACTTCAATTTTCATCATTGGCATAGAAAGATCAAGTTGTTTCGACTCAGGCTTACCACGAGACATATCCAACTTTAAACCAAGCTTTTTTTTCTGAAGCATTTCTTCATTAAGTCTTGTCAACTCCTCGGCCAATTGTGTCTTATTTAGCTTACTGTATTGCATTGCCACCTCCTATTTTCTATTATATATCTATATGTTAACATTCAATAAATAATTTTATTTAATATTATATGCCGGTCGATCGCCATCGCCGTCGGCCCGAAACATGGTAAAGTTTTCTGAATTGCTTGTAAAGTAAAAAAAATCCACATTCGCTCTATCAAGCGGTTCGGTGTAGTTGGGAATAATGTTATCGTCATGCTCATCTCGTATGTTAAAACCCGCCGATTTCAGTATTTCCTCATCAATGCCTACACAATAAAAGTCAAGATATTCGGCGTTAAAATCTTGTATCATTTTTGCAAGTGCACCACCAGCAAAGATGATATCATTTGATGCTCCGATATAATCTACCAACCTAATAGCACACGACCCACCTACTTCGGTAACTCTTACCACATAGATGCCGATTATAGTATCCTGTTGTAGCGCAAAAAATTTGTATTTTCTAAAAGGATAGTTAGTATATCTAAAACTTATGTACTCTAAATCTTTTTTCACCGATAAAGAATTTGTTAAAGTATCAAGCATCGACTGATTTATTTCGGTAAGCTCTATAAAATTTGTTGTCGAGAATTCAGTTCGATTTATTTTCCGACTTTTTATGTCTGCAATTTTGTAGTTATCTTTTGCGCCAAGTATGTATGCGTGAGTAAACCGACCTGTATCAAAGCCCAAAAACTCATAAAACTTAAGAGTATTAGGCCTTATATTATTACAACACAATACCTCAACATCCGCAAGACTTTTCAGTCTATCCATTAGCTCTAACCCAGCGCCGTTATACGCCTTATCTGCGCACCAAATGCTCACATATGCCGCTGTTTTTTCCTTGTTTGCATATATAAGTCCTGCTACCGAAACTATCTTGCCTTCGGCTAGACAAAGCGCAAAGTTTAGCTCATCCGCACGGCAAAAATAGTATTTGCAAAGAACATCATCATTTACAAGCGGATGCTTTTCACCCCAATGAATATTCATAAAATCGACTATCGCCTGACGGTCGGCTAAACTCGCTTTTCGAAATGTGTAATGCTGCATTTTAACTTCCACCTGTTACCGACAGCATTGTTCCGGTTATATATGCTGCCTCGTCCGACATCAAAAAATTTATAGCCGGAATAACATCCTCCACCGTAGCATTTCTTCCAAGCGGATGTGCTTCAGCAGCTGCTTCAACAATCAAACTGCTGGTTTCCTTTAGAAATTTGGTTTCTATCATGGAGGGTAATATGCCGTTAAATGTAATTCCCTGTGAAGCATAGTCTGCTGCTAAACTTTTGCAAAGACCTGCCAGTGCTGATTTTACCGTAATGTAGGCAGCCATATTTTTCGGTGCTGATTCAATATATGAAGTCAGCATAAAAATCACCCTACCGTATTTAGCCTTAGTCATTTTAGGCATAATTAATTTGCAGATTTTTATCGCCGAAACTACCTGCAGGTTAAAGTCAAGCATAAAATTTTCCATATTGAAATTTTTTAGTTTTGCATTAATCGGCATTAGTGCCGGCAGATGCAAAAAATGTGTAAAGGTAATCTCATACTTTCCTAATTCGAGCAAAAAATTATCTGTTTCATCATCGGATGCAAGGTCAACCTTCATCACAATAAATTTAAGTGTCGGCTTTATACCTAATAGTTCGTTTTTCAAATCCTTTAATAATTCTTCACCATTATTAGCGGTGGCAACGATACAATCTGCTTGATCTGCTATTTCACGACAGTAGGCCATTCCGATATCGGAAGACGCTCCGGTAACTAAATAATTTCTCACTGATTTTCCCCATCTAAAATTCCTGCCTTAACAATGGCTCTAAGAACAGTTTTACCATCTTGGTTTAGAATTTTCGCTTTAATGGTAATTTCTTTGAATACCTCGTTAACCTCGGTTACAATTCCCTCTATCGAGAGCAGGTCTCCAACATATACCGGCAGCTTAAACTTACTTTCGATACTGTGTAAAAGGCATTTTTCTCCCGGCAAATAAACTCCTGCAAGGGTAGAGAGCATTGAAGATGTTAGCGCTCCGTAACACACTCTATCCACAAAACCCTTACTCTTGGCATAATCACTGTCGATATGCAAAGGGTTGTTATCGCCTGTTATCATTAAAAATGCATCCATCATTTCAGGACTTATTTTTCTTTTAAACGATGCACTTTCCCCTACCTTTATGGTTGCTATTGTGAAATTGTTCATGCCGTAAGTCTCATTAAAAGGTCTACCAGATCTCCAACATCCTTTAGATTTCTTACATCTCCCAGGCTAAACTTAACGCTAAACTTTTTTTCCATTGCAGTCAATAAATTAATCTGTTCAATGCTATCCCAGTCTTCAATATCAGCTGCACTGGTCTGCCTTGTAATAATGAGATCCTCGTCATCAAAAACGTCGTGAAAAATTGGTTGTATAGCATCTAAGATTGTCTTCTCATCCATAATTATTCTCCTTTTAACTCTATATATTGCGCCTTTGGAAGGTATCCTTCGGCTAATAGCTTATATTCAGATTTTTCATTGTTAGAGGAAATTTTTTCAAAACCCGCTTTTTCATAGAAATCGGCGCAAGGCTTATTTTTTGCGGTTGGAATAAATAGCCCCTTAACGATTTTTATTTCCTTGTTTTTAATAATGTCCATCAGACGATCTAAAACAGCATACTCAAGTTCACGTTTAAAAACCCTACAACTCATGATAAACAGCTCTATGGTACAGATATCTGCTTCAACCTTTGCAAACATAACGCTAACTATTCCGTTATCTCCAAATTTGTCCGACAGCGAGGAACAGATAGTTATATAATGATTGTCCCGAGAAATCTCCCCTACCTCCTGTTCGGTATAACGTTTGGTTGTCATGTTAAACTGATTGGTTTTATTAACAAGTTGAGTAACGCGTTCAATATTTCCTCCACCTACCGGTACCATTCTTGCAGTCATTTCAAGACTTTTTAAATATTCCGAATAGTTAGCAAAACTCTCCTGTGCACTACTCCGTTGTAGATTATTGCGTATAAATTCAGTTCTTTTTTTATCGTCACCGGTAAGGGAGGTAAGCTCAAAAAAGTTGTACTCATCAACAACCCGTAGATAGCTATCAGGTTCTTTAAGATGTGGAATGTTAATGCCTAATAATTCTCCGTCAACAATATGGCGTTCGGCAGGGTTATCATCGAGAAACACTACCGAATCCGCATTAATATTCATCTCAGAAAGTATGGTTTTAATGTTATCGCTTTTTGGCTCCCAGTTTGCCTTAAAGGTTACAAAATCTTCAGGCTTTAAAGGCATTTCGTCACGAGAAAAACCCGAAAGGGCAGTTTCGGTTTCATTTTTTGAACATACCGCCAACATTATCCCCTGTTCTTTTAGTCTCAAGGAGTATTCACATAACGCAAGGTGAGCCATTCCAAGTGGGCTTTCGTTACCAATTTCGATACCCTCGGCTCCGTCATCTCCAATAACTCCACCCCATAAGGTATTGTCAAGATCAAGAATAACCGCTTTTTTTGATTTTCCGAAAATTGATGCAATTATAATCGAAATATTCTGGGCAACATAAGGAATTAACCCTATCGCAAAAGGATATTTGTAAGCATACCATGCAGTTTCATCATGCCAGGATTTAAGGCCGTGAAACCCGCTGATATAGTTAATATCGTTAATAAATATTTGGCGTGCATCAGCGTATTCCGCCAGTAATACATTCATTCGTCCAACATGACGTACCATTCCACCGGCAAATTTTGCCTCGGCGTTTCCGGCAGGTCTATAAGGGGGTAGTTCAAAGTTGTTTTGTATAACAGGGCAACCAAAAGCCATTGCTGAATTTAAAACCGTTTTATAACGCTCGAACTCTACCCTTGCAAATTCATCTGCCTGTTTTTCGTCGCAGGAAATTGAAGGGAAATTTAGATTACGAACCGAGGTATGAATATAAATTATATCAGGAGCAAAAGATTTTACACTACCATCATCGAAAACCAAATCTTCGTAAAACCTACCGTAATTGCCGACATAAAACTCGGGTTCTATACCCATATCCTGTAAAAAAATACGTAACACCGATTCAAGCTCACCTATTGTTGATCCGGAAAACAGTGCTATTTTTTTTGAAATACGGCCCTCTCCTGCTTTTAAACCTCGTAAAAGGGACTTCTTTTTTTGCATAATAAAATCTGCATCTATAGGATAATTAATAATTCCCAAACTAACCTCATTTAAAACAGCGTACTTTTGCTAATAATTCCATCAATTAGGCTTTATGAAATTATACGAAAAATCGCCTTATATGTCAAGCTGTTGTTAGTGGTTAGTAGTGTAACAGCTAATATATTTTTAACAATAATAATAAAAATGCAGAAAAAAACAAAAATAAGTTGCAAAAGCAAATTTCTTATGATAAAATATTTTTAATTGCAAATAATAGTAGTATACAGGGAGATGTTGAGATGAATGATATTTTTAACCAGGCAACCTCTATGAATATGACAGGTAATGGGTCCACAACCAAAACCTTGATTACAAAGGACACTATTTTAGTAGGCACAATCGCTGCCGATTCCTCTATTATTATTGATGGTGGGGTAAAAGGTGATGTTTATAGTAAAAATTCTATTGAACTCATGGGTAAGGTCGATGGAAATATTAAAGCAAATGACGTTACAATTACCGACGGTGCTGTAAAGGGTGATATTACCACCGAGGGTAACATACTCGTTGCAGGTGATTCTGTTATCGTGGGTAATTTATTTGGTTCTTCCCTTGAATTTAATGGAAAAATTAAGGGAAATGTTCGAATAAACGGTCATGCAATTATCCGAGAAAATGCAATTATACATGGAAACCTCTCTGCCTGTAATTTTACAGTTGACGATGGCGCTAAGATAATCGGTTTTGTTGAAATCTTACGCCCTGTCGAGGTAAGCGGACAACCAACAGAAAAAATTGATGAAATAGTAGACTTTAACGATATTGAAATACCTGCTGATGCCGGAACACCTAACACTGCTTCCACTGCATCTGCTGAAGTTCCATCGGGAGCCCCCCTCTTAACAACTGTTCCAACCGGTGGCACAGAGGAGCCCGCAGAGATAGAAAAACCAGCTCCTGTTATTGTTGAAGCTCCCGAAGAGAAAGTAGAAGAGGTTGTTTCTGAAGAGGTTGAAACTGTTGAAGAGGAAACCGAGGAAACAGTTTCGGAAGATTCTGAAGAAGACGGCGGTGGCGATAGCTTTGTAGACGAGAAACAAAAAATGTTACAAGATCTTCGCACTCGTATGGAAAAAGCAAAAAAGAGTGGTCAGTCTCTATAAATAAAACAAATTATTAAAAATTATTAATAAGACATCATACGGTTTGTATGATGTCTTATGTGTAAAAAAGCATTACTATATATTAAATTGATTTAGAGGTTTATTTTTGAAAAAAACAGTTACAATTTACACTGACGGAGCTTGCAGCGGAAACCCGGGTGCAGGCGGATTTGCCGGTATAATTAAATACAACGAACACGAAAAGGTTGTTGTTGGCGGTGATGCAAATACCACCAATAATCGCATGGAGATGCTTGCCGTAATTTCATCATTAGAGGCTTTAACTGAGCCTTGCAACGTTGAACTTTACAGCGATTCAAAATATATACTGGACGCTCTTGAAAAGGGTTGGGCTAAAAAATGGCGAAAAAACAACTGGATTAAATCTGATAAAAAACCTGCTCTTAACCCAGATTTATGGGAAAGACTTTTAAACCTTACCGAAAAACATACACTCTCACTTCACTGGGTAAAGGGACACAGTGGAAATCGCTTTAACGAAAGATGTGATCAGCTTGCGGTTGAACAAGCCAAGATTTATAAATAATCTCCGCCTATGGCGGAGCTATTAAAAGTATTATCCAAGCCTATGGCGGAGCTTATGGAAATATTACTACCGACCATACTATATTTTAAAATCACGTTTATTATATCCAACACATCCTGCAACAAGAGATAGAATATACACAACGAGATAGACAGCAAGAGTTATTGCTGTCTTTTCATTTAGCTCGATAGCATTATCAACACTAAACATTATAAATGGAGAAAAATAATGCAAAATCTCACCGTCCTCACCTAACAGCTGTCCTAAATAACCCAACATATAGCTAACCAATACAATCCCGCTAGCCACTGCGCCAGTGCCAAGATTTGCATTTATTCCGGCAATTTTAAATCCTACAGCACCAAAAATAAGTGCAGTAAAACAGGTTATTTTGCCCGATCCGATTATTGCCAAAAGATCAAAAGTTTCCCCGGCTCCAATCGCTCCACAAATTATCGCAGATAGAATTGCACAGGTTAAAACAATTGCTACAGCTATTGTTGACGTAATATATTTTGAGATGTATATCTCAGTTCTACTCACGGCAAGGGAGTTTAGAAATTCGATGGATTTTGACTTTTCTTCCTTGATAATAAGACCTGCAGAAAAGGTTGCCGAAAAAATAGAAACCGCTACCATTATCAATCCAAAGATGGTACCATAGTATGTGGTATAGTTTGACATGTCGGCCATATCTTCCATGCCAACAAACTGCAATAATTCTTGTGGCATCACCTCAAACTTAGCCAAGGCAAGTTCCTGTATTGAAGAAAACAATGCCATATATAATGTCATGATTCCAAATATAGCAACGCTCCACCCCATAATAGTTTTTCGGGTAGTTAGCAGATTGAACCGACATAGCTTTAATATGTTAGCAAAAGCAATATTTTTCAAATCAATCCTCCTTATAATAATCAATAAACTCCTCAGCTACAGATTTTGTTTTAATTTCAAGGTGTGATAGCTTTAGTTTTGATAGCTTCGCAATAAGCTCATTGATGTCATCTTCAAGTTCAAACTCTTCGCATTTTCCATCAGCGGTAGTATAGCTCACCTGTTGGCGATGTTTGATTTTAACATCCGACATTTCAAAATATTCAATCAAAACACCATCCTTAATAACCGCAACCATATCACAGTACTTTTCAATTTCCGCAAGATTATGGCTAGATAAAAAAATGGTTTTCCCCTGTTCTTTTTCTTTTAATAAAAGTTCAAAAAATTTGTTTTGCATTAAAGGGTCAAGACCATTTGTTGGTTCATCCAATACCAAAATTTCTGCATTTTTTAAGAAACCCTGTATCAGCAAAACTTTTTTGCGATTACCAAGGCTGAGTTCATTTACCTTTTTTGTTAGGTCAAGCTCCAGATCTTTTGCCAGCTGCTCCATCTCTTGTATCGATGTATCGGTAAAGCTAAGTGCAAATTTTAACAGCTGATAACATGTAATATTATCATACAATGCGGCCTCACTCGGAACGTATGAAACCCTACGCTTTATTGCCTTGGAATCCTTAACGCTATCCATTCCGAGCACCGATATTTTACCGTCGGTTTGATGAATCATATTAAACATACTTCGTAATGTTGTGCTTTTACCTGCGCCGTTTTTTCCCACAAATCCAACAATTTCACCCTTTGGTATTGTCAACGTTAAATCCTTTACAGCCTTTACATTGCCATAACTCTTAGTAAAATCCTTTATTTCAATTACAGCCATAACCACCTCATTTGTTTACATGTTATTTTAGCATAGCTAATTATAAAAGTAAACATATTTTATACTGAAATGATAAATCTTTTTGCTGTTTTACTTTACTTTTAATACAAATTTTGCTATAATAGTATAATAAAAAATAACAGATGTACATTTTTGTAATAAATGTGAGGTTTTATGAACGGCAAAGAAAGAATTTTAAAAATACTTCGCCATGAACCGGTTGATAGAATCGGTTTTTATGAACACTTCTGGAATGACACCTATACGAAATGGCGTGAAGATGGTTACATTGGTCAAGATGAAGACTTTAGTGATCATTTTGGTTTTGATATATCGGGAGTTTCACCGCTTAGTTTTGTAGCCGATATGAATTTTGAGCCTATTGTTGTTGCTGAAACCGAGGATACAATAACCTATCTCGATGGTAATGGAGCAACCTTAAAGCGCCATAAACATCATGATACAACACCTGAACATATCGACTTTTCGGTTAAGGACAGAGAGGTTTGGGAAGAAAAAATAAAACCTTTACTAACTGTGGATGCTACAAGAATCAATTTTGAAGCTTATCGCAACGGAAAAAAAGCGGCAGAAAAAGCCGGAAGATTTTTTGCATTAAAAGGTGTTAATGTATTTGAACTGATGCACCCTGTATGCGGCCACGAGCACATGTTGATGGGAATGGTACTCGATCCTGATTGGGTTAAAGATATGGTTAAAACCTTTACCGATATGATTATCGGGTTGCAAAAATTACTTTTTGAAAAGGAAGGCATCCCCGACGGAATATGGTATTATGAGGATATGGGTTACAAGGGTAGTCCATTTATGTCTCCCGAAATGTACAACGAGATTATCAAACCGGCACACAAAGCAACAATTAATTATGCAAAAAGCCTTGGATTACCGGTGATAATGCACTCCTGTGGTTACATAGAGCCGCTTCTCCCGGATATGATTGACGCAGGAATAGACTGCCTACAGGTTATAGAAGTTAAAGCCGGCATGGACTTATTAAAGTTACATAAATTATACGGTGATAAAATAGCTTTCATGGGCGGAATTGATGTTCGTTCACTTTATAAAAACGACCTAAATGAAATAGATGCTGAATTAACATCAAAAGTTCCATATGTAAAAAAAGGTTTTAACTTTATTCTACACAGCGACCATTCTATACCGGCTAATGTAGACTACCACACCTATAAGTATTTTATTGAAAAGGGTCTTTCACTTGGACAGTACTAAGTAAAGATAATATAAAATGACAATTTTAGACGTAATAATACTAGCATTTGTTCTGTTAGAGCTATGCAATATAACGGTTTTGTACATTAAACCCTCCACAAAGTTAGGGAACAGCGTTGGAGTGTTTAATGCCTACTCCTCTTCTCAAAAAGAAGCAGAAAACCACCTGTTCGTAAAATATCTTATTAGGTGGATTGCTAATGTAAAGTTGATTTTTATAGCGTTGCTTATTGTAATATTATTTTTAGGAACCCCTACTATAAAATTATATAGCTGTTTTGCCTTAGTTGTTTCTATTTCTCTTTACTATTTTACCCTTCATCCAATAATTAAAAAGCTAGATAACGACGGCTGTATAACTCCAAAAGGATATTCCAAAACACTGTTTATAATGATAACATCTTTTATATTAATGTTTGTGATAGGCGTAGCGGTATATTTTATTTAAGAGACAAATGCTGTTATTTATGAACCATTAAACCTTATTATAACAAACCCTCTCGTCAAATTCATGGCGAAAGGGTTTTTTATTAATTCTTAAGGCTTTGCAAAGGTGCAGGGATTCTTCCTGCTCGATTAATGAATATTGACGGGCTTTTTCTGTTAATTTCCATTACCGGCCCTTTACCAAGCAGTCCGCCAAATGTAAGCTCGTCACCAACCGTCTTCCCTATCGCCGGGATTAATCTTACCGCTGTGGTCTTGTTGTTAATCATTCCAATTGCGGCTTCATCTGCAATTATTGCA
Organism: uncultured Oscillospiraceae bacterium; assembly: GCA_964368815.1. Lineage (GTDB taxonomy): Bacteria > Bacillota > Clostridia > Oscillospirales > Ruminococcaceae > CAYJBH01. The sequence goes on from CAYJDA010000005.1 coordinate 91,386, forward strand.
GAAATTATTTCGGGGGTAATATCACCGGGTACCACCACCATATCAAGACCAACAGAGCATACCGCGGTCATCGCCTCTAACTTTGATAAGGTGAGATTACCACATTCAGCAGCTGCTATCATTCCGGCGTCTTCCGAAACGGGTATAAACGCTCCGGATAAACCTCCCACATGGGATGATGCCATAACTCCACCCTTTTTTACTGCATCGTTAAGCAGAGCAAGTGCCGCTGTCGTTCCATGACACCCACACATTTCCAGCCCCATCTCCTCTAATATATATGCAACAGAATCACCAATAGCCGGTGTCGGTGCAAGCGAAAGATCAACAATTCCAAATGGTACATCAAGCGCACGTCCTGCCTCTTGGCCAACTAGTTGACCCATACGTGTCACCTTAAATGCAGTTTTTTTAACAAGTTCTGCAACCTCAGATAGGTCGGCGTTTTTCCCCAACCGAGACAGTGCTGCACGCACTACGCCGGGACCGGAGACACCTACATTAATTACACAGTCCGGCTCTCCTACACCGTGAAATGCACCTGCCATAAAAGGGTTATCCTCAGGAGCGTTGCAAAACACAACAAGCTTTGCTGGACCAATACACTCTCTGTCAGCAGTTAATTGCGAGCTTTCAAGAATAATTTGCCCCATCAATTTAACAGCATCCATGTTAATTCCACTTTTGCTGCAACCAATATTAACACTTGAGCAAACGTTTTCGGTGATGGATAGCGCCTCCGGTATAGAGCGAATAAGTGCCTCATCACCTGCAGAAAATCCCTTTTGAACAAGTGCAGTATATCCTCCTATGAAGTTTACACCAACCTCAGTAGCAGCCTTTTGTAGAGCTTTGGCATAACCTAATGGTTCTTTTCCAGATGCTAACAGCATTGAAATTGGAGTCACCGATATTCGCTTGTTTATTATCGGAATACCATAAGTTCGCTCTATAACCTCACACTTTTTTACGAGCTCGCCTGCCTTGCGACATATTTTATCATAAACCTTATCACAGCTTTTTGTTGCATCACTATCGGCACAGTCCAGTAGCGAGATTCCCATCGTCACAGTTCGAATATCAAGATGTTGCTCCTCAATCATCTTTATTGTTTCTATTATTTCATGTACTTTCATAGAATTATTTTCCCTTAAATTCTGTGCATCGAGTTAAAAAGGTCTTCATGCATTATGTTAATTTTCATGCCAATTTTATCCTGCAATTTTTCGAGCATATCAGCAAACTCAACAAATTCACAAGTTAACTTTTCAATCTCAACCATCATGACCATAACAAATATACCCTCCATTATGGTTTGGTTTACATCGATGATATTTGCGTTAGCCTCTTTACAGCAGACACTTACATCTGCTAGTATTCCTACAGAATCTTTTCCTATTACAGTTATTACAGCGTTCATATCTCCTCCTTAGATATTTTTCACTATTATACACCAAAAATTAATAACTTGCAAATAAATAGGTTTTACTTGCAAAAAAAAATTTCATTTGATAAAATAATAAAAACTACAAGTATGAGGTTTTAATGAAAATACATCTCCCTACCTGTGTTGATTTTATTTTACACACTCTCACTAAACATGGGTTTGATGGCTACATTGTTGGAGGTTGTGTAAGGGATAATCTTTTGGAAAAAAAACCTGAAGATTATGATATCTGTACTAATGCATTACCTATCGAAACTAAGCAATGCTTTAATAATTACAAAACTATTGACACCGGCATGAAACACGGAACCGTTACACTTTTGGTTGACGAACAACAATTTGAAATTACAAGCTATCGAACAGAAGGAAAATACAGTGATTGTCGACGACCTGATAACGTAAGCTTTGTTCAAGATTTATCTGAGGACCTACTTAGAAGGGATTTTACCATCAATGCGATGGCATACAATCCCTTTGTCGGTTTAGTTGATCATCATGGCGGAGTAAGCGATTTGCGTGAGGGTATTATCCGCGCGGTAGGTAATCCCAACATCCGTTTTGAGGAAGATGCCCTTAGAATAATCCGTGCTCTTAGGTTTGCATCGGTGTTGGGTTTTAAAATAGAAAATCAGACCTCTGATGCTATACATCGGTTAAGCGGGAATGTAAAAAACGTCTCTATGGAACGCATATGCTCTGAGCTTTCTAAGTTGTTGGTTGGCGAGAATGTAGTAAATGTTCTCTTGGACTATGGCGACGTTTTTGCTGTTTTTATACCTGAGTTAAAAAAAGTCTTTAATCTAAAACAAAACAATCCTTACCACATTTATGATGTTTATGAACATATGGTAAGAGCGGTAGGTTTTGTGCCTCCGGATTTAACTTTAAGGTTAGCCATGTTTTTGCACGATATAGAAAAACCTTCTTGTCATACCTTCGCCAAAGACGGTACCGATCAGTTTAACGGTCACGAAAAAGCGGGAGCACTAACTGCCTCACGGTTGCTAAAAAGATTATGTTATGATAACAATACTATAAAAAATGTACATGAGCTCATCTTTTTGCATGATGAGAAAATCGAGCCAAACTCTAAATGCATAAAACGCTGGCTAAATCGTATAGGTGAATGTCAATTTAATAGATGGCTAAAGGTGCGCACAGCAGACATCATGGCTCAGAGCGATTATTTATCCGAAAAACGACTTATGGAAAACAATGTAATATTAGAAATATTTGAGGAGATAATAAAAGAGTCTCAGTGTTATAGTATTAATGGGTTAGCAGTTAACGGTGATGATTTAATTAAACTTGGATTTACCGATGGAATTAAAATCGGAAATGCATTATCTCTTCTTTTAGAAAAAGTTATAGATGAAGAAGTACCAAACGATAAAGATAGTTTATTGAAAATTGCCATGTTAATACAATAAAATAATATCAATACTTTACATGGCACACAGTTTAATGGTATAATGAATAGAAGTAACATCGTGGAGGGTGTGTTAGTGGGTTCTAAAAATGATCTATTTTTTCGTCACATGATGGAAATGATAAGTATCGCTGAGGAAAAAATCTTTTCGAAAACAGAATTTTTAAGAGAGACTTGTGAGTTTTTTGGAATATCACATGCTTTTATTTATGAAATTGATAATTCAAGCTGTTATATAAAAAAAGAAAACGTTACATCTCTTCCCACAATAAAATTAAAAGATAAGATAGACCTAATAAAACATTTGGGATATGAGTTATTTAGCGAGCTTTCATCACATAAAATAATTATCACCGCAAATTCACAGGAAAGCGCCCTGTTTTCTAAGCTAAAAGAACTATTTAGCTGCAATACACTGATAATAATACCGATACTAAACCAAAACTATGAGCTTGCGGGTTTTGTCGGTTTAGCAGATCGTCGCGGTTCGGTTAGAAATATCGACATAGACATTAAGACCTCTTCAGCAGTACTTTCACTTTTGGCAAACCATGTTAAGCTGGAAATGTTTACTAAGGGCATCGCCAATACCGAGAGAGTGTTAAATAATGTATTAGACAATATTGGAATTGATATATATGTTAACGATTACTATACTCACGATATTTTGTACGTAAACCAATCCATGGCACAACCTTATGGTGGCGTGGATAACATGATAGGAAAAAAATGTTGGCAAAGCATTTTCACTGATAAAGATGGGCAATGTGATTTCTGTCCACAGCCAAGATTACTTGACGATGATAAAATACCCAACAAAACCTACACCTGGGATTATCAGAGAATGATGGACGGTTCATGGTTTAGAGTTTTAAGTTCCTCCTTTCCATGGACCGATGGTAGAATTGCTCATCTTGTAGCAAGTATTGATATAACCGAGAGTAAGCAAAATCAGCTATTAATTGAAAAACTCGCACAGTATGACTATCTTACAGGGCTTCCTAATCGTCGAAGTCTTCAAGATGATGCCGAAGCCTTTGCGATGGATCCATTACAGTTTTCATCAAGATGGTATATGCTATTTTGCGATCTCGACGGCTTTAAGAAAATCAACGATAGTTTGGGGCATCACGCCGGAGATATACTGTTACAGAAAATGTCGAAGAGATTTAAAGATTATCCTCAAAATCTCCTTAGGGCATACCGCCACGGTGGCGATGAATTTGTTATTATCATAAAAGATACTGGAAACATTACAGAGTTTGAGAGGCTATTAGATGAAATTTTCTTCATTTTTTGTGATAACTATACTTTCGAAGATCATGAAATGCGCTGTGGTTGTAGTATAGGTGTTTCTCATTTTCCTGATGACGCAACCTCTCCTAATGACCTGTTTTTCTGGGCTGACTCAGCCATGTATGCTGCTAAAAAAGCCGGAAAGGGAGTTGCGAGATTCCATCTTAAGGATCGCTTTTTAACTCTTGAAGAATATAAGAAGAAGGATATTTAATGAGTACTATTTTGTATTTAGTGTTGTTTTTGGCACCTGCAATTGTATTATTTATATTAGGATTTATTGTTTACCGCAAGGCAAAATTGGCTTTTAGAAGAATTTTTGGAACCACATCCATAACCGAATTTGCCAATATTCGTGATATTGAAATAGAGCAAACTCCAAAATCCATCAGCGGAATGGAATCGTTAGAAAGACCAAAAATTGAGACTGACTTTCCGGATATGTCTGTTGATGAATTGAAAAGCCGAGACATCGACGAGATATATGCCTACTATCACGCATTAGAAACCGGCGATTTTTCGAGATACAAAAACAATGAGCTTTTTAATGACAGAATGAAAACTGCAATTTTAGAGGCTAAGAAGAACAAATATTCCTTGTCTGATATTAAAATTCATCGACAATCAATCAGCAGATACTCTAAAACAGCTGACACCGCAAGTATAAAGTTGCAAACCGCCTTTGAAGGCAATAAAAAAGACACAAATAGTCCAACAGGAGCGAGAACTCAACTAAAGGTGGAAACTCAATGGGTCTTTCTGTTAACCGAAAGCAATTTCGGACAAAACCTTACAGCTACGCTTAACTGCCCCAACTGCAGTGCCCCACTTTCCAATATCGATGAAAAAATTTGTGAGCATTGCGGTAGCGAGATTAAGATTGATTATAGTAGAAGCTGGCAACTCAGCTACATAGTAGAATGTTAAGCGGCATTTTGCTCAGTAAAAGTCAATACTACATTAGTGGGGCAAAAACTCTTAAAACAGAATCGGTTAGTTTTCCCAATACAGTTGTCTTGCAGTCATCCTTTGTAACCTGTTTGCATAGCTTTTGAGTTTCGATAATATCTATTTTCATATTTTCTATGATGTTAACATCATTCAGCAAAACTCCACACTCAAAATGCAAATTTAAGCTTCTATAATCCATATTAATGGTGCCAACAATCGCTATTTCATCATCTGACACAAAACTCTTTGCATGAATAAAACCCGGAGTATATGTATATATCTTAACCCCTTCGCTTATAAGTGGTAGGAAATTTGATCGGGTCAACCTGTTTACAATATATTTATCAGGTATTCCAGGTGTAACTATCCTAACGTCTACACCTCTTTTTGCGGCACGCATCAGGGCAGTAGACATGGAAGAATCTATAACAATGTAAGGTGTAAAAATATAAAGGTATTTACGAGAACTCCCAATTATGTCTAAATATAGGTTTTCTGAAACATCCTCATTATCGAGTGGAGAATCTGCAAAAGGCTGAACAAAGCTATTATTTAAGATATTATTGTTGGCCATACATACTGGTTGCGATATTAGGAGAGTATCTACACTGTCCCTTTTTAAAGTGCTCCACATTTCAAGGAATAGCAATGTAAACCCATATGCTCCATCACCTATAAGTTTAATACCTGTATCCTTCCAATGTCCAAATCGTTTTCGCTCGTTAATATATTCATCTGCAATGTTTATACCTCCCGTAAACGCAACCATAGAATCAATTACCACCATTTTTCGATGGTCGCGATGGTTCATTACTGCAGAAACAAAAGGAATAAAGCGGTTAAATGCAATGGTTTTTATATTATGATTATTCATTATAGAAGGGAAATTAGCAGGTAGGCGGTCTATGCATCCAATATCGTCATATATCAGCCTTACATCTACACCATTTGCTGACTTTTCAATAAGAATTTTCAGTATTTCATCCCACATTCTACCCTCATCTATAATAAAAAATTCAAGAAAAATGTGTTTTTGTGCTGCCGATAACTCTACGAGCATATCATGAAACATATCTTCGCCTAAGCTATAATAGGTTGTGTTGGTGTTGCTATAAACAGGAAAACCACAACTTTTTTCAAGATAGTGAAATTTTCCGGCTATATTAGGATATTTCTCGGTTAACTTTGTAAGAATATTCGGGTTAGCTTCATGATTGCTTTGTAGTTTTAAAAATTTCTCGTGTGTTCTATCAAATGACTTTCGAAGAGGTCGACTAATGTATTTATTTCCCAACATTAAATAAAGCGGTATTCCTATAATCGGAACAATACAAATAGACATAACCCATGCTATCTTTGTTGAAGCATTACTTCTTGTTCCTATAATATAAACCGACATTGCAACACCTATTAAACGTAGTGCAATATCTATATATTTGGAAATTAATGATATCTGAGAAAACAATATAATGATCCATGCAAGCTGCAGTAAAATGATAATCGCAGTAATGACGGAACGGTTAAATACATAGCTCAAAATTGTTTTTGGTTTTTTTAAATTCATACTCCACCATTAAATAACAATGTATTCAAAATAGTAATTTATATATTAACATAATTATTCTGAAAATAATACATAATAATAGAATATTAAGAAATTTGTAATTATTATATCAAACACACAACAGCATAGCTTAAAACAATATATATCACAAGGTACCTAACCGCCTTTATTGGCTTTATCGTGCTAATTCCCGCAAGAATTGTAGCTGTAATTAAAACAAATATACTCCAGCCAGACAGAAGACGAAGTGCCGTAAATCCATATGCATCAATGTATAGTAAAAGTTTCGACAAGGCGGTTATAGCAAAGAACATACAAATAATTAAAAATATTATTCCTGTTGTTTTTAGTATTTTTTGTTTACGTATTGGATTAATGCTTAGTTTTGCTACCGCCGTTAGAATACATAGGTTAATACCCATTATTATGCATAGCTCGAAAAATCCTCTCCTTGCATACTGTGCGTAGGTGAAATTGTCCGGCAGTTCTCCAAAAAAGCCTCCTATAAAGTAGCTTATCTGTAATCCAATGTAAATTGCATACACAAATGAAAAAATAACTAATATTACTGTTAATGTAACCGTTCCTACCGTTCTTAGTTTTTCTATCCCACTCTTAACTGCATCTACATTCTGTTGGCAATTTCTGTTATTGTATCCCGCATATACTAACCCAAAAAGATAACATCCAACGGGTAATGAAAGAACGAAATAAACCAATATTTCTATATCCGGCTTTGGCACAGAAAAACTAAATATTTTTGCGAAATTTTCATCGGTACTGCCGAGTATTCCCACAACTATAATAAGAAGTAGAAAAGCTCCCACAATAACTAAAATGGTTGGCAGCGATTGTTTGCTGTCTCTATCATTTCTACGAATTTTTTTGCACAGTGTAGCAACACCTGCATATAAAAACTTCATCCTTGAGAACCAAAATTTAAACGGATATTTAATAAGCCCTTTAAAAAAATCTATTAAAAAATAATCACCTGTTGCTCCCTCTACAGTAAGTTTAAAGCGCGTAATCACCCAATAAACTGCAATGCAATGCGACATTAATTGAGAAAACGTTAGTGGTAAACCAGGCTGTGAATTAATAATACCTACGTTCAAATTTACAGATAAATTTATCACCAATAGGCATATAAGAAAAAAATATGCTTCTGCCTCCTCTTTTACCGAAAATGTTTTATTATTATAACGATATAAACACTCTATCCAAATTATAAAACCAAATAAAAATATTATTCCCCATAAACCATTATTATTAAAAGAAAAAATATTTAAAACATAAATGTACCCAATAATGTAGCTCATGGCTATTGATAATATTTTAACCGCCATTTAATCCTCCTTAAATTCCAAAATATCACCCGGTTGACATTCAAGCGCTTTACATATTGCTTCCAATGTAGAAAATCTTATCGCTTTTGCCTTCTGATTTTTCAAAATAGAGAGATTAGCCGGTGTTATATCTACAAGTTCAGCCAGCTCGCCCGAACTCATTTTGCGCTTTGCCATCATAACATCTAAATTTACAATAATACTCACTTTGCAAATCTCCTTATACAGTAAAGTCCAGCTCAGTTTTCATCGATACCGCCTGTTCAAACACATTCTTTACAACACGTAATATTAAACCTACAAGTCCTGCCGCTAAAGCAATAACGGATAACAGAGGCCAAATAAAAATAAATGGAACGGTAATTATACCTACTATAAGGCAACACCAACTAACAACCCGAAAGCAAACAATATTTTGCAAAGTAAAAATATCCCCTTTTGTAATACGACTTAAAAGTAAAAACAGCTGAGCGAGAACTATGTATGCATGCGAGCTGCATATGCACAGGTAAACCAACATCAACACATGTGCTATCTCGCCAAAATAGTTTGCCGGAAATAACTCAAGAAGATAGCTTACTATCCAGTGACCACAAATATTTACAAGAATTAATAATGCGCCGAATAAGACTATTATTATTCGGCTAAGCAAAATACTTCTTGAATTGCTTGCCTTGCTGTATTTTTCTATTAATTTCATAAATACCCCTATTTAACATCTCTTACAGTTAAGCATTCGGCAATGCTATCTTAACATATAATATAACACTCTAATTATTGTTTGTCAACTATTATTTATTGTTTATCAATAAATAATTATTTATAAACGAAAAGTATATGCCTTTGTTGGTTTTAACATATACGATATAAGTAATAAAAAAGTATTAGTAAAAGTAATAATTTTTAATAACATTTTTGTTTGACAATACTTATGCAATATGCGATAATATTGTATTATAAAAACATAAAGAGGCATTTTCAATATGAGCATAAAAAAAATTGGGTTACCTCAGGGCACTGCAGATATTCTTTTTGACCGGTATGAAAAAAAAACCAGACTGGAATTCTCGATTCTAAACAGTATCTTTGAACATGGTTATAAGGCAGTTGCTACGCCTACCTTTGAATATGTAGATGTATTTGACAGAAGTAACGAATATTCTGATGAAAACGCATACAAGTTTTCGGATAGTAGCGGGCGACTTATGGCTCTACGCTGTGACAGCAGTTCACCTATAGCCAGAATGGTTACCAGCTCATTAAGGAATGCAGAGTTCCCTTTAAGGGTTGCATACAATCAAACTGTATATAAGAAGCAAATATCACATGGTGGTAAACGTCATGAAGTAGCTCAATGCGGTGCTGAATTAATCGGATACCAGGATGTTTTTAACGCTGATTTAGAGATGTTGCTACTTTCTATTTCTACTCTGAGAGTTGCCGGGATTGATGATTTTAAAATTGAGATTGGTCATGCAGGTCTTTTTAGAGCAGTAGCCGCCCTATTACCGCTTAGCCGCATCGAACAGGAAAAGTTGCACCAATTTATGGAGGCAAAAAATTTAGCTGCTCTTTGCGAGCTGTTAAGCGAATATTCAAAAGAATATCCCAAAGCCTGTAAAATACTTTGCGAGATGCCGAAAATGTTTGGCGATCTAAGTGTTTTGCTTAATGCGCAAGATTTATTTGCCGATATTCCGGATACGGTCGAAATATTAAATCATCTAAAGAGATTAAATACAATGCTTTGTGAAAAGGGGTATGAATCAAAAATAAGCTTCGACCTCGGACTTGTAAAGCATCTTGGATATTATACGGGGTTGGTTTTCTCCGGTTATTCATCCGGATTTGGTGAAGCTGTTCTTTCCGGCGGTAGATACGATGCATTATACGGTGAATTTGGCGAAGATAGACTGGCGGTAGGTTTTGTAATAAACATTGATGCGATTTTAGATCTAAATCACCCACATTCACAGACTACTGATCGCCCTCTCAGAATCGCTTTAACCAAAGGAAGATTGCAAAAAAATGCATGCAAATTGATGGATGAAGCAGGCATTGATATATCATCAATAACAGAAGGAACAAGACAGCTTATAATTCCTATCCATAATGGTAAATATGAACTTATTCTTGCTAAATCTGCCGACGTTATTACCTATGTTACTCACGGTGTTTGCGACATTGGACTTGTTGGCAAAGACACGATAAGTGAACAAGGTGGTGACTTTTATGAACTACTTGACACCGGATTCGGGAGATGCCATTTTGCATTGGCAGCACCCAAAGGATTTTCCTTGGATTTAACTGATGGTGCACTCACTATTGCATCGAAATATCCAAAAGTTGCAAAGGATTTTTTTGCAACAAAGGGATTAAATATCGAAATAATTAAAATTGACGGTTCAGTTGAACTTGCGCCTTTACTCGGTCTTGCTGACGCTATCGTAGACATCGTTGAAACCGGTGAAACATTAAGAGCTAACGGACTGGAAGTTGTGGAAACAATTAGTGAAATATCTGCGAGGATAATTGCAAACATTCCCTCAATGAAGCTAAGAAAGGAAGAAATAGAAGAACTTATTAATTTGCTGGAAAGGAAGCTATGATGTTAAAAATAATTAAGTCAAACGAATCAGAACGATTATTATCTGCATCTATAGAAAGAAATCGTGAGATTCCTCAGGAGATTATTACGTCTGTTACCTCGATAATAAATGATGTCAAATCACGTGGTGATGCAGCAATTATCGAATATACAGAGCGTTTTGACGGTGTAAAGCTTAACAACTTTATAGTCCCTATTGAGGAAGCCGCGTTAGCCTGCAAAAGGCTTAAGTTGAAAAAGCCTCAGCTATATGACGCTTTAAAGCTGGCAGCTGGTAGAATTACAAAGTATCACAAGCACCAGCAAAAAAAAGGTTTTTCTTACACAACCGAAGATGGCAGTATTTTGGGGCAACGTGTGATGCCGCTTGAGAGAGTTGGTATTTATGTTCCGGGAGGTACAGCCGCATACCCTTCGTCGGTAATGATGAATGTTATACCTGCTAAAATAGCAGGCGTAAAAGAAATAATAATGGTAGTTCCGCCAAACATGATTCATGGTGCTGACTCTACTGTTAAGGATTCAATACTTGCGGCTGCCCATATCTCAGGCGCTACTGCAATATACAGCCTTGGCGGCGCTCAGGCAATTGCGGCGCTTGCTTATGGAACTGAAACGATACCTAAGGTAGATAAAATATGCGGCCCGGGGAATATATACGTTGCAACAGCTAAGCAGATGGTTTTTGGTGCTGTTGATATTGATATGATAGCAGGACCGAGCGAGATATTAATTATTGCAGACGAAAAAGCAAAACCTGCATATATTGCAGCAGATATGCTCTCTCAAGCTGAGCACGATCCAATGGCTTCTTCTGTACTTTTATGTCCCTCAGAATCTTTTGCAAATAAAGTATCAAAAGAGCTCTCTAAGCAGCTTGCCAACCTCAGCCGAAACGAGATAGCTGAGCAATCTATTAAAAATTATGGATTTGCCTTTATATATCATACCCTTTCGCAGGCGGTTGAAATATCTAACAGATTTGCTCCGGAACACCTTGAAATACTAACAGAGAATCCGATGGATCTGTTGGATTCCATAAAAAACGCAGGTTCAATATTCTTGGGTGAGTATTCCCCCGAACCCATCGGTGATTATATAGCAGGCCCTAATCATGTACTCCCTACCTCCGGCAGTGCGAGATTTTTTTCTCCGCTTTCAGTGGATAGTTACCTCAAACGGTCCTCATACATAAAACTTAGCAAAGAGGAATTTATGACTTTAAGAGGAAGTGCCGGTATGATTGCAGATATAGAGGGTTTAACGGCTCATCATGCTAGTTTAAAAATTAGAAAGTAGTAAATAATATAAAGGGATGATATATGAGAGAAGTTAATATTAGCCGAAAAACTAAGGAAACGGATATTAATCTTACGCTAAATCTTGACGATGGATCAAATATCAGTGTTGATACAGGCATCCCCTTTTTTGATCATATGCTTACCGCCATGGCTTTTCATGGAGGCTTTTCGCTTAAAATTATTGCACGTGGAGACCTAATGGTTGATATGCATCATACAATAGAGGATGTTGGCATTGTTTTCGGCCAGGCATTTAACAAAGCGATAGGTGATAAAAAGGGCATCACGCGGTTTTCCGATGGTTTTTTGCCGATGGATGAATCACTTGCTTTTTGTAGCGTTGATATTAGCGGCAGACCATACCTTGTTTACAACGCAACGCAGCTTGAAAACATTACAATGCCCGGGTTCGATGTGCCTATGGCGCAGGAATTTTTCTATGCTTTTTCATCATGCTCCGGAGTTACATTGCACTTGAGGGTGGAATACGGAAAAAACCCCCATCATATTTTAGAAGCTTTATTCAAGGCTTTTGGCCGGACAATTGGTAGTGCTTCAAAAATAAACGGAAATGAAATAAAATCTACAAAAGGAGTTTTATAATGCTTATTTTTCCTGCGATCGACATTAAAAACGGTTTACCTGTAAGACTTTATAAGGGTGATTTTAATACAGCTGAGCAGGTAGCCGCAAGTGTGGTTGAAACTGCTAAGGAGTTTAACAAGGTTTGCTCTCAACTTCACCTTGTTGATCTTGATGGTGCAAAGCTCGGCACTGCTGAAAATTTTGATCTTATATGCGAAACTGTTGAAGCTTTTAACGGATTTGTTGAGGTAGGCGGCGGAATCCGCAACATACACACGGTTAAGCACTATATAGATGCCGGCGTTAGACGTGTTATTCTTGGCACTACCGCACTAAAGGATCCCGGTTTATTAAAAGAGCTCGCCGCTAACTATGGCGACAAGATAGCGGTAGGTATTGACGCACGAGATGGCTACGTAGCTACCGACGGTTGGCTTGACAGCTCAAATGTCGGATACATTGATTTTGCGCGTCAATGTGAACAGATGGGGATTTCTACAATTATATTTACTGATATTTCAAAAGACGGAACGCTTTCAGGGCCTAACATTGAGCAAACAAAGGCATTGCGAGATGCTGTCAGCTGTACACTATTAGCAAGCGGTGGCATACACTCGATTGACGACTTAGTTACTCTTAACAACATCGGCATAGACGGCGCAATCTGTGGTAAATCGCTTTACCACGCAAAAATTAATTTAGAAGAGGCAGTTATTGCCGTTCAGGGAAATGGATAATGGATATAAAATCATTTTTTAAAAAAGGAGAGCTAATACCTGCCATAGTGCAGGCAGAAGATACCGGCTGTGTATTAATGCTTGCATACATGAATGAGGAGTCTTTGTCTAAAACATTAGAGACAGGATACACCTGGTTCTACAGCCGTTCGAGGCAGGAGCTATGGAACAAGGGAGCTACCTCCGGACATCTTCAAAAAGTAATCAGTATTGAGGCAGACTGTGATGACGACACCCTTCTTATAACTGTTGTTCAAGAGGGCGTTGCATGCCACACCGGTGAATACAGCTGCTTTTTCAAAGAAATTAAGAGTTTTATAAATTAGAGGATTTTTATGGTAATTAATGAACTTTTCAACGTAATAAAACAACGCAAAGAAGCCAAGGATAGCGGGAGTTATACCGCCTATCTGTTTGAACAAGGAGAGGATAAAATTCTTAAAAAAATAGGCGAAGAAACTGCGGAAGCTATTATTGCTGCTAAAAACAATGATAACGAAGAACTTGTAAACGAGCTTTGTGATCTTCTTTATCATTCACTAGTATTGGTTGCCTATAAAGAAGTTGATCTATCCGATATTGAAAAAGAACTTAAAAAACGGGCAGAAAAATTGGGGAATCTAAAACAGATGAAGACCACCGACAAAAACAGCTAAGTTATTATAAATTATTATTTAATAAGAATGGGGGCTAAAAGCCATGAGTAGAGATCTTTTTAGTTTAGAAAACAAGCTTGCTATTGTTACAGGCGGCAACCAAGGAATCGGCAAGGTGGTAGCACGCTATCTTGCCGACGCAGGAGCGGATATAGCATTAGTAGATATAAATGATGCCACAGAGGTTGCTGAGGCTATCGAAGCCGATTACGGTGTCTCTGCATGTTCATATATCTGCAATGTTACCGACAGTGCAGCAGTTGATGAGGTTATGAATTGCATTGCTGACGAAATGGGATGTCCAGATATATTGTTCAACAATGCCGGAATAGTTTACCACAAAGAGGGTGTTGACCTTAACGATGATGAATGGCTTAAGGTTGTTGATGTAAATCTCAATGGAGTATTTTATGTCGCAAGAGCATTTGCAAAACACTTAAAAGCCTCCGGTAAAGGCGGGTCAGTTATAAACACCGCTTCCATGTCCGGACTTATTGTTAACACTCCACAGCCACAGGCTTCCTATAACGCGACCAAGGCAGCTGTAATACAGCTAACAAAATCACTTGCGATTGAATGGATCGAGCTTGGTATCAGGGTAAACTGTATTAGCCCTGGATATATTAAAACCGAGCTTACTGATTCTGTTAGAGCTGACTGGCAGGAATACTGGCTCGGACTTATTCCCATGAAACGAATGGGAACTCCTGAAGAGCTTGCAGGAGCTGTTATTTATCTTGCCTCAGATGCATCAAGCTATACAACTGCAAGCAATATAGTAATCGATGGAGGCTTTACCTCCGTATAAATATCAATAATGGAGTTATTATGGAATTTAACTATTATATACCCACAAGAATTATTTTCGGAAAAGGGTCGATAAAAAAACTTTCTCAACAGAATTTATATGGTACTAATGCACTAATAGTAACTACAAACGGAAACTCGGTGAAAAAATTTGGATATCTCGGTACCGTGATTAGTCAGCTAAATAGTTGCGGGATCGATTCAACAGTTTACGACAAGGTAATGCCTAATCCCACAAAGGATCAGGTTATGGAGGCCGCTAAAATATGCAAAAACAGCAATATTGATTTTGTTATCGGCCTTGGTGGTGGAAGTGCAATCGATGCTGCAAAATCAATTGCTATAATGGCAACTAACGATGGGGATTACTGGGACTATGTTGGCGGTGGAAGCGGAAAACAACAGCCGATAATAAACGACCCTCTTCCCATAATAGCAATTACTACAACTGCAGGTACCGGCACCGAGGCCGATCCCTGGACCGTTATAACTAAAACCGAAACCAATGAAAAAATAGGCTTTGGATACGATAAAACATTTCCAAAACTTGCAATAATTGATCCGGAGCTTATGGTAAGCGTGCCTAAAAAACTAACAGCATATCAAGGATTCGATGCACTATTTCACAGTACAGAGGGATATCTTAATAACGCCGGATATGTGATGAGTGACCTGTATTCTATCAAGGCCATAGAATTGATATATAAATCACTCACAAAGGCTGTTGCTGATGCAAACAATATAGACGCACGGTCAGATGTTGCACTGGCTAATACGTTATCCGGCATGGTGGAGTCTACCTCAGGCTGTATAAGTGAACATAGTATAGCACATGCAATAAGTGCCTACCATCCAAATTTTGAACACGGTGCTGCGCTAATAAGTGTCAGCTTAGAGTACTATACCTTTATTGCAAACAGTGGCCGCTGTGATGAACGTATGATTGATATGGCGAAAGCCATGGGAAAACCCAATGCAACAAAAGCAAGTGACTTTGTTGATGCACTTCGTGCACTTATGCAAAGCTGTGAAGTGGATAACATTAAAATGTCGGATTATGAAATGAAATACGAAGAACTAAATAAGTATGCACTTAATGCCCGTGATACAATGTCAGGTCTGTATTCATTCGACCCTATCGAGTTTACTGATAGTGATGTTTTGGGCATTTTGCAACGTTCATATCGATAAGTCATTTTAATTCAATTGTGTAAATTGACAAAGTTTTATAAATTTACTGTTTATCATCAACAAAAACTAACAAAAAAAGAAAATGTAAAAAAAGGTCTTGACAAATCCCTTATTTTGTTGTAATATATTAAATGCACCGTGACGGGAGTTTAGCTCAGCTGGGAGAGCACTTGCCTTACAAGCAAGGGGTCACAGGTTCGAGCCCTGTAACTCCCACCACCCAAATTATTTTTGGACGGTGCATTAATATGGCCCGGTAGTTCAGTTGGTTAGAACGCTAGCCTGTCACGCTAGAGGTCGAG
>CAYJDA010000006.1:0-11423 GCA_964368815.1 uncultured Oscillospiraceae bacterium
TTAATTTGAAATAATATTTTCTCTGTATTATATTTTACCAAGGATTATTTATATTATCTCCGCCCTTGGCGGAGCTATTGGAAATACCTCTTGCAAAGTGCAACTTTGCATTTTGCACCCTGTGCAAAAACGATGTATTTCTCAGGGTTTTAGGTTCGGATTATTTATATTTTGCGTGGTGGTAAAATGGAATTACCAAAGAGAAAAACCATAAGATTGCATAATTACGATTATTCACAAAATGGCGTGTATTTTGTAACGATATGCACACAAAATCGAGAATGTTTATTGGGCAAGATTGTAGGGGACGATGCCCACATCGTCCCGAATACGGTGTTATCCGAAATTGGAATGGTGGTACAAAAATATATCAATAGAATTGTTGGTATAGACAAATATGTGATAATGCCCAACCACATTCATCTGATTATATTTATATCCGGATATGAGAAGGGGTTGATGTGGCATGAGAACGGGACGATGTGGGCATCGTCCCCTACGACGACACCACAATCAATTTCACAGTTAATTAAATCATTTAAAACATTGGTTACAAAACAAATCGGATATTCAATTTGGCAACGGTCATTTCACGACCATATAATCAGAAACGAACAAGAGTATCAAAAAATATGGCAATACATCGACACAAACCCATTAAAATGGGAAGATGATTGTTACCACGCAAAATGAGCATAATCTACATTATTGACAATCGTATATGCCGGTGGATGTTTGCTTAAAGTTTGTAATAGTTTACTGCACCCTCAAAAATTGGCATTGGTTTTGTTATAGGAACATTTTTATAAAGGTGTGGTTCTACACGTTCACTGTGTCCCATCTTGCCATAAACCCTGCCACAGGGAGAGGTTATGCCCTCTATGGCGGCTATACTTCCGTTGGGATTAAAAACTATAGATTGGGTAGGCTCGCCATCAAGATTAACGTATCTTGTTGCTATCTGGCCTGCCTTAGAAAGCTCGATTAGCTGTTTTTCATCACAGCAAAAGCGCCCTTCTCCGTGAGAAATCGGAACCGAATAAATTTCTCCAAGCTCGCAAAGTGATAACCAAGGGGTGTTTTTTTGGCTTACAATAATTTCGGTCATTCTCGATTGATGTCGTCCTATAAAATTGTGCGCCAGTGTTGGGTTTTGCGGTAGTCGCTCGGTTATCTCGCCAAACGGAACGAGCCCTAACTTAATGAGTGCCTGAAACCCGTTACAGATTCCCAGCATTAAACCGTCACGGGTTTTGAGTAGTTCGTTTATCTGGTCGGCAACTGCGGGGTTACGCAGGAAAGAGGTGATAAATTTACCGCTTCCGTCCGGCTCATCGCCACCGGAAAAGCCGCCCGGGAGAACAACAACGTTGCTGTTTGCTATTGCCTTAGCAAGCCCGTCTACCGACTCTTTTACAGCCTCGGCATTTAGGTTTCTGATAAGGAAAATTTCAGCCTCGGCACCTGCTTTTTCTATGGCGCGTGCGGTATCCAGTTCGCAGTTTGTTCCTACAAATGCAGGGATCAAAAATCGTGGTTTAGCCGTAACCGGAGTAACCTTCGGAACTTCCCAACCCTTTTCGATAGGAAGGATAATAGGCATATCAGCTGTATTGCGTGAGTGTTTGGGGTAAACATCCTCTAAAACATCGTCGTATATCTTTAAATAGTCGGTAAGCTGTTCGGTTTTACCGGCAACCTCGGCGGTGAACTCCTTGGTTGTTTCGCCAATTTTAATTGCGCCTTCCGGTAAAAATCCGCTTTCAACCTCTAAAATCATTCCGCCTACATAGGCATCAACATCGTTGTTTAGCTTAAAACCTATCCTGTTTCCGAGCGATGAGGCAAAAAGTGTTGCTGCAACTCCTTTAAAACCGGTGCTTGATGCGGATAAAATCTTTTTATTACGGGAAAGCTCGGTAACGGTGTTGAATATGTTTAAAAGAGATTCGCTCTGCGGTAGATTACCATCGTATTTCGGAACAAGCAAAACAAGGTCGCTACCTATATTTTTAAACTCGTTGGAAACAAGGGTTTCCCCCTCACATATCGACATAGCAAAGGATATCAAGGTAGGTGGTACATCCAAGTTTTCGAAACTTCCGCTCATGGAATCCTTGCCGCCGATAGCCGCAACTTTATAGTCCAGCTGTGCATTAAATGCACCAAGCAGTGCCGCCGTTGGTTTACCGAATCTTGTTGGCGCACCGGAAGGTCTCTCAAAATATTCCTGTAAGGAAAGATAACATTCCTTGCCATATCCTCCGGCTGCCGCTATTTTACAAAGCGAATCCACCACCGCAAGGTATGCTCCGTCGTAGGGGCTTTTTTCCGATACATAAGGATCAAAGCCATAACTCATTACGGTTGCTTTTTTGCCGCCGGGAAGAAATGCTGCCATAACATTTGACGGTGTTTTTTGGTAAGCACCGCCAAACGGCATAAATGCCGAGACGGTTCCTATAGTGCTGTCGAACCGTTCGCAAAGTCCGGTTTTATCACAGCCGTTTAAGCTCGCTACCGAATTTTTTAACCGTGTAAAGAACGGAGCATTATCCTGTGTGATTTCTTTTGGCGTTTCTATTTCTGCGGTAACACTTCGCTTGGCACCGTTGGTATCTAAAAAGCTGCGTTTTAGCTCTAAAACAGTTTTTCCCTCGTATAGCATCCGCAAAACAGGCTCTTTGGTTATGGTTGCTATAACGGTTGCTTCTAAGTTTTCTTCACCGGCATAGCCTTTAAACTTTTCGGCATCCTCTGCGGCAACCACTACGGCCATTCTCTCCTGCGATTCGCTAATTGCAATCTCGGTAGCGGTTAGTCCATCATATTTTTTAGGAACAGCCGATAGCTCGATGGTTAGCCCGTCGGCAAGTTCGCCCACAGCAACAGCCACTCCGCCTGCACCAAAATCGTTACATCTTTTTATTAACAGCGAGGCCTTTGGGTTTGCAAATAGTCGCTGAAGTTTACGTTCCTCCGGTGCATTACCCTTTTGAACCTCGGCGCCACAGCTTTCTAACGATTCCATGCTATGTGATTTAGAAGAACCGGTTGCACCGCCGCAACCATCGCGACCTGTTCTGCCACCGAGTAAAATTACTATATCCCCGTCGGCCGGAACTTCTCTTCTAACCTGTTTGCAGGGAACGGCACCGATAACGGCACCAACCTCTAACCTCTTTGCTGCATAGCCGGGGTGGTAGATTTCATCTACAAGTCCGGTTGCAAGGCCTATCTGATTGCCGTAGGAACTGTAACCCTCTGAGGCAAGCTCACAGATTCTACGCTGAGGAAGCTTGCCGGGCATGGTTTGCTCGGTTGGCGTTCTGGGGTCTGCCGCACCGGTAACCCTCATTGCCTGATAAACCCATGCTCTGCCCGAGAGTGGGTCTCGAATAGCGCCGCCTATACAGGTGGCCGCACCACCAAAAGGCTCAATTTCGGTTGGATGGTTGTGGGTTTCGTTTTTAAATAAAACAAGATAATCTTCATCGCCCACTCTGGTTTTAACGGTGCAGGCATTAATCTCGGGCGATTCATCTAAAAGGGGTAACAGGCCGTCCGACTTTAAGCTTTTAGTTCCTAAAGTAGCCATGTCCATCAACGTTTCGGGGCGGTTTTCTCGTCCGAGGCGCTTTCTTTCGTCTCGGTAACGCTTTAGTCCTTGTGCAATCTTTTCATCCTTAACATTAATTTCGCAAAGCTCGGTGTTAAAGGTGGTGTGTCGGCAATGGTCCGACCAGTAGGTGTCGATAACCTTTAGCTCGGTAAGTGTTGGGTTGCGGCCCTCACTTTTAAAATATTCAACACAAAAAGCAAGGTCGGCTGCATCCATCGACAGCCCCTGCTGGGACACAAAGTCGGTTAATGCATCGCCGCTAAGCCCACAAAATTCGTTAAATATCGACGGCATTGGCTGATTATCGGCAACTATATCGAGCGATTTTGGGATTTCAAGATTTGCTCTGCGACTTTCTACCGGATTTATTAAAAGCTTTTCTATTTTTGAAAGCTCCTGTTCCGAGGGGTTGCCGGTTAACAGATAAATTTTTGCTGTTCTTACCGTCGGCCGGTCGCCTCCTTGTATCAGCTGGATACACTGCGCCGCTGAATCTGCACGCTGATCGAACTGCCCCGGTAAATACTCCGTTGCTATCATGAAATCGCCACCCTCCGGCAGATGTTCCGTAACGATATCGGTAACCCTATCGGCTATAACATCATGCGAAACCTTGTCGAAAATATCTTTCGAAAGTCCCTGAACAAGGTAGCGAAGCACCAATCTAACCGAACTTACCGATTCGATATGTAAAAACTCCTTTATCTCGTTTAGTAGCGATTGAGTTTCGTTGTTAAATCCCTCACGCTTTTCTATATATATAGGATAAACCATCTTGCTATTCCTTTCCAAACTTTCCGATATCACGACGTTTATAGCTGTTTTCGAATACTATTTCATCACAAAGCAGGTATGCCTTTTCGAGAGCCTGTTCAAGGTTGTTTGCAACAGCAACTGCGCCCAAAACTCGGCCGCCCGAGGTAACAAGTTTGTCGCCATCATTTTTAACTCCCGCAAAAAACAGCTCGGTATCCGGCAACTCTTTTTTTATTGTTATTTCTTTTCCTACATCGTAGCTTGCAGGATATCCACCCGATGCCATAACTATGCAAGCGCTGGACTTATCTTTAAACTTCATATCGAATTTATCAAGGCGCTCCTCGGTTACCGCTAAAAACGCCTCAAAAAGGTCAAAGTTGATTAAGGGTAGAACAGCCTGAGTTTCCGGATCGCCAAAACGACAGTTATATTCAATAACCTTAGGTCCGTTTTCGGTTAACATTAGCCCAAAGTAGAGGCAACCTTTAAATGGATAACCCTCCATTTTCATTGCCCTAACCGTTGGCAGAAAAATTGTATCCATGCATATTTTTTCTATCTCTTCTGAGTAGTATGGGTTAGGGGCAATAGCTCCCATTCCGCCGGTATTTGCGCCGGTGTTTCCCTCGCCTATCCTCTTAAAGTCCATAGAGGAGGTTAAAGGTTTAACCGTTTCACCATCAACAAGACAGAGTGCAGAAACCTCCGGCCCTGTCATAAATTCTTCAATAACCACCCTGTCGCCACTTGCTCCAAAAATTTTCTTTTCAAAAATATCGGCAATAGATTCTCTTGCCATCTCGTAATCGGTGGCAAGGATAACACCTTTACCGAGTGCGAGTCCGTCTGCCTTAATAACTGCGGGGTAGCTGTTTTGTTTTTTTATGTAGGATAACGCATCCTCAGCATTATCAAACACCTCATAGCCGGCAGTGGGGATGTTGTATTTTTTCATAAGGCCTTTAGAAAAAACCTTGCTGCCCTCTATTTGTGCCGCCTTGGCGGTAGGCCCGAAGCAGGGTATTCCCTTTTCGGTAAGGCGATCAACAGCGCCCAGAACCAACGGGTCGTCCGGTGCTATTACGGCATACTCGATTTTATTATTCACCGCAAATTTAACAATACCGTCGATATCGGTAGCCTTTATATCTATATTTGTGGCAAATTTTGCCGTTCCGGCGTTTCCGGGCAGGGCAAATATCTCGGTTATTTTTTTATTTTGAAACAGATAGTGAACAATAGCCGCTTCGCGTCCACCACTACCTACTATTAATATTTTCATCACTCAAAACCCTTTCTCGGCAGATGTTTAAACCTTAGTGGTGGAACAAACGTATTCCACAAAATGCTAACGCCATACCGTATCGGTCGGCTGTGGCTATAACCTCATCGTCCCTAACTGAACCGCCTGCTTCAACTATATAGCCAACACCGCTTGCTGCAGCCCTGTCGATGTTATCGCCAAAGGGGAAGAAGGCATCACTGGCAAGGCAAACACCTTTAAGCGATTTAAGATATTCCTTGCGCTCGATATCGCTGATTGGTTCGGGTTTTTCGGTAAATATAGCTTTCCATGAATCGGTTGCAAACAGCTCGTCGTATCTTCCGGCAACATAGAGGTCGATTGTATTATCTCTTACCGCACGCTTAACATCGGCAACAAAGGGTAGAGCCAAAGTTTTAGGGTGTCGACGCAGGAAAAACAGGTCGGATTTATCGCCTGCAAGCCTTGTGCAGTGGATTCGGGATTGCTGACCGGCACCAACTCCGGTAGTTTGGCCACCGTATGCATAGCAAACAGAGTTCGACTGGGTATATTTTAATGTTATCATCGCTATAAGCAGGTCGCGCTTTGCCTCCTGTGTAAGCTCTTTATTTGCCGATACAATATTTGAGAATATCTCCTCGTTAAGCTTTAGCTCATTTCGTCCCTGTTCAAAGGTTATGCCGAAAACATCACGTCGTTCGATGGGTTTCGGATTATACTCTTTGTCGATTTTTATCACATTATACTTTCCGTCACGTTTCGACCTTAATATTTCAAGAGCCTCATCGGTGTAACTCGGGGCAATAATACCGTCCGAAACTTCCTGTTTTAAAAGCAGTGCAGTTGATTTATCACAGCAGTCGGACAGTGCAACAAAGTCGCCAAAGGAACATAATCTGTCGCAGCCTCTCGCCCTTGCATAAGCGGCGGCTTGGGGAGTTTCATCGTAATCATCGCCAACAAAAAACATCTGTTTTTCGATATTTGAAAGCGGTATACCTATTGCCGCACCGGCAGGGCTTACATGTTTAAAGCTGGCGGCGGCGGCAACTCCGGTTGCCTCCTTAAGCTCGCAAACAAGCTGCCAAGCATTAAAGGCATCGAGTAGATTTATATATCCCGGTGCGCCACTTAATACCTCAAAGGGAAGTTCTCCCTGTTCCATAAAAACCTTGGAGGGTTTTTGGTTGGGGTTACATCCGTATTTTAATAGTAGTTCCTTCGACATCGTTGCTCCTTACTTATTACTGTTAACAATTCGTGTTTCGGTTTGTTTGGTTTTATTGTTTCGGTAGCGAACAAAAAGCGATACCCTGTTGTCGGCGTTAAGCGAACTCCAAAGCTTATCGGTAAAGCTGTCGATGCTATCATTTTGCAATGAAAGCTCAACCGGCTCGCCGATAAACGGCTGCAAAACTCCGTTTTGCTCGTCTCGATAGGTGTGGATAATATGAGCTGTGCCCTCTTTTTTTGCATAGCTAAAAAAACAGCGAACATCACCGGGATTAACATCGCCGGGTTGTAGCTCGATATCCTGAGCACGGCAGATGCCAAACTTGCTGTTGTCACTACATGCAATTCCGGCAATACGGGGTGTATAGTTTGGAGGGTCCGGCTCGTAGCGTCTTGAATACATGGCGTTTTCGAAGCTATCACCTTTTTCGATAAAATCGTATACCGTATCGGTATGATCGCCGTTGGTAATTATATCGAGAGCGCCTAAACTTTTTGTGCAGTTATATATAATAAGCGAGGGGTCGGCGAGCTTGGAGGGGTCGAAAGCCTCGGTGAAAAGTGTGTCCTCCTTTATGCGAAAAACTCGGTTTCTGCTGTTTTCGCTTCTGCCCATGATGAAATATGCCGAAACGGTAATATCACCAACATGGCCGATAAAAATTCCGCGCCCCGGATAGCTTTTGCCTGAAAGATAATTTTCAACTGTTTGCATATTGTTCCTTTCGCTTTATCTATGCTTGTTTTCGTATAGCTGTTTGCATACAAGCTCTGCCGCCTTTGGCAAAAGCCTCCATTCAGCCTGCTTCATAATTTTGAGTTGTAGTGATTTTGGGGTGTCGTTCTCCTTAACGTTAACGGCTTTTTGAAGAATAATTTTTCCGCCGTCCGGCGTTGCATTAACAAAATGAACGGTAGCTCCGCTAACCTTAACCCCTTTTTTAAGGGCTCTTTCATGAACCTTTAAACCGTAATACCCCTTTCCGCAAAAAGACGGAATTAGCGAGGGGTGAACATTAATAATTCTATTTTTATAGCGGCTAACAAAATCCTTCGAGAGTATGGTTAAAAAACCTGCAAGAACAATAAATTCAATGCCCCGAGCATCGAGCTGAGTTAATAATGTCTGCTCGAAGTCGGGGTTTTTACGTTCAATTAATATAGACGGTACGCCGTTTTCGGTGGCGATATCCATAGCCTTAGCGCCGGCACGGTCGCAAACCACTAAGGATAAATTGCAGTGGCTAAGCTCTGCATTGTCTCTCGAACGAAGCAGAGCCGATAAATTTGTACCGGAGCCGGAGCATAAAACCGCAGTTTTTATCATTTTAATATCACCCTGCCGTTTCCTTTTTCGGTTTGTCCGATAATATATGCTTTTTCACCGTTTTCGTGAAGAATTTTCAGCGCCTTATCGGCATGTTTTGGAGATACCGCCAAAAGCATTCCCACACCCATATTAAATACGCCGAACAATTCCTCTAAATCAATTCCACCCTCCTTGGATATAGCCTTGAAGATGGGAGGGATTTTTATCGATTTTCTGTCGATAACAGCGTCAACCTTGTTGTTTAACATTCTTGGGATATTCTCGTAAAAACCACCGCCGGTTATGTGAGAAATTCCGTGTATATCTATATTGGCATCAAAAAGTGCAACTACCGGTTTTACGTAAATTTTAGTTGGCTTTAATAAAAGCTCACCGAGAGTTTTTTTGCTGCCCTTTATACTGCGAGAAAGGTCGGTATTTTCTACATCAAAAACCTTGCGAATTAGGGAAAATCCATTGGAGTGAACACCGGAGGAGGGTAAAGCTATAAGGATATCGCCGTTTTTCATCATGCCGGAGTTAATCATCTTTTTCTTATCAACAATTCCAACCGAAAAACCTGCAACATCATACTCACCATTTTCATAAAATCCGGGCATCTCGGCAGTTTCTCCACCGATTAATGCACAGCCGGACTTTCTGCAACCCTTGGCTATTCCTTTAACTATCTGTTCAACCTGCGTTGGAACAAGTTTTGAGGTTGCAATATAATCGAGGAAAAAAAGTGGTTTTGCACCGCAACACAAAATATCGTTCACACACATAGCAACACAGTCCTGCCCTATAGTGTCGTGCTTATCGAGTAAAAATGCAAGCTTTAGCTTGGTTCCCACCCCGTCGGTTCCGCTAACGAGAATAGGTTTTTTCATGCCGGAAATATCCGGTGCAAACATTCCGCCAAAACCGCCTATGCCGGAAACAACACCCTTAATCTCGGTGCTTTTAACGTGTTTTTTCATCAGCTCTACAGCCTTGTAGCCCGCTTCAACATCAACGCCGGAGGATTTATAGCTGTTACCTTTCAAACTATGCCCCTTTCATTTATTTATTGGATTATAATTAAAGTTCTTTTAGTTTTTCCTGTAGCTCGGAGTTTGCCTTGGCAATCTTGTCTTTCGCTTCCTGCCTTAGCGTTGCAAGTTTTTGCGCAACCTGCTCATCCTCAACGGCAATTATCTGTGCCGCTAACAGCGCCGCATTTTGAGCACCGTCTACAGCTACCGTAGCAACCGGAATTCCCGGAGGCATCTGAACCGTTGCAAGCAGAGCATCAAGTCCGCCAAGTCCACCCGATGTAACCGGAATACCGATAACCGGAAGTGTTGTGTTTGCGGCAACCGCACCGGCTAAATGCGCAGCCTTACCGGCAGCACATATTACCGCCGCAAAGCCGTTATCTCTTGCGCTTTTAGAAAACTCTTCGGCCTCTTTCGGTGTTCTATGTGCTGAGAGAACTCTCATATCATATTCTATACCAAGTTTTTTAAGGCAGACAGCGGCAGCTTTAACAACCGGAAAATCGCTGTCGCTACCCATTAAAATTGCAACTTTTTTCATTATATCCCCCAATTTATATCGTAACCGTATTATATCATATTAAGGAAAACAGTGCAATAGTTTAGAGAATTTTGAAGTATCCTGTTACCATTGACAGTGCAGCTGCAATATGATAAAATTACAAACAAGGAAGGAAGGAGAGAGTCGATATGGCACAGCTTACAATTTATCTGCCCGATCAGGAAACAATAAAGAGTTTTTGCGCTACCATTGCGCCTATGAATGGCGACTTTTTGCTGATTCAGGGACGCTCGATGTTGGACGCTCGTTCACTTATGGGAATTTTTTCGCTAGATCTCGACCTACCTATGACACTGAAATTTGACGGTGATAGCCCGGAGATGATTAATATTTTTGATAACTTTAAGGAGGTATAACCATGAGTGATACCGTATATGTATCCATGACTATTGAAAGACAAAAAAATATAGCACTAATAGCACATGATAATAAAAAGCAGGAACTTCTCGACTGGTGTATGCATAACCACGACACGCTAAAAAAACATTTTTTATGCGGAACGGGAACAACAGCAAGACTTATTTCGGAACACACCGACCTTCCGGTTAGGGCATATAACAGCGGCCCGCTTGGCGGCGACCAGCAGATTGGCGCAAAAATTGTTGAGGGAAATATAGATTTTCTTGTTTTTTTCTCCGACCCACTAACCGCCCAACCGCATGATACCGACGTTAAGGCGCTTTTGCGAATTGCGCAGGTTTATGATATACCCATGGCGATAAATCGTTCTACCGCCGATTTTATGATAACCTCGGTGCTGATGGACGAGGAATATATTCATAAAATTGAAAATTTTACACAGCAGACATTAAACAGGGTAAACAGCTTTTAGTTTAAAGCGATATAATTATCCATTACGAGCGGGAGCTGCTCGAATTTTTCTATAAGCTACGAACAAACATCAAAAAGGAATGGGTATTATTATGACGGTAGGTAATACATTTAGTTTTTCGGAACTGCCCTCTACGCTTGAGGAGCTTACAAGGTTAAAGGAATATGCCTTAACAACCCCCCACGAAACAGCAGCGTTAACCGTTTTAGCGATGCATGGATACACCTTAAACCAGCAAAATGGAATCGCCATGATAAATGCCCTAAAAGGACCGCAGGAACTCTCGGCCTATGATAAACAGTTTTTAAAGGATAGACTTGTTGGCAAGGAATACCTGCCAAGTTCATACATACAGGGGAGTAGTCCTGAAAATGGGTATACCCCAAACAAACCATATACCATAACAGTGTACGAAAACCCTTACTCCTACCAAGAAGAGGGATATGCAAGGCTATTGATGAAATCCTCAGGTGCCGATACCGAGCGCCCAATCGTTTTAAGAAAAAAAGGCGAACAATGGTTTTTATGGGAAAATATGCTTTTGCCAAGTATAAGAGTACCAAAGGCGCAGGATCCTTGGGCATAGTCTCCGGCGGAGCCGGAGCCATTTGAAATACATCTTGAAAAGCATAGCTTTGCATTTTGCACCTTTGGTGCAAAAACGATGTATTTCTCGGTCTGGGAACATAGCGATAGTCTCAGGCAGAGGCGGAGCCATTTGAAATATTACTTGACTCGATTCCTCGTCATTTTGCACCTTTGGTGCAAAAACGATGTATTTCTCGGGCGGGGTCCTGATTTT
>CAYJDA010000006.1:11523-101208 GCA_964368815.1 uncultured Oscillospiraceae bacterium
CATTTTGCACCTTTGGTGCAAAAACGATGTATTTCTCGGGCGGGGTCCTGATTTTAGGTTATCTTATTTTTAGAGGGGATAATGGACAACACTACTAACTATCAATGTCCGGCGTGTACCGGGCCACTTCGGTTTGACGGTGCGGCGGGAAAGCTAACCTGTGACCATTGCAGTAGCAATTTTGAGGTTGCCGAGATAGAGGCGATTTATAATCCGACGGCGCCACAATCGCAGCTTGAGCAGTCCGAGCCGATACAAACGCCAGAGCAACCGCAACAGTGGACGGAACCCAACGTTAATAACGGCTGGGGTGAGGATGCGGCACATATGCGTGCCTACAACTGCACCTCCTGTGGTGCTGAAATAATCTGCGACGAAACTACCGCCGCCACCTCCTGCCTTTACTGCGGAAATAACACAATTGTTCCGGGGCAGTTTGAGGGTGCGCTTCGGCCCGACTATGTTATTCCCTTTAAACTATCAAAAGAAGACGCAATGAATGCATTAAAAAAACACTGTGAAGGAAAAAAACTTCTTCCAACATTTTTCGATAAGGATGTGCATGTTGAGGAGATAAAGGGCGTTTATGTTCCGGTTTGGCTTTTTGACGGCGCTGTTGATGCCGATGTAAGCTATACCGCTAAGGATTCAACCTCAACCACCAGCGGAAACTATAAAACCACTACCACAAAGCATTATAACATAAGAAGAGCCGGCAGAATACATTTTGAGGACATTCCGGTTGATTCCTCCAGCAAGATGCCGGACGAATATATGGAATCGATAGAACCTTTCGATTATTCTGCCCTAAAGCCATTTTCTATGGCTTATATGCCGGGTTTTCTTGCCGATAAATACGATGTTTCTATTGAAACTTGCTCTCCTCGTGCCGATTCAAGGGCGGTTGCCAGTGCACTTGCAATTTTAAGATGGAGCGTTACCGGCTATTCCAGCTGCATTGAGTCGGGAAAAAATGTTAACCTTTTAAGGGGTGAGGCTCGCTATGCGATGGCACCGGTATGGATGCTGACAACCAGATGGCAAAACAAACCATATATATTTGCCATGAACGGCCAAACAGGACGGTTTGTTGGTGATTTACCTTGCGACATGAAAAAGTTTTTCAGAATGGTTGCCCTGCATACTCCGCTTTATGCGGCGATTGCTTATGTTCTTTTTTTAATAGCCGGCTGGCTTTTTGCGTGATGAGGGGTGATATGAAAAAACATATTTATTTAATATTAATCACGGTAATAGTATTTTTGATGTTTGCATTGCCGGTTTCGGCTACTGATACTCAGGCATCGAGTGATCTTGTTATAGACGATGCCGACCTTCTGACAGATGAGCAGGAGAGTATTTATGAAACAACGGCGCAGCGTATTTTAGATGAATACGGTCTTTATATGTATCTCGTGACGGTGGAGGATGCTACGGAGGTGTCGACCGATATTTATGAAGCAACATTTGCATATACCGAAATTTTTAACACCTACGACAATTTCGGCGTTGTGATGTTAATAGACGAGGCGACTAACAGCTTTTTTTACTACGATACCTCGGTTGTTGAAGACTATATAGACGATACCGAGCTTTACATCAATTCTATTGATTATTTTGCCACCGGCAGGTACGACGCCTTTATAGACGATTATTACAGAATTTTTGAAACGGGCGTTCAAACCTTTTATGCTCAATTAGATCAGCAACAGTCGGCAATTGATAATATTGTTGTATCTAATGTTATGGATACTGCAGACCTGTTGACAGACAGCCAGGAGCAAACCCTTCAGCAGATGGCGGATGAAATAAAAGAGCAGGATATGATGGAGGTTTATATCCTCACAGTTCAGGATTATACCATAATTGAGGATAGCTATTATATAGAAGATGCCGCGATGAAATTTTACACCGATTATGACCTTGGTTATGGTGAAACCAAGGATGGCGTTTTGCTTATTCTCAGCATGCAGTACAGAGATTACAGCTATGCTAGCTATGGCGATAGGGCGAACAGCGTTTACACCGATTCGGATAAGATACGAATAGAAAATGTGTTTCTCGGCTATTTTGCTGATAACGATTGGTATAACGGCTTTTATAGGTATATGGAGCTTAGCGGTAAGGAGCTTAACCTACGCTGGTACGACCACGTTTTCAGGTTTATTAGTCCGTTGGGGCTGGTAATTTGCTTGGGGATAGGGTTCATACTCGCTATGGGATTAGCAAGCGGACATAAAAAGAAACTAAAAAGCGTTATGTCTAAGGTTAATGCTGACGACTATGTTCCTAAGGGTGGAGTTAACATCAATATTAAGGAAGATCAATACACCCATACAACCACATCTCGTGTGAGGATAAATACCTCGAGCGGCGGAAGCAGCGGAGGCGGAAGAAGTTTTAGCAGCGGAGGTTTCTCGGGCAGAAGCGGCAAGTTTTAATCCGAATTTTATGAATGCTGTGAAGGAGATATACATATAATGAAAAGAATAACAAGTTTTAGCGTAGACCACCGAGAGTTGCCAAAGGGCGTTTATATATCCAGAACCGATGGTGATATCATTACCTATGATGTTAGAATGGCAGAGCCAAATATCGATAAACCGCTATCCCCCGAAATTTCCCACACAACCGAGCATATATTGGCAACCTATCTCAGAAACAGTAAACACAGCGATAACATAATATATGTAGGCCCTATGGGGTGTTTAACCGGTTTTTATCTCTTAACAAGAGGGCTGGATACCGATAGTGTTCTTTGCCTACTTCGTGATGCCTATGCGTATTTAAAGGATTTTGAGGGTGCAATACCCGGCGCAACAGCCGAGGAATGCGGAAACTACAGCTTGCAGGATTTGCCCGGGGCAAAGCGGCTGGCGGCAATGTTTTGCGAGGTTTTAAACTCTATAACGAAGGATAACACCACATATCCGAGAATGTTGGAGTAGTGCTTTATCGGCAATTAAATGTGCATATTCGAAAAATATTGCCTGTGTTTTTTGTGCAATCTGTAGAAATTCTATGTATTTCTTTACAATATGAATGATAACTGTTAATATTACAGTAACCTGTTAGTATAACATGTAAGTGCCAACATTTAGGAGAACCGAATGGACCCCGATAGTATGACGACCTTTGCCGCTGGCTTTGCTACGGCTTTTTTTCTTTGCCTGATTGCCGGATATCTGTTGTATAGATTTATAATTAAGTCTAAACGTGCGATTACCGAGGATGAAGTTAAGCAGATGGTTCAGGATGCAGGCGAAAACGACGTTATTGATGCTGAACAGAGCGAGATGATCGATAATATTTTAGAACTTTCTGATGTTACCGCAATTCAGATTATGACACACAGAACGGAAATTGCTGCGGTGGAGATGAACGATAGTATACAGCATGCCATGGAACTGTCGTTAGAGGAAGGTTTCTCAAGGTTGCCGGTCTACTCCAAAACCCTTGATAACATTGTGGGAATACTTTATATTAAGGACATGTTGTCGGACTTTGCCCAAGCTAAGCAGAGTATTGACCGACCGATTCATGAGGTTATGCGTCAGCCGATTTTTGTTCCGGAAAGCTGTAAAGCAAGACAGTTGTTAATCGAACTTAGGGAAAAACATACCCATGTTGCCATAGTGGTGGATGAGTACGGCGGAACATCCGGACTGATTACCATGGAGGATATACTGGAGCAAATTGTTGGAAATATTTGGGACGAATATGACAGCGAGGACGAGGAGTTTCAGCGCGTAGATGGAGGAATTCTATGTGATGGCGGCGTTGAGCTGGAGGAGCTGTTCGAGTATATCGACAAGGAAATGCCGGAGTCTGAGGGGGACGATGAGGAGGACTATGATACCGTTTCCGGCTTTATTATTGCACAGATAGGACATATTCCGTCGAAGGACGAGGAGATAATATTGGAACACGGTGGGGTTAGTTTTACCGTAAGAGAGGTGAGCGAGCGCCGCATAGAAAAGGTGTTCTGTTTTGTTACACAGGAGACGGAAGATGGAGAAGAAGATTAGCTCCGAGCTTGTTTATAAAGGTGGAGTGGTTAAGGTTTATCACGACACTGTTAAAACCGAGAAGGGAAACATTGCAAACCGTGATGTTGTTCGACATATGGGCGGCGCCGGAGTTATTGCAATAGATGAAAACAACGAAATATATCTCATTAAGCAGTTTAGATATGCCGTTGGCGAGGAGCTTATAGAAATTCCCGCAGGCAAGTTAGAGCCGAACGAGGAACCCATTATAACTGCCGGTCGCGAGCTTATTGAGGAGGCGGGTATAACCTCCGACAAAATAGAGTTTTTAGGCAAAATTATACCTACCTGTGGCTACTGCGATGAGATTATATATATCTACTATGCTACCGACCTTAAAGCATCGAAACAAAATCTGGATGAGGACGAGGAGCTAACGGTATTTAAAATGCCGCTTAGCGAGGCGGTTGAGGCTGTTTTTGACGGTAGAATTATCGATGCCAAAACGACACATGCGATTCTTGCATTAAACGAAAAGTTGAAAAACAGATAAATCGAAAAGACAGCGGGATTTATATTCGGCTGTCTTTATTTTTCTTATGAGGTTTAATATGTTGAAAAAAATACTTATAACAGGTGCCAGTGCGGGGTTTGGTAAGCTTGCGGTAAAGGAACTTATAAAGCAGGGGCATATTGTTTATGCCGTTGCAAGAAGGCTGGAACAGATGGAAGACCTAAAACAGCTCGGCGCAAAAACTTATAGAATGGATGTTACCGATGAACAGGAAATTTTAACGGTAGTAAATGAGATGATTAAAAACGAGGGTGGCATAGATGTTTTAATTAACAATGCGGGATATGGCGGGTACGGAATGGTGGAGGCGGTTTCGATGCAGGAAGCACACCGTCAGCTCGAGGTTAATCTGTTTGGGGTTGCAAGGGTAACAAAGGCAGTTTTGCCACACATGAGAAGCCAAAAATGCGGAACGATTATAAATATGTCCTCTATGGTGGGCAGAGTTCCAAGCCCAATGCTTGGATGGTATACAGCCTCGAAACATGCGCTCGAAGGGCTTAGCGGAGCGCTTAGGGCGGAGGTTAAGGGTTTTGGGATACATGTGGTTTTAATCGAGCCCGGTGCCATGAAAACCGAGTTTTTAGATGTAGCAATAAAACAGGTAGAAAAAACCGAACATCCGGCAGACTATAAAAGCAATGTAGATAATTTTATTACAGCATTTAAGAAAAAATACAAGGTAGCACCGGGACCCGAAGGAGTTGTTAAGGCAATTTTAAGGGCAACAAATTCTAACAATCCTAAGGCAAGATATACCGTAGGAAGCGACTGCAAGCTTGCCGTTACGGCAACTACTCTGCTTCCCACTAAAGCTATGGACAGCATAATGCGAAGGGTTTTTAACATAAAATAATTCTTGCATTGACCATAAGGATATTCTTGTTTAAAGGTTGCCTTTTCGACGGATTTTTGGTATAATTACAAATTAAGGGCGAAAGCTGTGTTTTTTTAGGGAAGAGTAAACGGTGGATTAATGGATTTAAAGCAACTATCACGCGTGATAATAATCTGCGGACACTATGGAAGCGGAAAAACGAACCTTGCCGTTAATTTAGCTCTGGACCTTAAAAGAGACGGAAACAATGTTATACTTGCTGATCTTGATATTGTTAATCCCTATTTCAGAACGGCTGATTTTGTCGACATAGCTAAGGCGAACGACATTAAGATGCTTGCAAGCGATTATGCCAACTCCAACCTCGATATACCGGCACTTTCCATATCGCTCGACAGCGCAATTAAAGGCGATGCAACGGTGGTTATCGACGTAGGCGGCGATGATGTTGGGGCAACCGCACTGGGACGATATGCAAACAGCATTAAAAAGTCAGGATATAGTATGCTTTACGTTGTTAACCGAAACCGAATACAGGTTTCTTCATCAAAGGCGGCTCTCGAAATTTTAAAGGAAATTGAAACAACATCAAGACTTTCGGCGACACATATCGTAAACAATTCCCACCTTGGCCATGAGAGTACAAGGGATTTAATTTTAAGCAGCCGTAACTATGCCGAAGAAATAGCTCAAAAAAGCGGCTTGCCGCTACTGTGTAGCACCATGAGCAGAAAGTTTTTTGAGCAACAAGACGAACAGATGGGCTTTTATCCGATAGATATCCATGTCGACCTACCTTGGTATAAGTAAAGCCGTTTCTGAGTTACTCAGCAGGCGTCAAATAGGTTGAATGGCAATAAATACCCTTGACAAATCTTCGCATGGCAAGGGTAAGAGAATAAGACAATATGCCGGAGCGAAGCGGCGGAACGGAGCGAATAAATGTTAGAAAAGGTAACGGTCAGAGAGGATATATGCAAGGGTTGCGAACTGTGCTTGCTGGTATGTCCCAAAAAAATAATGGCCATCGACACGCAGAAGTTTAACGCAAAGGGTTATAATCCTGCAAAATGTACCGATTATGATACCTGCATATCCTGTGGGATGTGTGCTATGGTATGTCCCGACAGTGCGATTAAGGTAGAAAAGGAGTAGAAGCGATGGCAGAATTACAAAGAATTCTAATGAAGGGCAACGAGGCCTTAGCAGAGGCGGCAATACAGGCAGGGTGTAAACACTTTTTTGGATACCCTATCACGCCGCAAACCGAAATAAATGCCTACATGTCACGCAGATTACCTAAAATCGGTGGTACATACCTACAGGCGGAATCCGAGATAGCGGCGGCAAACATGGTTTTGGGTGCAGGTTCGGCCGGCGTTCGCGCCATGACCAGCTCCTCCTCGCCGGGAATCTCGCTTAAATCTGAGGCAATATCATACCTTGCCGGCTCAGATATTCCCTGTGTTATTATAAACATTCAGCGCGGCGGCCCGGGGCTTGGTGGAATTCAGCCTTCACAGGCAGACTATAATCAGGCAACAAAAGCACCGGGACACGGAGATTTACATGTGTTGGTTTTTGCACCATGTACCGTTCAGGAGATGGTTGATACCGTGTTTAACGCTTTCGACCTCGCCGAGAGGTTCAGAATGCCGGCACTTATTCTGGGTGATGGCCTTTTAGGTCAGATGATGGAACCGGTAGAATTTCCGGAACGTGAGGTAGTAAAACATGAAAAACCTTGGGCGTTAACCGGAACAAAGGGGGAGAGAGCTCCTCAGATAGTAACTTCGTTGCACCTGCAGGCGGCAGCTCTCGAAAAAACAATTCTGGAGAGATATGAGCGGTATGCCGAGCTGGAGGAAAACCATTCCAGCTGTGAAGAATATTTAACCGAGGATGCCGATATCGTTATTGTTGCATATGGCGCGGCCTCAAGGGTTGCACACAGCGCTGTTAATAACGCAAGGGAAAAGGGCATAAAGGTTGGCTTGATAAGACCTATTACTCTTTGGCCGTTCCCTAAAAAGCAGATTAACACGGTTTCAAAAAAGGTTAAAAAGATATTAACCGTTGAGATGAGCATGGGCCAGATGGTAGACGATGTTCGCCTAACTGTGGAAAAAGATTGCGAAGTTTCCTTCTTCGGACGTACCGGAGGCATAGTGCCTACGCCGGCGGAAATTATGGAACAGATAGAGAAAATCATGGGAGGTGTTAGGTAATGAGTAAGATTGTTTATGAAAAAAGTGTCGGTCTTACCGATACCCCGATGCACTATTGCCCCGGCTGCACCCACGGAATTATACATAAACTTGTTGCAGAGTCGCTCGTTGAGCTGGATTTGTTGGGACAGGCGGTTGGCGTTGCTCCGGTAGGATGTTCGGTTTTTGCCTACAACTACTTTAACTGTGACATGATTCAAGCGCCGCACGGAAGAGCGCCTGCGGTTGCAACCGGAATTAAACGCGCTAACCCCGATAGCATTGTTTTTACCTATCAGGGCGATGGCGACCTTGCCGCTATCGGTACCGCCGAGACGGTTCATGCCGCGATGCGTGGCGAAAACATGGTGGTTATATTTGTGAATAATGCTATCTATGGTATGACCGGAGGACAGATGGCGCCAACAACATTGCCATCGCAAACGACACAAACCTCCCCCTACGGTAGAGATGTAAATACTGCCGGTTTCCCCATTAGAGTTTGCGAAATGTTGAGCACTCTGGATGGCGTTCAGTATGCCGAGAGGGTATCTATGCATAACATTGCCGCTATAAGGAAGGCGAAGGCGGCAATTAAAAAAGCATTTAAAAATCAACAGGAGAAAAAAGGTTTTTCTATTGTTGAGGTTCTTTCAACATGTCCTACCAACTGGGGGCTAACACCAACAGAGGCTATGAAATGGATAGAGACCGACATGATGCCCTATTATCCGCTTGGCATTTATAAGGACAGAGACGCACAGGAGGGCAATAAATAATGGAAGATTTAAAAATTGTTGTTGCCGGATTTGGCGGTCAGGGTGTTCTTTTTACAGGAAAGGTTCTGAGCTACTGTGGGCTAATCGATAACCATGAAGTTACCTGGCTACCCTCCTACGGGCCGGAGATGCGTGGCGGCACGGCAAACTGTAGCGTTTGCATATCGGATAAGGCAATTGGATCGCCTTTAGTAACAAATCCAAATATTTTGATAGCCATGAACGTTCCCTCCTTTGATAAATTTGTTGAGTTGGCCGAACCCGGTGCAACCGTTATTGTCGACAGCTCGTTGGTACCGCATAGTCCAACCAGAACCGATATTAACTTTTTTCCGATACCGGCAACCCAGCTTTCTAACGAAAAGGATTTGGCAAGCCTTGCAAATATTATTCTATTAGGTAAAGCGCTTAAAGAAACAACTTTTGCAAGCCTAGAAACCATAGAAAAGGCGATTGCAAAAAGTGTTCCTGCAAGCAAGCAACATTTATTAGAGCCTAACATGAGGGCAATAAAGCTTGGAATGAGTTTGTAAAACCAAAGTAATAAAAAGCGGTATATATAGCATTAAGATTTGCTGTATATACCGCATGTTTTATTGCATAAATTTCACAAATGCACCACAAAAGAATGGTTGTTTTTTTTATTAATTGGTATATAATTAAGGTATAAGGTTAGTAATTAATACAGCATTTATGCAGAAGGTAGATAAATAATTATGGACACACAAGACAGAACAATTAGAGTCAGCTTATTTGGTGGCTTTAGTATGCGTTTGGGAAATAAAGAAATATTTAGAGAAAGCAAATTAAAGACAAATAAAGCGTTACAACTTATGGTGCTTCTTCTTTGCTGCCCAAAGCGCAGGGCGAGCACCGAACTACTTGTGAATTCATTATTAAATGCCGAGGAGCTTGAAAATCCAAAAGCCGTATGTAAAAATCTTGTTTACCGTCTACGTAAAATCCTGCGCGAAAATGATATTGTTCAAAATGATGAAGAAGCAGTTGTATTCGAAAATGACGCATACCACCTACATCTAAATTGTGTTAGCGATATAGAAGCATTTGATGCTTGCTGGAAAATGCTTGATAGCCTCGACGAAGCAGATCGATTCGAAGCTTGTAAACAGGCGTTGAAGCTATATAAAGGTGCGTTTTTAGGTGGCATGCTTAGCAATTATTGGGTTAATGAAGAGCTGGCTTTTTTAGAAAATCGATATTTTATTTTTTTAAATATCTTGGTAGAACTTGTTCAGAAACAGGGTTGCTATCAGGAGATTTTAAACGAGCTGGTTCAAGCGTTTGGGCTGTATCCCCACCGAGAAGATGTTTATCTTGCCTATATAAAAGCGCTTTATGAATGCAAGCATTTTAACAGGGCGTTTCAGGTTTATGATAACGTGTGTGAGCGGTTACTGAGCGACATAGGGGTGCAACCTCCACCAAGCCTGCTTGAGTTAATGAAAACACTTACATTAGAAAACGAGAACACAGCAAAGGATATCGATCAGGTGCACGAAAAGCTGTGTAAATCTGAGGTGTTTGAAAATGCGCACGAATGCGGATTATATGAATTTTCGCATATCTATCAAGCGATGCTTTTGGGGGTGATGGGGAAGGATGCTACTATAAGGCTTATTCTCTGCACCGTATTTGATGAAGATGGTGAAGCTTTCCACATAAGCCCACACCTTGAAGGAATTAGCCAATATCTCCGAAAAAGTTTGCGAGCCTCCTTGCAAAGCGGCGATGTGTTTGCTCGATACAGTGCCGGTCAGTTTGTTATATTATTAAAGGATAGCGACGAGGAATGTTGCCAAGGCATAACCTCACGTGTGAGAACGCATTTTCATAATATACCTAAAATGCGCTCACTTAGGCTAAAGTTTATCTGTACCGATCTTGACCATTTTCGTGCAGAAATTATTTTATAAAAACCTTTTGTATTGCATAATGTTATGCTAATATTCATTTTATGCGAAAACCGAATGTTTTTCGAACAGCTAAGAAGCAACACCACTTAATTAATTTAAGTGGTGTTTTTTTATGTTTTGGTTATAAATTTTGTTATTTAATTTATAGAAAGCAAAAACAACGCGAAAAACAATAAAATGAGACCGATGTTGAGACCGATATTGATAAAATTAGGTTTTGTTTATGTAAAAACGAGACCAAAGTTGAGACCGGATGCATATATAATTAAGCTGCACTAAAAAGATATGGGATTAGTAGTTAATAAATCTTTAGAATGTGGTTAAAAGAACGAAGTAATATATTGCTTCATTCTGTGTAAATAAAAACGAAAGCGAAAGGACGCAAAAAAGTGAAACAGAAAAATTGGAAAAGCTACGAAGTAACTAAAGCTATTCCTCAAAAAAGAAAAAAAACATGGGGAGGTAAAGCTTTAGCGGTTATGCTTGCAGCTGTTATTTTAAGTGCTTCATTTCAGCTGAATATTTTTGCGCTTACCGAAACAACCGATAACTTGACACAAAATTCTTCCGAAATGGTGGATACTGCTTCACCAACAGAACCGGCACCAACAGAACCGGCACCAACAGAGCCGGCACCGGTAGAACCGACACCAACAGAACCAACACCAGCCGAGCCTGAAACAGCTGAACCTGAAGCAACTGAACCTGAAGCAACTGACCCTGAAACAACCGAACCTGAAACAGCTGAACCTGATGCAACCGCCCCTGAAACAACCGAGCCGGATGCAACCGAACCTGAAGCAACCGAGCCGGAGAGCAATGAAAATGAGGAGGCTGATTCGAGTTTAAACGAAGCGGTAGCCGCTATCGAGCCATCATTACAAGCTTCGATTAGCTACTCTTTAGAACCTTTGGCTGACGTAGATGAAACAAATACAATAACCTATTATAGTAATTACCCTGCGGCCTCGGGGATATCTAACACTACATATTTAGACCCCAAAGAGTATTACGAAAACGAATCGGCAGTTGCCGCAACCTTAGCCATTACAGGCTTTGCAACCCCCGAAAATTATTATCTGCAGGGATGGAGTCCATCATCGTCAGCGGCTACAGCGTTTTATAAAGAGGGTGTAGATCTTGGCAAGATAGACGTAGACTGGGATCTTTATGCTGTTTGGATACCTTATAAGCATATGAACTGGACGATTAATGGCGGAAGCTACAGCTCAACATATAATGCACAGTCTCACACCGATTTAATAGCATGGCCTACCGCAGTATCAGCCTCTTATGCGGGTGATACTATTTCAGGACTTACCTATCAATATAGCGTTAACGGCGGAGCATTTTCTCTCGAAAAACCCAGCCTTGTTAATTCCGGCAATTATACGGTAACAGTTAAAGCAACTGCACCGCGATTCGTTGAAACAACCACAACGGTAAACATTGTTATTAACAAGGCCCCGCTTTTATTATTACCTAGTGTCTTCGCTTCCAACCCTTATGGAAGCATCTCAACTATCTCTTACACATTACCCGCCGTTAACGATATAAGCGGGCCGCAATCACAGATAGATGCAGATGAAATAAACAAAGTACTTGCAACAACAACACCTTTGTTTGATGCTGTTGATGCAAATAACTTGGTTGTATCGAATTTAGCTTTAGCATTACCGGGCGATTACATTGCTCAGATAAATTCGACAGCGCTTAGCAATTTGCAAAATAATTCTGCATTTTCAAACTACATATTAAGCACCGACAAGGCTAATTTCACCATTACCGAATTAACCGGATTAACCGTTTCGGCAAATGCTTTAAACACCATATATGATGCACAACCGCATCCTGCGGTAAGCGGTGTAACTGCTTCTGTTGTGGACGCCACAATCGAGTATAGCATTAATGGTTCATCATTTAGCGAAGTTTTACCCGTGATAACAAATGCAGGAAGGTATACAGTTGAGATACGCGCAACCGCACGCGGTTACGCTACCGCAACAACAACGGTAACCTCAACTATTGATAAACGTCCTGCTGTGCTTAGCGTTTTTCAGTACAGCAAAACGATAGGTGATCAGGATCCTGCTTTTAGTGCAAGCTTTAGCGGCCTGCAGGGAAAAGATAGCATTAACTATACATTAACGCGTGTAGGCGGAGAAGGCGTAGGAAGATATGCCATAACCGCAGATGTTGCGCAAAATAATAATTATACCGTTACCGTAAACCAAGGTTATCTTGATATATTGGCATTACCTATAGTACCCGAGACGATAACTCCTCCAAGCATAATAATACCGGATGATATTGTAACAACACCTGCAGAGGACGATGAAGAGGTAATACCTGAGGACGATACAGCCGAAGAGGATGAAGACGACACAACTAATATCGAAGATGAATCGGTACCGCTAGATTCTCAAACTGAGTTTGAAGAGGTTGTTGACGATGAGTTGTTTAATATAAACGATGATGATATTCCGCTTGCTACAGAAAAGGGCAGCTGGGCACTAATAAATTTATTGCTTGCAATTTTCACCACAATTTTATCGGTA
Organism: uncultured Oscillospiraceae bacterium; assembly: GCA_964368815.1. GTDB lineage: Bacteria > Bacillota > Clostridia > Oscillospirales > Ruminococcaceae > CAYJBH01. The sequence goes on from CAYJDA010000006.1 coordinate 24,403, forward strand.
GCTCTATTTATAGGATATGTACTGGGTGGTAGACGAAAAGAGGAAGACGATATAGTAATTAAACGCAGAGCAATTCCACGTGTTTTAAGCATTGTTGTTGCATTGGTAGCTATAATACTGTTCCTATTAACTCAGGATATGACACTAAGAATGGCTTTAGTAGATAGCTGGAGTTTCTGGATGGCAGTTATAGCAGTTATCCAGATAGCAATATACTTTGTTTCCAGCAAGAAGCAATATAAAAGAAATAATACAAAATATCAAACTACTAACGAATAAAATCAACATTTAACCCCCCACCGGTTTATCCGGTGGGGGGTTCAGGTTTTGGAATGGTTAAAAATTCTCTACTGCACTTTTTTGAACGGCTATGCCTTTTTTATATCCGTTAAGAAACTTTGAAAACATTTCTATTTCTTTGGCATCAGGCTTGGTGGTTAACATTTTCGCATTTTGGAATACCTCGGTATTTAGGTATTCGGGCAGGGTTTTACCATTGCTCTGCATCATATATGCCGAAAGTAGCGCTATTCCGTATGCGCCGCCCTCACCGGCACTTTCCATAACCGAGACTGCTGCATTTGATGCCGCCGCCATTGCCGCCGAGCCAAACTCAGCTTTAAAAAAGCCGCCGTGCCCCATTAACTTGTTAAGCTTAACATTCTCTTTTTCAAACAGAATATCAAAGCCGATTTTTAATGTAGATAGGGTAGAATAAATTTGAGCTTTAGAGAGCGTTGCAAAGCTAAAATCGGCATCGGGTTTTCGAACAAACATCGGTCGGCCTGCTCCGAGGCCGGTTATATGTTCGCCCGAAAGATAGTTGAAGTTTAAAAGTCCGCTGTAGTCCACATCTTCGCTTGCCGCCTCGAACATTAAATCAAGAGCTTTGTATGGATTAATATCCACGCCAATTTTATTTGCAAACTGGGAAAACATTTTTGCCCATGCATCTATATCGGAGCTACAGTTATTGCAGTGAACCATCGCTACGTCGTAGCCGTCCGGCGTTGTTACTACGTCTAATTCCTTATAGTATCCGCGAAGAGCCTTTTCCAAAACAACCATAGCAAATATAGAGGTTCCTGCCGAAACATTGCCGGTTAAAACTTCAATGCTGTTGGTTGCTACCATTCCGGTTCCGGCATCACCTTCGGGCGGGCAGAATGCAATGTTAGGTTGCAGGTCGTTATCCAACATTGCCGCACCTTCTTTAGTAAGCTTGCCTGCCGTTTCGCCTGCAACCATTACCTTTGGAAAAACATCAAAAAGCGAGTAGTTAAGTCCTTTATTTTTAAGTAAATTATCAAAGCTGTTTGCCATTTCACGGTTATAATCTTTATTAACGCTGTCGATAGGGAACATGCCGGAGGCATCTCCTATGCCGATAACAAAGTTTCCGGTAAGTTTATAGTGTAGGTAGGCGGCAAGAGTCATAACCTTTTTAACCTTTTTGGTATGCTCTTCGCCGTTTAGGATTGCCTGCCAAAGATGTGCCACACTCCAACGCTGTGGAATATTAAATTGAAAAAGATCGGAAAGTTCGTTAGTTGCCTCCTCCGTCATGGTGTTTCGCCAGGTTCTGAATGGGGTTAACAACTCATCGTTTTCATCAAGGGCAATGTATCCATGCATCATTGCCGAAATACCTATTGCACCGTATGTTGTTGGTGTTGCTGAATACTTTTCGTATATATCTGTTTTTAAATTCGAATAGGCAAGCTTTAGTCCATCATGAACATCCTCAAGCGCATAGGTCCAAATTCTATCGGATAGCTTATTTTCCCACACGTGCTTGCCAACTGCTATCGGTTGGTTTTCACGGTCGATAAGAACCAGCTTAATGGTGGTTGAGCCAAACTCGATGCCTAAATATGTTTCGCCAGATTCGATAATTTTTTTATAATCCTTCATAATCTCTCCTTACTCAATCACTACTAACCGGTGTACCGAAAATTCCGGAACAACAAAGGTTACTTCATTGCCATTTTGGGTAAATGGTATACCCTCACCTTGCGGCTCCAACCTTACCGAGCTAATTTTGCTGTCCACCTTAACGGTGATGTTCGAGTTGTAAAGTGATGGGAAATCCTCCAAAACGCTTACAGCACCCCTTTGCATTGGAAGAGCATAGAGAAGATGTAGTATGTAACGTTCATTCTGTTTAACATATCTTACGCGAACCGCCGTTGGCATATTTACCAAAACGGCCTGATCGCTCTCGGTGTAGAGCAATCGTAAAACATTTAAAAAATATCTTCTGTGGTAGGCGCTACCGTAATCAAGGTAGATGCTTCCAATCTCGTGAGATAAATAAATAACATTGTCGTTTTTTATAGCTGCGGGGTAGGAAGCAGCTTCATCTTGGTAGGGGGTGTTTGCATGGCTGCAGTAGCTGTCGTACGTTCTGTTAAAATAGGGTTCACGAACGCTGGCAAGAACCTCGCCTTTACCGCTAACCTTATGGCTGCCGGAGTAGCAGTAGATAGGCGCCGATACCATTCCTTCGCTAACACTATCTCCGGTAAGTAAATAGTCGAAGTTATATCCGCTACTGCCCTCATAGCTAAGCTCAAGGTTTATGGCAAACTGCTCTCTTTTTTCGTTAAGGGCGCCGCCACCGAGTATTAAAAGCTTTTTACCCTCGGCAATATATCCGTTAAAGGCGGTTGCAAAATCGGGAGAAAGTGTAACCCTCTCGGCTATAATAATAACATCAAAACGATTTACATCTTCGGGCTTATGTAGAATATCAAAGTCCAGCTGAGAGTCCAGTAACAGCTTAGCGAGGCCGTTGTGACTTGCCTCATTTTCGTCGATCATTATGCCAAGCTTTGTTGTTTCCTTAACATCATAACAGTAGGGCTCTAAAAGTTCTGCATATCTAAATGCATGGCCGATATTTTCGTAGGTGCTTTTATCCATCAATCCGTCGGGCGGTAGCTGGTCGCCTACGCTTATTTTTGCGCCCCAGGTCATCAGGCTTGCGCACTCATACCGAAGAGCTTCCGGCAATTTAAAACCACCAAATTCGCCCCAGTTGGTATGAAATTTTCCTGTCATGCCAAGCTGTTCCTTGCCGCTTGTTGAAAAATATTTTGCACGAATTGGCATCTTATCGTAGCCACCCCAGCTGGTGGGGAGGTCTTCAAGTTCGAAATGGGTGCTGAGGTAATGGCGATGAGGTGAGTTTATCTCGGCGCCTCCGGAATTAAAAAACAATGTAGCGTCGGGGTGGTATTCCCTCATTATTTCACCAATTTTTTCTAAAACCTCATGATGCCTTTCTTTCAGGTATTTTTTTGCATCGGCTTCATCATTGTCGTTATATCCACGTTTTTTCATGTCGGCACGGCAGCTGTCGCAGTAGCAAACGTCATAAACAAAAACAATATCATAAAACAATCCATCAAGATCGGAATAGCGCTCGCAAACTTCACGGGTAATATCAAAAAGGTAGTTGGCATATTCACCGCTGAAGCAAAGATGTAGCCAGGAGCAGTTAGGCCGAACATCAAAAGGCTTTGCACCGGTATCATAATTAACACCGCTCATGGAACCGTCGGAGTTGCGAACAACCCATTCAGGGTGTTCGGTTGCATCTAATGCCGACCATCCGAGTGTAATATAAAGCGGGGCACGAACCCCGATTTCATGGCAGGCAGAAATCATTTCGCCGGCAAGGTCGAAACCCTGCTCCATGGTTGGGTGCTGGGTACCAACCTTTGTAGGGTAGTAGCAGTAGCCATGATGGCATTTGCCAAAAATCGTTATGCTGTTAACATTTCCGAGCTTAATTGCTTCTTGAAACTGCTGTCTGTTAAATTTTTTGCCAACGTTTGGCATTTTTTCTGAGGTGTGAAAGTCGAGGTGAACTTCTCTTACAGGTAACATAATATCATCTCCATTAAAAATTATTTTTTTATCAGATTTTTGCCCGCCCCAAAAGCTCTTGCAACGTCTTCGCCTATTTTTATGTAGGTGTTTTTAATAGGATTTACCGCAAGAGGGTTAAGCTTAACAACATCTACCTTGCCTTCCTCATCAAGAATGCTTTCATCGGCATTAACATTTAGAATTTTTCCTACAATAATATGTGTGTCGTCATCGTTTTCATCAATGCGAAGTAGCTCACAATCGAAGGCAAGTGGCAGCTCTGCAATAAGGGGAGCGTTAACAAATTCTGATTTTATAGCCGTAAATCCGGCTTTGGTAAACTTATCGGGGTCTTTGTTCGCGGAAACTAAACCAACATAATCACAGGCCTGCACATACTCAGCAGTAGCTATGCTTACGGTAAAGGCTTTTTGCGCTATAATGTTTTCTGATGTTTTATGTTTTTTATCTATGCAAATCGAAACAGCATCCATTGCAGACAACATGCCCCAACCTACATTCATTGCGTTTGGCTTGCCATCCTTGCTGTAGGTGGCTACGATTAGAACGGGTTGCGGATATAGATACTGCTTTACTCCAAAGTTTTTTCTCATAATTAAGGCTCCTGTTATTTTTATTATTATACAGTTTCTATCGGCTAACATGTAAATAATTTTGCAGCTCTTAAGCTATACTTTATGAAAGTAATTTTACACCACACAGGAACTTAAATCAAGCAAAAAAACAAATTATTTTCTAATTTTTTTTGTTATAGATTAATAAAGAGAACTTATTGTTTTTCTAATAGATTTCACTTTCCTAAAAATTGCAGTATAATAACAAAAAAGCATTGACACAAGCAGAAATAAATGCAATAATAAATCTACCTTAAAAACATGTTGAGTGGTTATTATTTAGGCATCAATCATGGTGTAATAATCGTTTAATATTTTTAGCAATAAATATTCGTAAACTCAAAATTAACGGAAAGGATAAGATAATGAATACTCCGCAGCTACCAACACTTCCCCTTGCATTATCTGCATATAATTTCGGTGCTGAGGTTGTTGGCGCCGTACCCTATGGTCATGGACATGTAAACAACACCTTTTGCGTTTATACCCAAACAGAAAAGGGTGAGTGCGTTAGATACATTTTACAGAGAATTAGCGACAAGGCATTTAAAAACCCCGCCGAGCTGATGGAAAACATCTGTGGCGTTACCGACTATCTTAGGGAGATTATTGTTAAAAACGGTGGAGACACAAAGCGCGAAACATTAACCGTTATTAAAACTATTAAGGGCGAAAGTTTTTATACCGATGAAGAGGGCAGAGCGTGGCGTATGTACAGCTTTATAGAGGATGCTGTAACGCTGGACAAAGCGGATACCCCCGAGCTGTTTTATGCTTCGGGAAAAGCTTTTGGAAACTTTCAGCGGCTGCTAACCAGCTATCCTGCCGATACCCTACACGAGACGATTAAGGACTTTCATAACACAGTTAAAAGGCTTGAAAACTTAAAGATAGCCATAAAGGAAGATAGAAATGATAGGGTGAAAAACATTGCAGAGGAGATAGAGTTTGCCCTGTCTCGTGAAGAGGATTGCTCTCTTGCCCTAAACGCTTTAAAAAACGGAATACTGCCGCTTAGAGTTACCCATAACGATACTAAACTAAACAATGTTATGATAGATAATATTAGCGGTGAGGGGATATGTGTTATAGACCTCGATACCGTTATGCCGGGTCTATCTATAAATGATTTTGGCGATTCTATACGATTTGGCGCAAACAACAGCGCTGAAGATGAAACCGATTTATCCAAGGTGAATTTTGATATCTCGCTCTTTAAAATATATACAAAAGGATTTTTGGAGGGTTGCGGCGGAACACTAACCAAGGCCGAGATAGAGTATTTGCCGCTCGGCGCAAAGCTTATGACGCTTGAATGCGGTATTCGTTTTTTAACCGATTATCTCGACGGGGATGTTTACTTTAAAACAACACGAGAAAACCAAAATTTAGATAGGGCAAGAACGCAGTTTAAGCTGGTTGCCGATATGGAAAACTCGTGGGATGAAATGAAAAAAGCAGTTTCAAAATATCTCTAAATAAATCTCCACCGGATTAGCCGGTGGAGTCAGGTTGTCGAAAAAGTTCGACAACCCCGAGAGGGGATGCATCCCCTCCCGGCACCCTCCCCCACAAATGGCTTTGCGAAGCCATTTGTTGAAGGTCAAATTCGCCGCACATGTCACCGAATTTGACTTTTTAAGGGGTTTTTAAGTTTTTTTGACAGTCTGTCTCCACCGGATTAGCCGGTGGAATTTTTATCTACAAGGTTAGAAGTTAAAGGTTTCGGGATGGGAGCCTACTCTGGAATCGGTGTTTAGGTCGTTAATAGACTTCATGTCCTCGTCGGTTAACTCGAAGTCGAACACGTCGTAGTTCTGGAAAATTCTATCCTTATGTGTGGACTTTGGTAAAACAATAACCTCTCTTTGCAGGTTCCATCTTATAATAACCTGTGCCGAAGATTTTCCGTATTTTTTGCCTATGGCAATTAAAACTTCATTTGCTAACAGTTCGGCAGCGGTTGCACCTCCGCCTAACGGACTCCATGCCTGTATCGCAATACCAAGATTTTTGCAGTAGTTTATCAGCTCATAGTTAGAAAGGCGGGGGTGAGATTCAATCTGATTTATCATGGGGATTATCTCTGCCTTTGGTAGCAGTGCATCAAAATGAACTTTATGAAAATTGCTAACGCCTATGCTTTTAATTAGCCCTTCTTTATACAGCTTTTCTATCTCAAGCCAGGCATCAACAAAACCATCTGCAGCCCAGTGGATTAAATATAAATCAAGATAATCGAGCTGCAATGCCTTTAGGCTTTTTTCGAATGCCTGTCGGGTGTTTTTTTGCCTTATGTCCTCGTTCCAAAGCTTGGTGGTTACGAAAATATCTTCCCTTTTAATACCGCTGTCTTTTAGCGCTTTACCAACGCTGTCTTCATTGCCGTAAATTTTAGCGGTATCTATATGGCGGTATCCTGCTTCAATAGCCCATTTAACTGAATTTTCGGTATCCTTGCCGTCCGGTGTAAGAAAAACTCCGAGACCCACCATAGGTATTTCGTATCCGTTTGATAACTTTAATTTCATCATAATGTTTTATCCTTTCCTTTTGTTTCCTATTTTTTGTTAAAACCTGATTTTTTCTGTTTGCATATTGGACATACATAATCGTCGGGCAGGCTTTCGAAAGGCTCGCTACCTACATACTCATAAGAACATAGGCCGCAGACAAACCGAGTAGAGGATTCCTCTGTATTTTCCTCGGGAAGATATGTTGGTGCATTTTTTGGCGCCCTACCCTTAATAACCTCATGGTAGTAGCTGTAGGTCATGGGAACGCCGTCGCCGGGAATATCGCAGGCAATTACCTCGGCGATAAAAATTGTGTGGGTTGAGCAATCGGTGCTGTTGATTACTTTTCCAATAATGTAGCCACAGCTGTTATCTAAAACAGGCAGTTCCTCGATAAGTTTGTAGCTTGTTTCATTAAACTTATCGGCGGTTGCCGAGCAGGAAAACCCGAAGGTTCCGATTATGGCTGGATCGATATTTTCGGGTAGAATATTTACCGAGAGCTTCCCCGATTTTTTTATACAGTCATGCGTATAGTTATCCTTATTTAGGCTAACACAGATGGTTGCCGGCTTCGAGGTTACCTGCATTATGCTATTTGCAATACAGCCTACAGGGCGAGAACCATCTTGCGAAGAGACAACATACAATCCGTAGGAAATATTTCGAAATGTGTTCGAGTTTATCATACAATACTCCATTTTAATAACCTATGTAAACAATTATACTATAATAATTTTATATTTACAAGCTAACTTAAAATAATTCATTGACAAAGGCAGGTAGTTGTGCTAATGTGTACATGATAAACATAATCAATCAACTTGAAAAACGACACAACGTTTTTCAACCCAATAGCATAGCTATTGGGTGCACACAAAGTGTGCAATTGAAGATTTCGAAAAACATATTGTTTTTCAAGATGAGCTACTATGCATATGAGGAGTTAAAATGAGGATTTTATTTCAGGGAGATTCTATTACCGATTGTGAAAGAAACAGGGATATTTCTACCGATTTGGGTTTGGGATACGCAAAAAGCGTGGCAAAAATATACAGCGAGCTTAATCCGGATAAAGAGCTAAGCTTTTGTAATCGTGGAATTTCGGGAAATAGGGTAGTTGATTTAATGGCTCGGTATGAAGAAGATTTTCTTGCCGAAAAACCGGATGTTATATCAATATTGATTGGAATTAACGACACATGGAGAAGATACGATAATAACGACCCAACCTCGGCCGAGGACTTTTGTGCTGTTTACGATTCCCTACTTAGCCGAATAAAAGCCGATATGCCGGATACTAAAATAATTATAATAGAACCTTTCCTTTTAAACACAATTAAGGAATACGCGCCGTGGAGAGAGGATTTAGACCCTAAGATACAAAAGATTAGAGTGCTGGCCCGTAAATATGCCGACGAGTATCTTGCGTTGGACGGAATATTACAGTCCTATGTTGTTAGCGGGTATAGCGATGAATCCATCGCTGGGGACAGTGTGCACCCAACACCGTTAGGACATGCAATAATTGCAAAGGAATACATTAAGGTTTTGGATAAACTTTTAAAGGACTAATTGTTCAGTATTTTATTGCAAACCTTATCGACTATTTCGTTAGCGTTGTTGGTTTGAATATCGAGACCCTGCGCCAATATGGTTGAAAAATTTGATATTCCGTATAGCTGAGATAATCTTTTAAGATACCGCTCGGAGATTTTATCATCTTCGCTTAGTAAATCACCGGCAGTATATATATACGTAAAAGACTTTGCTTTGCATAGCCCAACGCTTCCCTGAGGTGAATACTTAAAGGTTATCCCTACTATAGAAATTGCCTCAAAATAACTACACACAATAGCCGGAAACAAAAACTCATAAAACGGAGCGGCAAAAATCACCTCATCAACGCCGGCAAATTCCGATGCGAACTCGCTATTGATGGGATACATTTCTCCGGTTTTATCATCAAAGGATTCGGCTGTTAAATAAGAGGGCTTATCCTGCGATAGGTTGCGCTCAATAAGCTCGAAATCGCCTTTTTTTCTAAGCGAATTAATATAGCTGTTTGCAATTTTAAGCGTTCTGGAATTTTTTTCGCGGATACAGCCGTTTATAAATAAAATTCTTTTCATTGCCTTTCCTCGTGTTTATTAACAGTTTAAGTAATAATATCATAAACTTATTCAAATGGCAATATATAGCCCCCTGTATAAAAAAACAATCCGACACTTTTAAAAGCGTCAGATTGTTTTTTTGCTGATTTTAAATATTAGCGGGCTGTAAGATCGTCGAAGCTATCGAATAGTATCGGCATGAAAATGCCGCCCTGAACGCTTCTTGCAATAAAGTGCTCATATAGTCCTGTCTCGGTGTCGTACCAATCCGAGAAGGCTACCCTTGATTCAGAATTTTTTAGGAAATGAGCTATCGGGGCTATAAGTTTTTCTCTATCCTTTTTGTCCTTGGCAAAAGCGGTACACCACAGTACCCAGTCGCTCTTGGTGTAGGCGCAGCGGCTGTCGAGCGGGACGCCGTACTCGTTAATTTTGGATAGGTAGCAGCTTATTTCTTTATCAAAGAAATCCTCTGGGAAAAGATTGGTTTTCCAAATTTTATCCCATATTGCATTGTATTTCAGGCTCCAACTCTCGGGATTATCGTAGGTTAGGGAGGTGCTGCTTTCGGTTTTTGATCTGGATAGGCAGTCCTGTGTCATCTGCTTTGCAATGTCATGATATTTATCATACTCATCCTTGTTTCCAAGCATTTGTGATAGCAGTGCATAACCCATAATTCCCATAACAGCCTTAAAGGAAAGGTTCACGTTATGCGCAAGATGCCCTGCAAAGTCGTCGGTGCAAAGTTGATTTTCAGGGTCAGCGCCATGCTTAACAAGATAGCCTACCCATTTTTTTAGGGTTTGAATGTGTGGTTTTGCAAATTCGGCAGATTTATCGGCGATACACACGTTAGCAATCATAACTATCATATTGCCGCATTCTTCAACCGGCATCTGGTATTTTTCGGAATAAACATTGCCGCCGGAGGGGAAGTTGTAAAACGGTGGGTAGATTGCACCCTCGGCAAAACGTCTGCCGTTAACCAACTTCATCTTGCTCGAATATGGGTTAATTCCATATACCTGTCCCCATGCATAGGGATAACGTCCAACATCATGCGGTGCATAGTCGAACTCCCAAACATCACAGTTAGCGAAATCTAATATCGGACGTATCATGCCCTTAACATATTCTGTGTCGAATAACATATATAAAGGTATGCTCGGATAGCTAACATCGGCGGTGCCGATACAACCGTTGGAATCGTTCTCCTTGGAAAGTACGATTAGGTTACCCTCTTCGTCCTCAATCATTTTGTGTGCACTTATGGTGTGGCGGTAGCTCATGTTGCAAAGAAAAACATAGTCCTCGCCGCCGGCCGCACGGGCACGGGTTTCAATCTGCTCGTCTAAAGCTTCGCAGCGCTTTAAAATGCCCTGACTGTCAAGATGTGCCGACTTTAAAGCTCCAACTATGGTTTTATCCTTTTTAGTCCAAAGGCCACGCTTAAACTCACCAAAGTAGTTTATAGATACAACATCGTCGTAACCTATAAGTATGCTTGCGTTGCCGTTTAAATCCGGAACTGCGTTTGCGTAAAGCTTTTGCTCATCTTCAGAAAAACAGGTTTCTCCGTTTGCGGTTGCAAGGTAGAGGTAGCCCCAGTCTATGGTAATGTTATCGCCACTCTCGCCTAACGGGCTTTGGTCGGCTTTTCCCATCTGAGAAAAATTAAGATCGCCAACACTGTTGCTTCCACCACATATTAAACCTGCTTTATGGCAAACCATATTTGAGCTTGCTACAACCATTATATTTGCAGCTTCGCTTGTTTTGTTTTCAAGTTTAAAGTTTATGTAGGTAACCGGTCTTGCGGCAAGGCAGGGATCATCCAGCAGTAAAGGAGTAACAAAATCCACGCAGAGTTTAGCCTTGTTGTTTTCGAAAACAGCGGTGGTTTTTGTTGCTGTTACGTATAGTTCGGTTTGTTCAATTTTTGGGTTAACACCGGCATTGCCTAAAAAGCAGTAGCTGCTGTCTCCAATTTTAACAAATCCGCTAATGCTTTGTGAATCTCCACACCAGTGTGACGTGCCTGCGTCATTAAGCTTATCGTGAGCTGACCATATAGAGAAAAACGGATCGCTGTTAATCAACGGTATGGCCGCAGCTTTTTCTATCTTCATTTTTTTATCCTTTCGATATTATTAATTTTTATTTAATTTAGCAACTAAGGTTTTTATATATACCGATACAGCCAGCAATATTATCCAGGATATTGTTGCATAGCCAAAGCTTCTATAGCTGAAGCTTGAGCCGGATAAGGCAAATATTAGTATGTTGCTTATGAGCAGGTAGTAAAGCGAATCGCCGCCAAACTGCTCTAACAATTTAACTACCCTTGTATCCTTAAAGCGTAAAAGTTTGTATGATACAAAGAAATAAAATACCAGTACCAGCGCAGAACCGAATATATATAAAAAATGGGGTGGAAATCTTGAGGGTTGATGCCCCCCTACAGCATAATAAACAATAAATGCCACTGTAGGAATAAGCGATATAATAAACATCTTAAAGTTTGGCTTTAACCCTTTTTTTGCAACAACAACTCCGGCAATGTAAAATACCGAATACTGCAAAACAGGAAAGGTAACAAAGTGTGTTGAGCCTATAAATAATGAAAGCACCGAGGATGTAACCGCCTCATAGGGGATAAAACAAAGGAGCACGCTAACTGCCGCCCAGATTATTAACACAACATAGTTAGCCTTTTTTATTAGTTTAAAAAATATAATTACCAATAAATTTAGCATAACGAAGGAGACGAGAAACTCCGACCAACCCGGAAAAGCCCGAAAAAGAATAACATCCAAAACGGTGTCGGGGTTGTATATCATATCTTTGGCAAATGCATAAAAACAGATTCCGCTAATGTAGTAGGCAATTAGAATTTTAACCGTGCCAATTAGCATCCTGCCGACTACAGCTTTATAATCCTTATCAAGATAGCTTAGCTGATGCGCATATCCAAAGGCAAAGAAAAAGCCGGAAAAGGTGGTAAGATTGATTATGGTTGTTATAGTGCCTTGAACAATTTCACCCTCATGCCCAAAAAATTGTATGCAGTGGCAGAGTACCATAAAGATAACCAGAATACCCTTAAAGTAATCAAGCTCAACAAATCTTTTTTTCATTGCATTGTTCCTTAACCCTTTAAGCCGGATGTTGAGATACCCTTAACAATTCGTTTTTCGAAGATAAGGTAAAGAACAATCATGGGTAGCGAAGCAACCATATTTGCCGTCATGGGTCGAACATAGTCTACACTATATGTGCTTGCAAAGGTTGGGATACCAACCGGCAAGGTGAATATATCGGGGTCAAGCGCACAAAGTAGCGGCCAAAGATAGTTGTTCCAGCTGCCGATAAATGCAAAGATAATTACGGTAGACAGAACACTGGTTGAAAGCGGAATAATTAAGCGGGAATATATAGTAAATTCGTTTCCGCCGTCTATTCTAACCGCCTCGATAACCTCGTTGGGTATACCTCTCATAGCTGTAACCAATATCATAAGGTTTATAGTTCCTGCAAGGCCGGGGAGGATAATTCCGGCATAGCTGTCGATAAGGTTAAGGCCGTTTGCGGTAATAAAGAGCGGAACAATTGTGGCTTCGCCGGGTACCATAATACCTAACATGAAATAAAAGAAAATAATTGATTTTCCCTTAAAGTCAATCTTAGCAATAGCATATGCTGCCATACTGGAAACAAATATGGTTAAAGTTGTAGCAACTACAGCAATTCCAAGACTGTTTAAAAACCAGCGAGGCACACTGCTATAGAATATTACATCGAGATAGTTTCTTATAGTATAAAGAGGTGTAAACCATGCCCATACGGTGTCAATCAGCTTACCTTCTACCTGAAAGGATACAAATAGGGTCCAGATAACCGGCGCTAAGTAGATGATTGCAAGTATCATGGTTATTGCCGTTAGTGCTATAACACTAAAACTTTTTTTCTGTACCATACTACACCCCCTGTTTTTTCTGGATATAAAGCTGTACTAAAGTAAGTACAACAAGAATTGCAAACAACACATAGGACATCGACGCAGCATAACCCATGTTACCGTCCTCAAATCCCTCCTGATAAATATACATAATCAAGGAACGGGTTTGACCGGCAGGACCACCGCCCGTAACGAGATGAATCTGACCGAAAACCTTAAAACTTCCGATTATCTGAAGCAATGCAACAAGATAGGTTGTTGGTTTAAGTAGAGGAAGTGTTATGCTAAAAAGCTGACGTGTTTTGGAGGCACCGTCAACCTCAGCAGCTTCCATCAGCTCGCCCGGTATCTCCTGTAGTGCCGATATAAATACCATCATGCTAAAACCGACGGTCCACCATATCGTAGTTGAAACAACGCTAAACCATGCAAGGTTAATCTCCTGAAGCCATATAAGTTCATCGCCGGACTCTATAACGCCCAAAGACATTAGAACACCGTTGATTAAACCTGTATGTGCCGAGAACATATACCTTGCAATAAACGATGCAACCGCAACTGAAAGAACGCTCGGTAGATAAAAAGATACTCTAAAAAACTTTTTAAAAATGCTTTTTCTGTTCGCAAGTAGCGCCAGAATCATTGAGATGATAACCATAGCCGGAGCGGTTAGAATAACGAAGGTGAAGGTGTTGCGAAGTGAGCTCCAAAAATTGTTATCCGAAATAAATTTTGCGTAATTTTCAAGCCCGATAAAACCTTGATTTCCCATCAAGCTCCATTTATGCAGACTTACATACATACCCTGCAATACCGGCCAGATTACGAACATTGAGTAAAGTATTCCAAACGGAAGAATAAAAACTGCCGCATAAAATGCAGCTTGTTTTTTCGCTTTTTGCATAACTTATATCCTCCAACTAAAAAGGCGGGGCATGTTTTTTACAAGCCCCGCCGATTGATACGTCCTTTTTATGAAAGGTTGGACTCTACAGCATTAACTAGATTGTCCACTGTTGTTGTAATATCGGCTGCATCTATCCAGTAAGAGTTTAGAGCCTCGATAAGGTCTGATTTCATACCGCTAAATCCGGTAAGCTTACTTGGTAGAACTGCAGTATCAAGTATAGAGGTGTAATCACTACGGTAGTCTAAAGCTAAGAATTCTTCGCTCTCGATAACGTTTGTGTTTGAAGGTACCTGGCCTGATTTAGCCCAGATTGCTCCGCCTGCATCGCCGGAAGCTGCTAACATAAATTCTACAGCTGCTTTGCTTTCCTCTGCAGTACGTGTACCACTGGTTGGAAGTGTGAAGGTATGTGCATCTGCCCAGCAGGAAGCGTTATCATATAGCTGTGGGAAGGACATTGCGCCGAAGTTTAAACCTTCTGCAATTTCATACTGACCGGTTGCCCATGTTCCGCCAAAGGAGAATGCTGCATCACCTTGCTGGAAGAAGCCCTGGTGATTCTCAATACCCGGGATGATATATCCTTCGGTGTAAAGAGATTTAACAAACTCGGCTGCTGCCTGAGCAATTGCAGGATCCATTGTGTTCTGTGTGCCATCTTCGCTTACAAGCGGAGTTCCGCCCATCTGGAAGTAAACAGCCCACCAAATACGGTAAGGATCATCACCCTGATTTGGGAAGGAAAGTACCGAACCACCTTCCGGAATGAAATCCGCAACCTGATCAAACATAGCTAATAAATCATCAGTACTGCTTATGTCAAGTGTGCCTGCATCGTTAAGTGCTACACCTGCTTCAGCAAGTATGTCGGTGTTGAAATACATGATTTCGCCGTGTGTGTCAAGTGGGATTGCATAAACCTGTCCATCAAAGGTAACGCTGTCTATAGAACCCTGTGAGAAAGAGTCGGTAAGGTCAACACCAAGCTCTGCAAGAATGTCGTCCATTGGCTGTAGAACGCCCTGGTCAACTAACTGTGCAAGAGTTGAAGCATGAGAAACGCCAATGTCGGGGCCTTTGTCAGCTGCAACTGCAGTTTGTAGCTTGGTGTAGTAGTCGCCCCAAACAAGTTGGATAGACTGAACCGGCATGGTTGGAGAGTTGCCATTGTAGAAATCAACGATCTCGGTCATGTAGATGCCATCACCGCCGCCGAAAAGGTTCCAGTAGGAAAGTGTTCCCTCAGCAACCTCTACAGCTTCAGGGTTGTCGATAGAGCCGTCTTCATTAACGATAACGTCATCGCCTGTTGCTTCTTCTGTAGCAGCCTCGTCGCCAGCTTCATCAGCGGTATCGGTTTCGGTTGCAGCTGATTCGGTTGTTGCGGGAGCCGCATCACCTACATCAGCACAGCCAACCATACCTACTAGTAGGAAAGCTGTAAGAATGATACTTAGAATTTTCTTCATTAAATCCTCCTTTAAAACAAAAAATGTGTTTCTAACATTTTTAATTATACATTTAGCAACAGAAATGTCAATCAGATTTTAATCATTTTAATAATTTTGTTATTAAATTTGTGAAAATCGACAAAAAAATCTATCGCATTTGTGACTTATTACCGTGTTAAAACAAATATCTTGTAAAAATCAATCGAGATTGGCAGTTAAAAAGATAATCATTGAATAAATAAGGTGGGTCGTTATGTAAAAACAAATAACAACCCACTTTATAAACCTTTAAATCAGCTATGCTTTCCATTTCAAGAAATATTGAGTTTTTGCATGCAAAATAACGAACGAAGTAAGTTACTCAATACTTTCAAAAGCTCCATCGTAGGTGGAGATGATTTGTTCGTTTATCTCCTTTATTCTCTCACTGGAGACCTTAAAGTTACGACGGATATCCATCAAGCCGTTTATTTCCTGCTGAACATCGGTAACCTGGGTGTAGCAGAAACCGCAGCAGTAGTCCAGCGCCTTGATTGCATTTGTTATATCGGCAAATCTTTTTATAAATGCCTCTTCACCTTCAACCTTATCACCGTATCCCCAGCCCTCGTTGCCGTCGCTGAAGGCAATTCCGCCGTATTCGCTGATAATAATTGGTTGACCTTTATAGCCATAACCCTCTGCAAAGGCAGATTTACCATAGTTAAAGTAATCTTCGTTGGAGAGAATTTTTTCCGGATTTTTAAACTTTTCGAAAAATACGCTGCCGGAAGCTTCGTAGTCATGTATTGTTATAATATCCGAAACGGTATGCTCCCAACCATCGTTAACAATTACCGGTCGCATAGCATCTATCGACTTTGTTATGTTATAAATTGCCTCGGTAAACTTTTGTTGTTGGTAGTCATTCTCAATCGCCGTTACGCCCCAACTCTCGTTAACGGGAGTCCAGGTGATAATGCTGGGGTGGTTATAGTTTTGCAAAACAATATCCATCCACTCGGTTGTAACCGCTTCTACCGATACGTCGGAGAAGCTGTAGTTAGAGGGCATTTCGCACCATACCAACATTCCTTTCACATCGCACCAGTATAAAAATCTTTCATCCTCTACCTTTTGATGCTTGCGAAGTCCGTTATAGCCGAGTGCCATAATTTTGTCGATATCCTCTACCAGAGCATCTTCGCTGGGCGGGGTTAGGTGGCTTTCCTCCCAGTATCCCTGATCCAGAATTAGTCGCTGATATATGGGTCTTCCATTTAATAGTATGTTGTTTCCTCTTATTCGTATCTCTCTCATACCGAAGTATGAAACAACACTGTCGCCTCCGGAAAGCTCAACCGAAAGGTCATACAAATTAGGTGATTCGGTATTCCAGGTTAGAATACGGGTGGGGAACAAGGAGCATTTAACATCCATCTTCGCGTAAAAATTGCGTCCTTTAAGCTGAACCACCATCTTGTTAATTTCCAGCTCGTTAAAGCTAACGGTTAGGGTAGCTGTTTCGTTATCGGCTTTTTTATTCGTTCTTCCTTCAATAATAACGGTGCCGTCGGTTATTGAGGGAGTTATTTTTAGATTTTCGATATATAGATTTTCAACATATTCCAACCAAACAGTTTTCCAGATACCGGTTGTTTGAACATACCAGCAGGCAAAGTTCTCGCCAACCCAGCGCTGTTTTCCACGGGGAATAAAGGTGCTGTAATCGTCCTCAACCTTAACGGTTATAACGTTTTCACCTTCCTTTGCGCAGCCGGTTATATCAAAGGAAAAACGGCTGTAGCCGCCAATATGTTCGCCCACATACTGCGAGTTTACCCACACCTTGGTATGGTAATCACTGCCCTCGAAATGCAATAATATCTTTTGATCTAAACGAGCCTTGTCGATGGTTAGCGTCCTGCTATACCAAACGTTTTCGCAGGCAGTTTCTTCACCTATGCCACTTTTGGTTGTTTCATAGGTAAAGGGAACAAGAATATCCCTGTCCTTTTTAAGGTCGTTATACCAACCCTGCGACTCGCCAAGGTTCTCCCTATCAAAGCTGAAATTCCAAATTCCATCGAGTAGTTGATAGTTCTCTCGACGAAGTTGCGGCCTTGGATAATCTTTTACATGTTTTGGCATTGCAATATCCCCCTGTACTGAATGTTCGTACTAACTATTTAAACAAAAATATTGTTTAATTGCTAATAGAATATCACCGTTACAAGGGAATGTCAATATAAAAACGATATATTTATAGTGAAAAAGGATGTTTTTATCATCTTTACCAAATCTAGTCGGTATATTTGTACAAAAATACCGTACTAATAGTTGATTGTCATGATAATGTCCTGGTTGTAGTCGCCGGCATTTTTGCCAAAGATGTTAACTCCGCCGATATATTTCGAATCCGGCTTGTTGCCAATTCTAAACCTTACAAAAGGCGACGACATAATATCAAGATCTGAAATGGTGTAGTCGGAGTATTTAGTATTATTTATAAAGCAACCCTTGTTGTTAACCTCCAGCATTATCATAAAGCCATATTGAGTGCTTCCCGTAGGCCAGAGGCTGTCGCTCGGAAAGGCAATTCCACGGCGTTCACCCATATCGCCGGGCGAGCGCCAGGTAGCGCATTCCTTTTTATTTATCCAAAATGTTATATCAGATTTCCAATCTCGATTGTAGCCGCATGTTTCGGAACAAATTTCAAGTGTGAAGGAAATAGAGGTTGGTTTCTCACCCGGAACAACTGTGTTAGCAATTTTATACTCAACGTATCCTGCTGCAAACCAAACAATGCTGGCAGTATTCCGGTCGCTGGTGTAAAACATATGGACAACGTCTTCCTGACCCAATATGCCATGTCCATTACCAAGGCCGCAGGGCTCTTTGATATCACATGATGAAAAGCCGCCAACGTTCATTGCAACCTTGGTTTGGGTAGGACCCTGATTAAAAGATGAATTTAGATTGTTTAGGTAGAAGTGAAGTGTTGTAATTCTGATAGAGCAAATCTTCGCGCCGCCTCTGGAACCAGGCTGTTCTTCAACTAAAATCAGTCCGGCTTCACACAGAACATTAACATGAAGCGCAGCCGTAGACACCGGTATTTTAAGTTCCTTTGCTATCTGCTTAATAATAAGGTGTGGTCGGTCTATTAAAAGATTGATAATCGCCAATCTTTCGGGCGAGGACAACGCTTTAGCAATAAGATTAATGTAATCGGAATTATGGGCGTATAAAGATAACACCTTTGTTGTATCGTCTATCATAACTACTCCATTTAAATTATGTAATATATTCATAATGTTTGCAAACCGGAACAGCAGTTATATTCGGGTTTAGCAAACATTAAGGGCGGTGTTGTGAATAGTGCTATCCTAAAAATGTCCTTTTAAATATAATTTTCTAGGTTGAAATCATTTTAAATTGCTATATATTAAAGTCCCATAATAACATCGGGTGGCAACGTTAAAAAAATTGCAAATAACAGCAACAATATTTGCACGGTCAATATTACCGGCACCAATACCTTAAATGCCAAAACCTTTGTTTTATGCCTAAAGTATCTCATACCAATAAGTGCGCCGAGGCCCGCTCCTAGCGCTGCGCATAAAAGCAGTGTTTTCTCCGGTATGCGCCACATTTTATGCTTTGCTTTGTATTTATCGATTCCAAACAGTGCAAAGCTTAAAACATTCATACCTATTAATAATAAAATCGCGCCTTGCCATGTAATTGTCATTTTATTTCTCGCAATCAAATTTAATATATCTGATTAATTAATCGCCTTGCTTTTCCAATTTCCTACTTTATAACATATAAATGTTATTACCGCACCGAGTACCCAGCTGGTTACCAATGATACAAAAAGACTCTCGCTCATTCCTTTAGGATACTGTTCGCTTTTACTTAGATGCACGAACAGGTAGGCTAATGGAACACGAACCGCAACCGAGGTGGATAATGTTATCCACATGGGTGTAAGGGTGTCGCCTGCTCCTCTTATTATTCCTGCAAGACATTGGGAGACGGCAACTGCAATATATCCCGGCGCTAAAATTGTCATCATTCGCATGCTTAGGTCAACAAGTTCGGTGGTGGTTGTGAAAATACCCATTATGTACCGCCCGAACAAAAGCAGTAGAGCGGTAATTACAATTGAAACACCAACAGCAAATAAGGTTCCGCTTTTTGCTCCTTTTAAAACCCTGTCCATTCTGTTTGCGCCGATATTTTGCGCCGAATAGGTGCTCATTGCGTTTCCGAACGACATGTTGGGCATCATTGCAAAGCTATCGATACGCATAACAATAATGTTTGCGGCAATAAACATTTCGCCAAAGCTGTTTGTTAACGACTGAACTACTATCATGGAAAGTGATATAAGTACCTGCGTCATTCCGGCAGGAAGGCCCAGCCTGAAAACTGTTATAAAATGAAATTTTTCCATCTTTGGATGCTTAAAATTAATGGAGAACAAATCCTTCATTTTAAACAGCTTAATAAGACATAGCGTTCCGGACACAAACTGCGCTATAACCGTTGCTATGGCAACGCCTGCCGCCGCCATGTCGAGATAGGCAACAAAAAACAGATCAAGAACTATGTTAATAACCGTTGCCACTAAAAGGTATTTAAGGGGGGATGCCGAGTCACCCAGTCCTCTAATTATTCCGGAAAGAATGTTAAAGGCAACCATTCCCGCATTGCCAACCATTAATATAACCAGATAGTAATAACTCTGGGTAATGATGGTTTCAGGTGTTCCTAACAGCTCTAAAAGAGGCATGGCAATAAAAGGGGTTACTACCGATAAAATAAGCGAGGATATTGCGGTTAGCACGAGACAGCATTCTATGCTTGCGGTTAGATTATCCCTGTCTTTAGCGCCAAAAAACTGCGAAACCATTATTCCGGAGCCGATTGAAATGCCAATAAAAAACACGATAAATAAAAACACCAAAGGGCTGGCACTACCTACAGCCGCTAAAGCGTTATCTCCGCTAAATCTTCCAACGATAACACTGTCTACCGTAGTATACAGCTGCTGAGCAATGTTGCCGATAAGCATGGGAATCATAAATAATATTATTTTTTTAAGTGGATTCCCCTCGGTTAAATCCACCGGCTTAAATATAGATTTCAATGTGAATTATTTCCTTGCTGATAAAATAAATAAAAATAGATATATACATAATTATAACATAAAACAACAACATAAGCAAGGTTTTGGATAGCATAAGAAACGAGGAAGCCGGAACAACTTTCCGAATTCCTCGTTTATATATTTAGTAACTAATCGACGTGTTTAGTCGATTAAAGCCATCGTTCTGTCGGCTAAATCGGTTATTTTATTTGTGCGCGCCTTTAACAGGCTTGTGTATATGGTGTTGTTTAGCGGGGCTATAAATTCAGCCGGAAGCATTTTTGAACCGGTCATCATGCCTGCTATTGAGCCGACGGTAGCGCCGTTACAGTCGGTATCAAATCCGATTTCAACCGATAATCCTATTGTTTTGGTGTAATCCTTTTCACCATATAATATGGAATAAACAATTACCTGAGCATTTGAAATTGCGTGGCACCAATGGTGCATTTCAAGCTCGTTCCAACGCTCATGGATTTTTTGCTCGGCCTGTGATTGAGAGAGGCCGTTTTTATACCAATCCACAACATCCTTAATAGCTTCGGTAAGGCGGCAATTTTCCGGAATGCAGGAGAGTCCAACCTCAATTACTTCAACAATATCGTCGCATACAGCAGCCCAGGAGAGCATTGCGGCAACAAACATTTCACCGTATATTCCGTTTTTATCCTGTGCAATAGCGGCGTCTGCCCATGCCATAGCGGCTGCACCCCAAGGGTCTCCGGGAGAGATATAACCGAAAAGGTCGGCACGTATTATTGCGCCTATCCACTCGCGATAAGGATTTCGCACCCTACCTGATATAGGTGGAATGTAGCCTGCGAGAATATTGCGATAGGCGGCCCTCTCGGCGGTCATGCAGTGAGCTGCCGGAATATTGTCTATCCAAAAAAGGCCGGCTACCTGTGTCGGGAAATTTTTGCCGTACTTTTCAATGATTTCAAGTGCCATTACTGTATAGTTTGTATCATCGTCGGAGGGCATTCCGTCAACATTATTAATCCAAGCAACCTCGCTATCACCGTAGATTGTCATGGGGGCTACCGAGTCGACTATTTCATACTGCTCACGAAGTTCTTTAGAAATATCGGAGGAGAAGTAACCCTTTATTGGAAGATTGTCGGTATCCTTTGCGAAGGATTTTATCTTTCCGCTTGTCCAGCGTTCAACCGGCTTTCCAAGCAGACAGCCTCCCGCTCTTCCCTCCCATGCGCCAAGAATTTTATCCTTTAATTCGGCTTTGTTATAATTTTTTTTAAGCTTTGTGTTTTTGATAGGGGAGACGTTGTAGATGTCCTGCAGTTCGGAGGGTTCATCATATTTAAAATCCTTGCTCACAGGTATAGCACAAATCTCATCTAATAATGCGAGCGCTGATTTTTCCCTTTCAAATGGGTCGCTCATCTTAATAGTCTCATCAATCCTGTCTATAAGAGCGGAGATATCCTTACCTTCCTCCACTGCCTGCAGCTTTTCGATTTCAAGACCATCGGCAACAACAAACAACATTCTCGTTGCATTTAAAATAAATTCATCCATTATATTGTCCTTTCTCTATACCGGTCTTACGGCAATGGACTCATAAGCGGTATGGCTGCCGTGCTCCATCGCTACTCCAACACTGCCGTAGCAATAGCTGTCGTCCTCGGTGGTAAGCAGGGTGTTACCGTTTACACCTGCAGTTATCTTGTTGCCGCAACAGCTAATATTAATATCGTACGAGCTTCCCTGTTTCCAGTCGAAATCAGTTTCAACTAATACCTTGTAGTCAGAGTCTTTCTTTAATATTGCAAACTTTGAGTTGGGCATAAGTGCCGCAGCATAGGAGCGGGAAGCACCCTGTACACGGGCATTAACATAGTGGTTTTCACCGGTAATAGGCGTTAATGTAAAGGTTGCATTATAGTCCGTCCAGTTGTAAAGGCCTGTATATGCCTCGGCAAAATCTGAACAGGAAAGTTGCATTTTGCTATCCTGCATGTAGATAAGGCCTTTAAACTTTGTCATCTGTGAAATTTCGATATGCGCTCTGTTCCACACCTCTTCTTTTTCGTCGGCAAAGTTAATTTTGTAGTCGGGAGTTCCGTCGGCATAGAAATCATCAACAAAACCGATAAGATGTAATCTAAGTATTTTATGTTCCTCAACAAGGTCGAAACTTACGCCCATCTCGTCGATTAACACTCCGTCCATGGCGGGGATTTTCCACTCAAGCGGTTGCCATACATCCTTAGTAAGGGTAATGGGGTCGCTTTCGATTAAACGATCGCTATGTGCATCATGCACATATAGCCTTGCACGAATTTCTGCATAAAATCCGTCGTTAAATCCGTATTCCGGTATCATAACCGAGGCGTGCAGGGTCATACCGGGATATACCGTTGGTGAAAAACAGGGGTCGTAACGGCTGTCGCTAAAGTCCTCAGGGCAATAATGAGTTTTTTTGTAAACAAGTAATTTTTCGGCAGGGTTTAGCGGGTATGCGCTGAATTTTAAAGAGCGTTTGCCGGAATATGCCGCTTCATCTGTGTTTTGAATATCGCAGTTAATCTCCTGATTTCCTTTTGCCTGAACAAGGGTGTTTCTTACACGGAAATTATGTGTCGATTTTGGATATTCAAAGTGGCAGCTGTCGATACGGTTTTCGTATATTTCTTTAAATTCCTCGGGCAGTTCCTCACCGTCAAGCTCATAGGCAAGCTTTGCAAAGTAGGATGCGCCATAGGGAAGGTCGGTAATGTTTAGCGAACCAATAACGCTTGATGATATCAACAGGTCGTTTATCGGCTCTAACCAACGCTTATCAATTCCTTCCATTCCAACAAGCACACCCATTATGGTTGCAACATTTCCAACATTGCAATCGGTATCCCAGCCACAAAGATTTGTGATGGAAAGGGTGCGGTCAAAGTCGCCCTCGCCGTAAAGCATACCTAAAATCATAACGGCAATATTAGGAATAATGTGGCAGTTTCCGCCAAATTTATCATAACCAAAGTTATCGTAAATATATTTGTAACATTCACGCCAGTTGGAGGGGTTTTCTTTGTAGTAGGCAACAACCGCACGAACTACCTTTGCATAGGTGCAATCGGATGGGATAAAGGACAAGCCCTTTTCGATAATTGCCTCCATATTGCTCTCTTCAAAGGCATGAGCAATACATGCGGCAACAAATATTCCGCCATAAACACCGTTACCACCGTGGGTAACACTTGCTGCTTCCTTTGCCATTTCGGCGGCACGGGCAGGATTGCCGGGATTTACAAGTCCCCAGGTGTCGATAAAAATTTGTCCGCCAATTTGCTCGGCAATAATTTCACCGTTTTGCTCTATACTGCCGCTGCGTGGTGCGGGAATGCCGTTTTTAAGATTGAGGTATGCGGTGTGTTCGGTAGAAACACCATATCCTCCCCACCAGAAAAAACCGTGTTCAAACGGGGCGTAATTTAACAGGGCTTCGGCAACATGTTGGGCACAGAGGGCTTCATCTTTTGGCTTGTCTTCAAGTGCTCGAATAAAAAACAGCGGTCCGTTTGCGTCGTCGTCGGCGGCAAACTCTTTGTATTTTGCAGGATAGTCGGTTAAATCGTCGTAGAGGTTTGCAATTCTCTCATAGCTCCATCCCTCAATAGGTGCGCCGAAGCGTATGCCGACATTTTTTGCAACCCAGGCTGCATATATTTTATCTATATACTCTTTTTTCATACTTACTCCTTATTCTATCCTTTAACCGAACCGCTCGTCATACCCTCGATGAAACGGCGGCTGAATATTAAGTATATACCGGCAATCGGAACAAAGGAAAATACCGAAGCGGTATAAATTCTTGCCATGTTAGTGCTGTACTGTCCTGTGAATTTAATATAACGGGTTGCAATAGTTTTAAGCTCGTCGGTTGTTATAAAGGTGTTTGACCATAAATATTCATTCCAGCAGAATACAAAAACAAGCAGTGCAACCGTTAGGAATATCGATTTGGCTATTGGTAGAGTAACCCTCAAAAATGCCGTAAGTTCGTTACATCCATCAATTTTTGCCGCCTCCTCCAGCTCTTTTGGTATACCCATTAAAAATGTTTTAAGTAAAATCATGTTAAAAGGTATCTGCATAGCCGTGTATGCAATAATTAAGGAAAATGGTGTGTCTATCAGGCCCATCTCTCCCATATTTGAATAAACGGTAATAATGTATAAAAAGCCCGGGATGGAAAGTGCTACGAAAAAATAACCGTTAAAAAACCAGCTGTATTTCAGGTTTAGTTTGCTCAGTCCATATGCGCCGAGGCCGTCTAAAACCAGAACGAGAAGAATAACCATTATGGCAACAAATGCTGTGTTTAAATATGCTCTGCCGTAACCACCGATTACCCAAACATCGACAAAGTTATCGAGGTAGGTTAGGTCGGGCAGTCCGAGTGGCATCGCTTTAACATCGTTGTTTTCTCGAAAGGAGTTGAACAGAACAATAACGAGCGGACCTAACTGGAATATTGTTAAGCATACCAGAACAATCCATTTAAGGGTGGTTAAAAGGAGGTCTTTGAGTTTAATCATCGTCTAAGCCTCCTTTTTTACGTAAGAAATGGTTGAAAAAGTATACTCCGATACAAATTGCACACTGTATAACACAAAGGGCGCTGGCATAACCCGCACGATATTTTACGAATGCATTTTTATAGATATAGGTCGCCATAATTTCGGTTGAGTTTGCAGGGCCGCCTTTGGTCATAACCCAAACATAGTCGAACGTTAAGAAAGACCACATGATTGTCATGATCAAAAGGAAGGCAATTGTTTGCCTTATTCCGGGTATAGAGATATGGAAAAGCTCCTGCATTCTATTGGCGCCGTCAACTCTTGCTGCCTCGTAAAGAGAGCTGTCGATTTGTTGCAATGCACCAAGGATTAACACCATGATAAATCCCCACCAGTGCCAGTTGTCAACAAAAGCAACCGAGAAAAGCGCAATGTTGGGGTCGCCTATCCATTTCATCTCGGCAAGAGTTTCCCAACCCAGCCTATCAAAAATAGCGTTTAATCCGTAATATGGATTCATTAAAGCCGTCCAGATTTTACCGGAAACAGCAGCGGCTATAACATAAGGAAGGAAAAATGCAGTTCTAAAAAACATCTGTCCTTTTGTAATTCGGCTAACTATAATCGCCACGCAAAAGCCTGTGATTATAGGAACGGTAATAAATATTAATAACCAAATAATGTTATGCCATATGGCAAGGCCAACCATAGGGTCGTTAAATATTTCTACAAAATTATCAAACCCGATAAAAATTTCCTGCCCAAGCAGATTCCAGTCGTAAAGTGACATACGAAAGGAGGAGAGTGCAGGAAAGGTAACGACGGTAAAATGCCATAAAAATGCAGGCAAAACGAATAAATACAGATACCATCTGCGTTTTTTCTTTACTACCTGTGTGGTGTTATCCTTCATTGTGTACCTCTTTGTGAGCTATCAAGGGTTATTGAGAGGGAGAAATCCCTCTCAATAACAAAGGTTAATTATTCGCTTATTTTATTCGCCGAAATGCGGTACCTGTGGTGCGGTGCCGTCTGCCAATGCAGAATCGATGTAGGTTTGTGTTGTTGTTAGATATTCGTCAACCGTTAGTACATCGAGGAAAAGGCTGTCGGTATTTTCATTCATGTATACGCGAGCTTCTGCAGGGTAGAATGTCCAGGAGCAGAAACCTACATCGCCCGACTGTAATGCGGTGTCGAGTACATCGTATAGTTCAACAACTTTAGGGTCTAAACCGGATAGCTGTGAAGGGTCAAACCACTTTGTTGGATGAGGTTGTGCACCTGATACAGCAATCTGCTCATAGTGGTTTGCAGCGTTAGCTTCGCTGAAGATGTAGCTTAAAACCTCTGCTGATTTATCCTGAACTTCAGGAGCTGAGTTTGCGTTAATAACATAGGAACCGCCGATTGCAACAGGGAAGATTGAGGGATCGCCCTCGTTTACCGGAGGTAAAAGACGGAAGGTCCACTCGCTATCAGGATGATCTGCGGTTAATGTTCCGGATACCCATGTGCCGGTGATTTCCATAACTGCATCGCCGGAAGCAAGTCGGGCAACGGCATCAAGGTCGGTGATGGACTGAGAGTTATTGTCGATATAGCCTTTTTGCCAGTAGTCAACAAGCATCTGCATAGAGTCTACAAGTGGTTGATTTTCGTTAAATTTCTCGTCGCCTTCAAGAACCTTAATAAGGTTGTCTACTCCACCGTAGCAGCTTGTGAATGCCGAATACAGCCAGTCAACAGCGCCCTGGTAGTTTGCATTACCGAAAGAAATCGGGGTTAAACCGGCTTCCAGAATCTCGTCCATTAGGGTTTCCCACTCGGCAACGGTATTTGGGTATTCCCAGCCGTTTTCTTCCATAACTGTTTTATTGTAAACAATGCCAAGACCTTCATAAACTGTAGGCAAGGAATATAAAACTCCATCATAGTAGCAGGAATCTACCGCCCAGTCCATGAACATGTCTCCCCAACCATATTGCTCGGCATAGTCGGTAAGCGGAACTGCTCTTTCAGACTGAACAAACTCAACCACGTCGGTTGGGCCGTCAAGGTCCATGATGTCGGGGCCTGCACCGCCGGCAACCTCGATTAACAAGGTGTTACGGTCGGGGTAGAGCTGAACAACAAGGTCAACATCAACATTTTCTTCAACCGGTGTTTCGATGAACTGACCGATATAATCAATTGTCTGCTCACTTGTTGCGTATGTAGATAGGTTAACGACTGTTTTTTCGCCGGAACCTTCCTCTGCCGGTGCCTCCTCGGTAGCGGCATCTTCTGTCGGAGCTTCTGTGGTAGCGCCTTCGTCGGTAGTAGCAGGACCGCAAGCTACCAATAGCCCGAGCATAACAAGAGATAATAACAATGCTAAACTCTTTTTAAGTGCTGTAAAGTTCATTTTTTAATCCTCCTATTTTTAAATTTAAAAGTTAATTGTTTGTATGTCGGGGTTGTAACTTTCCCGTCTTTCCTCGACCTCCTTCCGTGTAGGTATTGCAATCTGTGCACCGACCCTCGTGACGGTGACAGAGGATGCCAAATTGCCGAAACATAATGCCTCTTCTACCGATTTCCCCTCGGATAAAGCCACCAGGTATGCGGCGTTAAAGGTGTCGCCTGCTGCTGTTGTGTCTACAGGCTTGTCGTCGGTTGTGGGACAAATTATCGCGCTTTGCTGCGTAACAAACAATACGCCCTGTTTGCCGATTGTTACCACAACGTTTTTAACTCCGAGATCTACAAGCTTTTTAGCTCCCTTTATGAGCTCCTCTATACTGTCTGTCCCGCAACCCGTTAACCGTTGAAGCTCGGATTCGTTTGGAGTTATGCAGTATAGTTTTTTTAGTATATCGGCCGGAATTTCGTCGGGTGCGGGTGCCGGATTTAGCACAACCGCCTTGCCAAGTTCATAGCCTCGTTCTACCGAGTAATAAACGCTCTTTACCGGGATTTCCATCTGTAGAAGTATGTAATCAGATTCCTGAAACAAATTATCATTCTGCTGTAAATAGTCTACATCGCATTCGTTGTTAGCTCCGGCAACTATAACTATACTATTATTGCCCTGAGAGTTTACGTAAATTAATGCTGTGCCGGTTGCAGCCGAGGGGCTTATTTTTAATTTTGTTACATCAACTCCGTCGGACGATAAACTTTTTTGTTGTACTTCACCGAAGTTGTCGTTACCTATACAGCCGAGCATAGCCACACAGCCACCTAATTTACCGGCGGCACAGGCTTGGTTTGCGCCCTTTCCACCATGTGAGAAGGATAAATCTCTTCCATGGATTGTTTCACCGGCTATCGGCATATTGTCGACATGAACCGACTGGTCCATGTTTAAGCTACCTACAACCAATATTTTTTTACTCATAAAAACTCCCACACATCGCACTATTATAAAAAATGTATTTCTTTACAAATTTTCTATAGGAAATTATTTCCGAAACTGTTTTCTGGGTAAATGATAACAATGATAAACAAACATGTCAAGATGTATATGTTATTTTTGTTAAACATGACAAAATGCGTTATTAACGTTTGTAAGGAAACACTGTTTTCCTACAGCTCTTTGGTGGTTAAAATTAGGAATTTGTTTTCCGAGTTTAAATAACTTTGAATTTATTAATTTTTAGATATACGGTTAAAATTTTAAATTACACACAAATATTATTTTTGGGGAAATTAACCAAGAAAATGTTTTCCTAAAACACTTGACAAAGATGAGCATAGTAACTATAGTTAAAATTATCTCCACCTTAGGTGGAGATATTGGAAATACCTCTTGCAAAGCGTAGCTTTGTTGCATAGTGTAACTTTGCATTTTGCACTTTGTGCAAAAACGTTGTATTTCTCAGGCTGGAAGGTTCGGGTAATATCTATTTTAGATTGGGGGAAACATGACATTAAAAGAAATTGCCAAGCTTGCTGAGGTTTCGCCCTCAACCGTTTCAAAAATATTGCACAATAAGGATGAGCATATCAGAAAGGAAACTCGTGAGAGGGTGCTCGATATTGTTGCTCAACATCAGTATGTTCCCTATGCAACATCGTCGGCAACGTTTTCGCTACCAACAAAGCTACTTGGTGTTATGTTTAGCGATTCAACCGCTAAGTTAATTTTATCGCAGCAGCTAAGCATAACCGCAAGAGAGAACGGCTACACGCTGTTGTTTTGCCCTTTTTCGAATGAAGAGGAAGAAAAACGCTGCCTTGAACTGTTTAAGGCGCATAAGGTTGACGGATATCTTCGAGAGAGATTGCCGAGCAAAACATATGATATTGAAACCACGCTTAGTATTCCGTCGGTTTCGTTTTGTATTGGGCAAAACCCCGATCCGGATTGCTTTTGTGTTGACTACCGAAAGCTTGGATATATCAGCACGAAAAAGCTTGTGGATATGCGCCACCAGCAGATACTGTGTATTACCGAGCAGATGTTTATAACCGATGAATTTATAGAGGGATTTAAGCAGTGCCTTTCGGAAAATCAGATACCGTTTTACAGCAATATGGTGCGCTTTTGGTCGCCCGAAATGCTCTGGTCAGATTTCGAAATTCATAGGTATACCGCAGCCGTTTGTTCCTCAGCATTGCTTGCCTCGCAGATGTTACAGTTTGTTCAAAGGCATGACCTAAAGGTTCCTACCGACTTTTCTATTTGCTGCATACAGCACCATCACACAACATTGTATACAACACCTGTTATTCACAGTGTTGAAATTCCTTTGCAACAGATGGGATCCAAGCTGTGTGAACAGTTAATTGATAAGGTTAACAAAAAAACATCGCCTCCGATTCTGCTTGAATATCCTGAAGTTGTAGGAAAAAGTATAGATATTCCGAGAACTCTACGTGATAAAAAAATTCTTGTTATAGGTTCGGTTCATACCGATACGCTGTTAACGGTGAAAAAATTACCGATAGGCGGAGAGGTAACCGTGGTGGAAAAACGACTTCGGTTACCGGGAGGTAAAGGCTTAAACCAGACGCTTGGCGCAAGCAAGCTTGGCGCTGATGCATATTTAATATCAAAAATCGGACAGGATTATGACGGTAGCACGCTCTACAACTTTATGATGGAGAATAACATAAATACCGACGGCGTACTGACCGATAATATTTCCTCGACCGGACATGCTTACATTGCGGTTCAGGATGACGGGGAAAGTAGTATTACGGTTTACCACGGCGCAAATCAAAACCTTACGGCAGAGGATATTTCACGTTACGAAAAGCTATTCGAGAATACAGCCCTATGCTTGTTACAGACCGAAATTCCTCTCGAAACCACCCTTTTTGCCGGTAAACTTGCAAAAAAACATTCCGTTGTAACCGTTCTTAAACCCTGTGGCGTTTCCTCTCTTTCGGAGGAGCTTTTAAAATATATCGATATTTTAGTGCCGAACGAACAGGAGGCGCAACTTTTAACCCCAAACCTATATACACCGGAACAGCAGGCGGAATTTTTTAGAAGCAAGGGTGTAGCCACCGTTATTATAACGCTGAGTGATCGAGGTTGTTATCTGCAAACCGAAGATAAATCTGCCTATTTTCCCGCGGCTACGTTTATTGCAACCGATACAACCGGCGCCGCAGATGCCTTTATCGCCACTCTCGGCGTCTATCTTTCGCGGGGATGTTCAATAGAGGATGCAATCACCTATGCAAATTATGCGGCGGGGTATTCGATAACCAGGCAGGGGGTGCCGCCATCTCTTATCGATCGAGCCCAGCTTGAATTTTATGTTGGGGAACCCAAAAAAGTTAGTAATTGAACAAACGACCATATTTAGTTGCAATTTTTTAAGAAAATCTTGAATTATTTCCGCTGATGTACTATAATTAAATAGACTTAAATACATATTATTATTTATAAAGCAACACGTAATTTAAAAGGAAAAGGTTATGACAAAAATAAGAAACAAAATCACCTTGGCAATTTTGTTGGCAATACTGCTTACAGCTGTAGTATTAAGCACAATTTCTGTTAGCTCAACGCTTACTGCTTCAATCGAAACAACAAAGGCAACATTACAGGAAACTGCTGTTATTGCGGCTCAAACCGCCAGCAGTACTATTGGGAATTATACCGTTGCGGTTGGCGAAATAGCAACAAGCGAAATTCTTACCTCTTCGCAATTCTCGCAAGCAGAAAAACAAAATTTTATTAACGATAAGACCGAAAGCTATTACATGAGAAGCGGTAGTATGCTTAATGCCGACGGTGTGGATATGTTTACGGGAGAAGATTTTTCCGACGCTTCTTTTTATGTAGCTGCAAAAAATGGCAGTACTTTTTTTTCTGAACCATATATTTCTGAAGATGCAACAGATGCATATATAGCTGTATCCGCACCTGTTTTAAATAATGGTAATCTGGTAGGTGTTTTATATTTTTATTGCGATACTATTGTTTTGCAAAATTTGGTAGAAAGTGTTGCGATTGGTGAATCCGGTAGCGCATATATTTTAGACGGAAACGGAACAACCATTGCATATAACGATTATTCCGTTGTACTTTCACAGGAAAACGCAATAGAACAGTCTAAAACCGATGCCTCACTCGTAGAGCTTGCGAAAATCGAACAGCGAATGATTAACGGGGAAGTGGGCGTAGGAGAGTACGACTATGAAGGAATTAGGGAACATCAAGCATTTGCTCCCATTCCCGGAACAAACGGCTGGAGTATTGCTGTTTCCTCTACCGAAGCAGAGCTGTTAGAGGCGGCGGTTAATTCGGTTATTATTATTGCAATTGTAGCTATTATTATGGTTGCTCTCGGTATTGTTCTTGCGATTTATACCAGCTCATCTATCGGCAAACCCATTGTTATGTGTGTGGATAGGTTAAATGCACTTGCAAAAGGTGACTTAACAACTCCTGTTCCGGAGATAAAAACAAAAGATGAAACACACCAGCTTTCTCAATCTACAGAAGCGATAATAACAAGCCTTTCCGAGATAATTTTTGATCTGGATAGCTCCCTTTCAAAAATGGCAGACGGAGAGCTAAACATTGATATTCAAAATAGCGACGCATATATCGGTGACTATAGCTCGTTGCACTCCTCCGTTGTTAAAATTTCAAACAGCTTATCCAGTACCATGGAACAGATTAACACCGCTACAGCACAGGTGAGCCTCGGAAGCACTCAGGTTGCCGATGGCGCACAAATTTTAGCGCAGGGAGCAACCGAACAGTCCTCAGCGGTTGAAGAGCTTGCCGCAACAATAGAGCTAATTACCGAGAAGATTGAGCAGACAGAAAAAGATGCTCAGGAAGCAAGCAACTCGAACGAAAAGTCTCAAATTGCACTCGCTCAAAGCAACGAACAGATGAATCATATGCTTAACGCTATGCAGGAAATAAACGAAAAAGCTACAAAAATCAGCAACATTGTTAAGGCGATTGATGATATTGCCTTCCAAACAAATATTTTGGCGTTAAATGCCGCTGTTGAGGCTGCACGTGCAGGCGTTTCAGGAAAAGGTTTTGCGGTTGTTGCAGATGAAGTGCGTAGCTTGGCGGCTAAATCTGCAGAGTCTGCTAAAAACACAACACTTTTAATTG
Source organism: uncultured Oscillospiraceae bacterium (assembly GCA_964368815.1). Taxonomy (GTDB): domain Bacteria; phylum Bacillota; class Clostridia; order Oscillospirales; family Ruminococcaceae; genus CAYJBH01. The sequence continues at coordinate 57,126 of CAYJDA010000006.1, forward strand.
AAGAAACAATTGCAGTTGTAAATAACGGTAATGAAATTGCTATCCAAACCTCCGATTCAATTGCCGCTGTGGGTGCAAATGCTACCGAGTTGAGCGGACTTGTAAATCGTATTACCTCTGCGGTTGCCGAGCAGGCAGAATCAACAAAACAGATAAACATAGGAATAAGCCAAATATCCTCGGTTGTTCATTCAAATACGGCTACCGCTGAGGAAAGCGCAGCAACCAGCGAGGAACTTTCGAGCCAGGCAAGCACACTTAATAATCTTGTGGGACGTTTTAAGTTTTAGATACAGCTAATTTAACCTTGCTATTATTCTTATAATGTATTTTGAAGGTGTTGCTTCAAAAGCTTAATTTGTGTACTTTGATAATATAAAAAAGGGGAGGGCAGAGTGATGATTGTTTCCATTGTTAACGATTTCGTTGAGGTTTTGGACGGTACGAATTATGTTTCTACTATTGTAAGGCTGCTTCTTGCACTTGTTTTAGGTGGAATACTTGGCTACGAGAGGGGGAAAAAGCGCCGCCCTGCAGGACTTCGCACATATATGATTGTATGTATGGCATCGGCCCTGGTTGTTATAACTGGGGAGTTTCTCTCGCTTGAATATCCAAATTCTGACCCGACGCGCATGAGTGCTCAGGTGATAAGCGGAATAGGCTTTTTAGGGGCAGGAACAATAATTATTACATCAAGGCAGATAAAGGGGTTAACCACAGCGGCCGGACTTTGGGCGTCGGCTTGTATCGGAATTGCCGTAGGTGCAGGATACTATGTTGGTGCTATAGCAGGAGGGTTACTTATTCTGGCAACAATGGTTGTTATGGCTAAGGTTGACGATCTAATAAAGGTTAAAAGTAAACGAATTAGCTTCTTTGCTGAATTTAAATCGATGGAGGCACTCGGTTCCTTTATAAAATACCTTCGAGGCCGTGGGCATAAAATTTATGATATAGAGGTTAATACAAGACGGGAAACAATGTCTGACCTCGTTGGAGTAAACTTCTATATCGGCATTGCAAACGCAGATATAGATAGGACTGAGCTTATAGAAGCTCTTGGCAATCTAAAAGGGGTTCGGTATCTCGAAGAGCTAAATATGTTTTAATAAATAATAGGATGTCGCTAATGGTTTTACACCTTGCGACATCCTATTTTATTATGAAGATATAGTTAAGCGATATATATCGGGCTGGTAAAGCCCAACAGAACATCGGTTTTATCATCGTAATCGCCATACCATTCAAGCCTTGCCCAACCTTTTTCAAGCCTTGCTGTTATCTCGCCTGCATCAGCATCGGAAAAAGCAACAACCTTGGAGTTGTTTATGAGTTTAATACAGCCGACTTTAACCGGTAGTTTTTCCCACACCGGAATTCTTTCCTCGCTGTTAACGGATACAGAAATATTGAGGGCGGTATTACTTTTTATTTCATCGCCTATATTAACAGGTTTGCCCTCTGTGCTCATATCGAGGTTTAATTTGGGTCCACAGGTAACGTACATTCTACCTTTTCTTACTGCATCCACAACGCCGGAGGTATCTATTTCGTTTTTATCAAGTCCAAAATAGGTTATTGCAAATCTTGCGTCCTCCTCGTTTTTAGGCATATCATGCCAATCACGGCCGGAGGTGGCTGCAATTTTAAAGCCTCGGTTGAGTAGGTCGGTCCACATATTGAAAGCCCTAATATTATAGTGCGAGAGCATAGGCTCGCTGCGAGACCATACCTCAATATAGTCAACATTATTCCAGTTGTTTACTAAGTATTTCCAGCGGCAACCGGTACACATGGGGCTCCCGACAGCAAATGGGTGAGCTATGCCTGCAGTGCCGCCATTTTTCTTTATTTCTGAAATGTACTCATCGATATTATCGGGAGTAGCAAAGCGCCAATCGATAAACTCGGTGCATCCGAGAACCACCATATGGCCGAAAAATGTTGTCCACTCAACTCCCTTTATTACCGCAACGGTTTCATTAACGATTTCTTCGCTTAGGTATCTATAGCCGGCAGTGGTATTATGGTCGGTTAATGCAATAGCATCATAACCGGCTGATTTAGCATTTAACAGTAGCTCGCTCACTAACATTTTACCATCACTGTTTGTGGTATGGCAATGCGGCTCTATGGCTTTATATATCATGATTTATTCACCGTATATTTCAAGTTTGTATTCACAGCTGTCAGTTGCTACGCAGTGAACGTTTAAAACCACGCGGTAGCTTCCTTTTACGGGACTATATGTTTCAAGTCCCGGCGAGGCGTCGTTTACACTTACGAAAAAATCTTGATGGGGAGCCCCCCTGTGTACACACCCTAAGTGCTTGTTTACGCCGTCTAACGAAAAGGTTATTAGATTTGTTACCGGCAGGTAGCTTTTATAGTCGACAGTTTTTCGCATTGGAATGTCACCCATAAAAGCATCTAACGCATTTTCTATAAGCTCTTTTGATTTGAACTCATCCTCTAAATTTTTTGGGCTATACTGCGTGTTAAAATGCAGACAGCTAAGGTCGGTTTCAAGTTCAAACGGTATTATAACATTGGTTTTTGAATCATCCGGCGTAAGTAAAATATTTTTGCTTAATATGTGTTTCAAAACAACTCCTTAAGCTGTGGCATATGCCACAGCTTTTAATAATTATAAATTAATTAATGTTATATTCTGTTCGTTGCAGTATTGTTTTAAGTCGCTTGGTATATTTCCCGTAGTAACCATGCAGTCTATCTCGTTAAGCTCGCAGTAGGTTATCATTGCTGTTTGCTCATATTTGCTCATGTCTACAAGTAAAAAAACTTTATCGCTGTTTTTTATTGCAGATTTTTTTATCGAGCTCTCAAGGGGTGAGGAGTTAGTTACCCCTCTTTTTTCGGAAAAACCGGTTGTGGCCATAAAACATTTTTTAATGTTAAAGCGTTGCAAAAACTCTGCACCGTATGTTCCAACGAAGGATAAAGTTTCCCTATAAAAATCTCCGGGCAAGGTAATTATATTAATATTTTGATAGGGTATGGCATTGTTTATAAAATCAAGATTTCCGGTTATAACCGTTACATTTTTATCGGATAGCAGCTTTGCTAAATGTGTGGTTGTTGTGCCACTGTCTACAAATATCGTGTCGCCATCCTCTATAAAATTTGCGGCCGCTTGCGCAATCTTTAACTTATCTGCTGAGTTTACCACGTGGCGCTGTTGAAAGGTGTTAAGTCGATTAACACTCTCGTTCGGAACGGTAACACCACCGTATATTTTTTTAATATTAGTATTACCGACTAAAAAATCGATATCGCGCCGAATGGTGTTTTTAGATACAGCGAATTTATCACACAGTTCATCTATCGAGACGGTTTTGTGTTCGTTAATATATTCCTCTATCTGCGATATCCTTTTGCTTTTCATACCCTTTAATCCCTTTTTATATCGTACCGTCCCAGGTGGAAACCTTGGAGCTTTTTGCTTCCTGCTCATCAAACCAATGAGTTGTAACTACCTTTGTTTCGGTATAAAATCTAAAACCATCGCTGCCAAGGCAGTGTAGATCACCGAAAAAGCTGTCCTTATGTCCGCTGAACGGGAACATTCCAACCGGTACCGGAATTCCTACGTTTATGCCTACCATTCCGCCGTCGGTTCGGTTGGCAAACTCTCTTGAATAGTATCCGCTCTGGGTGTAGATGACGCTTCCGTTTGCGAAACGATTTTTATTCATCAAGGTAATGCCTTCTTCAAAGTCTTTTACTCTTTTAATGCAGAGTACCGGACCAAAAATTTCGCTATCACCAACGCTCATTGTATCATCAACATAATCGAGGATGGTCGGCCCCATGTAAAAGCCGTTTTCATAGCCTTCTACCGTAACATTTCTGCCGTCTAAAACAATTTTCGCACCCTCTTCGATCCCCTTGTCTATCCATGCGGATACACTTTTGCGATGATTTTCGTTTACAACAGGACCCAGTGCACTGCTCTTATCATAGGCAGGGCCTACCTTTAAACCGGAAGCTATTTCCTTTAATTCAGCAACCAATTCATCGGCAATATCTTCCTGAACAACCACAACGGGAAGAGCCATGCAACGCTCTCCGGCACAGCCGAAAGCAGCGTTAACAATGCCTGCGGCAGATCTTTTTATCGCGGCATCGTTTAAAACCAACGCATGGTTTTTTGCCTCACAAAGGGCTTGAACACGTTTTCCGTGGGATGCCGCAACGCTGTAGATATGTTTTCCCACATCGGTAGAGCCAACGAATGTAATACCTTTAACATCCGGGTGGGTAAGAAAAATTTCTGCCTCAACCCTGCTACAGGTTACAACGTTTAGAACGCCCGCCGGCAGACCTGCCTCTTTGTATAGCTCGGCAAAACGCAACGTTGTTTGCGGTGTAAAGGAGGCGGCCTTTAAAACTATAGTGTTGCCGCAAGCGATACACATGGGAGCCATCCAGCCCATCGGTATCATCGCCGGGAAGTTAAAGGGAACAATACCCGCAAATACTCCGATAGCTTCACGATAAAGAACCGTATCGTATCCGGAGGAAGCATTCATCATGCTCTCACCCTTAAGATTTGTTGTTGCGGTTATTGCAAGCTCGGTTCCTTCAATAGCCTTAAGCACATCTCCCTGTGCCTCGCTCCACACCTTTCCGTGCTCTCTCGCAACAAGGTCGGTTAGCTCGTTTAAATTTTTGTGTAATAGGTCACGAAGTTTATAAAGAACCTGAACTCTTTTAATAACAGGAGTTTGCGACCATGCCGGAAATGCAGCCTTTGCCGATGCGATTGCAGCTTCTACTTCATCTGCGGTACAGCTCGGAACCTTTGCTAACACCTCACCTGTGCTGGGGTTAAAGGCCTCGGTAAACTTTGTTGTTTTTGATTTTAACATTTCACCGTTTGAAAAATAGTTTAAAGTAGTCATTTGTAAATTCCTTTATAATTATATTTCGGATAGCTTAACCGGTCGTTTTTCTTCAACCGATTTTTTTGCCGCAAGTCCTATCAAAACTTCCTGCAGGCCGTCTTCCTGATTAACGCTAACTTCGCTGTCGGTAACAACTGCATTAACAAACTGCGTAACCTCCAGTGCATATGCTTGCATATATCTCTCAAGGAAGAAAAAGAGAGGCTTAGGTGCATTTTCACCATCTTTATTAAATGAGTGGATTAATGCAGGGGTCTCATTTTCTATAGCCGCCATGCCGCCGCTACCAAAAACTTCTGCCCTCTGGTCGTATCCATATACTGCTTTTCGTGAATTATCAATAACGCAGAGTGCGCCGTTTGACATCTTTAGGCTGATAATAGCGGTGTCAACATCGCCTGCTTTTCCGATTTCGGGGTCAACCAGAACAGCCGATTGAACATAAACCTCCTCAACCTCAGCGCCGGTAAGGTAGCGAGCCATATCAAAATCGTGGATAGTCATGTCTAAAAACATTCCGCCCGATACGGCTATGTAAGCAGGGTTTGGAGGTTCAGGGTCACGAGAGGTTATTTTAACGATATGTACATCGCCAATTTCACCATTTACCACCTTTTCACGAAGTGCCATAAAGTTGCGGTCGAAACGGCGGTTAAAGCCTACCTGATATTTTAGGTTTTTGCCCTCTAATGCATCCTTAACCTGCTGTATTTTAGCAATATCGTGGTCGATTGGTTTTTCGCAAAACACGTGCTTTCCTGCGTTTATCGCCTCGATGGATATAGGGGAATGTGTATCGGTAGACGAACAGATTAAAACCGCATCTATCGAGCTGTCTTCAATTATTTTTTTATGGTCTTTATAACAGTTTGTTATGCCCATGGAGAGCGCCCACTCCTCGGTTAACGGGGTTAAAAACGGATCGGCAATCGCAGTTACTTTTGCGTTTTTAACATAGTTAGCAATACTCTCAGCGTGAACCTTGCCGATTCGACCAGCACCTATAATTCCAATATTTAACATTGTTTCTCCTTTATTAAAGTCCTGTTTTTTCTTTTATATATGTTCTTGCTTTAATAGCATATTCCAGAGGGTTTGCAACGGCAGGGTCCTGTTCGGCTTCTACAACAAACCAACCGCTATAATCCGAAAGTGATAGTTTTTCGAATACCGGCGCAAAATCGATGCTTCCATCGCCCGGCACGGTAAAAGTTCCGTTTCTAACACCCTGCAAAAAGCTTAGTTTTTTTGCCCTAACAATTTCTACTTGTTCGGGGCGAACATCCTTAAGATGAACATGCTTAATGCGTTTTGCATGTTTGTTTAAAACCGACATTTCATCTATTCCCGCATAAACAAGATGCCCTGTGTCGTAAAGAAGTGATACAAGTGCAGGGTCGGTGTTTTCCATCAGCTTGTCGATTTCATCCTCGGTTTGAACAACTGTTCCCATATGATGATGAAAGGTGAGTGTAATACCGTATTCAAGGGCGATTTCGCCAAGCTTGTTAAGGCCATCGCACAGCAGTTTCCATTCCTCGGCGTTCATAACATATTTTTCAAACAAAACAGGCTTGTCGGTTCCCTGTATGCTGTGGCTTTGTTCCGAAACGCCTATAACCTTGGCTCCCATTTCACGCATAAATTCCATGGTTGAACGAAAATCTTTTTCCGTTTCATTAAAAGGTTTTGAGATTAAAAAGGTAGAAAACCAGCGATTGCAGATTTCAAGTCCTCTTATGTTTAGTGCTTTTTTTAGTAGCTTGGTATCGGAAGGATATTTGTTACCCACCTCACAGCCGGAAAACCCGGCAAGAGCCATCTCGCTTACGCACTGCTCGAAGGTGTTTTCGCCACCGAGATCCGGCAGGTCGTCGTTAGTCCATCCGATAGGGGCTATAGCCAACTTTACATTATTAAACATTTTTAAACTCCTAATAAACTCTTGCTTTTTTTAGCGACTGTTGTTTTTTTGCATATTGTTCATTAACGCTCTCACGTTTAGAGGTTGAGGCAAGGCCGGTATTCCAGAAAGCTCCGTATCCATCGGTCATGGTTTTGGGTAAAACCTTAATATCTATGAGGGTGGATATCGTTTGCTTTTTACTGTCGATTATGGCTTCTCTTAGCTGTTTCATTGTTTTAACAGTGTAGGTTTTAACGCCATAGCCCTCGGCAGATTTAGCATAGTCGATATTCATTAATTTGCCGTTAAGGCCCGTTTCATTGCGATATCTCAGCTCGGTGGCAAGGCTTCCTATTCCGCTTCCCATCTGAAGATTGTTAATACAGCCAAAGCTGCTGTTATCGAAAAGCAAAACATTTATTTTTGCATTTTCCTGAAGTGCGGTTATCAGTTCGGAATGTAGCATCTGATAACTTCCGTCGCCCAGCATCGCGTAGCTCTCTTTATTTGGCTCGGCAAATTTTGTGCCGAGTGCGGAGGATATTTCATATCCCATACAGGAGTAACCGTACTCCATGTGGTAGCTGTCGATACTATCGGTTGTCCACATACGCTGTAAACAGCCGGGCAGACTTCCCGATGCACCGGTTATAATCGCATCTTCGTCTATAAGTTCTCTAATAGCACAGATGGCCTCGGTTTGGGTTAAGGCGCTACCCATAAGCTCGATAAACTCCGGTATGCTACTCTCGTTTCTTGCCTTAACAAGCGGCTCAAATCCATCGCCGTAGCTATAGTCGGCAAGTCGGCTCATCTCCTTGTTCCATTCTGCCTTTGCGTTATCATACTCATTGGTATATTCAGATCTATAGCCTATAGCACTAAGTGCTTCGCCCAGCTGAGCTAAAACAGCCTTGGCATCGCCAACGGCGGTTATGGCATCAAGTTTGTATGCATGATATCTGCTGACGTTTATTGACGCTATCGGCACATCAAGTTTAAACAAGCTTTTAGAAGCGGTTGTAAAATCGCTCATTCTGCTACCAACCGATAGGATAAAATCGGAATCTTTCGCTATGCAGTTTGCCGCAGAATTTCCGGTAACACCGACACCGCCCATATTGTATTTTGATGAGGAAATACAGGAAGATTTACCTGCCTGTGTTTCTCCAAACGGTATGTTAAATTGCTCACAAAAGGCGATTAGCTGTTTGCCCGCCTCGGAGTATCTAACACCGCCACCACAGATTACAAAAGGCTTTTTTGCCTGCGAGAGTGCATTTGCAAGGTCGGCAATTTCAGAGGCATCGGCAAGCGGACGGGTTATTCTGTGTACACGTTTTTTAAAGAAATATTCCGGAAACTCGAAACATTCTCCCTGAACGTCCTGACAAAGAGCGATACAAACGGCGCCTGTTTCGGCAGGGTCGGTTAAAACACGCATGGCGTTTATAAGTGCCGGCATTAGCTGTTCTGGACGAAAAACTCGATCCCAGTATTTGGTTACCGGCTTGAAGGCGTCGTTAGTGGTAATGCTAAGGTTATAGCTTTGCTCAACCTGTTGCAAAACAGGGTCGGGTTGGCGTGTTGCATAGCTATCTCCCGGGAAGAGTAAAAGCGGAACATTGTTAACGGTAGCACAGGCGGCGGCGGTAACCATATTTGCAGCTCCGGGGCCGATAGAGGAGGCGCAGGGGATTATTTTTTTGCGATTGCTCTGCTTTGCATACGCCGCCGCAACATGTGCCATGCCCTGCTCATTTTTGCCCTGATATACCTTGAGTGTGTTTTCGTTAGACTCTAAAGCTTCCCCAAGCCCTACAACGATTCCGTGTCCGAATAGGGTGAAAATGCCCTCAACAAATCTGTTTTCTACCCCGTCTACACTAACGTATTGATTTTCTAAGAATTTAACTATAGCCTGTCCGACTGTCATTTTTATAGTACTCATAAAATTATTTCGCTCCTTTTTGCAAAATATCTATCCTCTGGCAACCATTTCGCCGTGTTTTTCTTTACTGTTTTTAATGAACTCATGAATTGCATCTTCGGTAGGCATATCGGCACTGCATCCGTGGCTGCTAACCAACATGGATGCACTGGCACTGCCAAACTCTAAACAATCTAAAACCTCCATGCCGTTCATGATTCCAAAAAGGAATGCCGAGGCGTAGCCGTCGCCACCGCCAAAAGATTTAAGTGCCTCTACCGGGAAGGGTTTTATGCTAAACTTCTCAGAATTTGAGAGGTAGGCAGTAGAACCTTTTTTGCCATGCTTTATAACAACTATTTTTGCATCGCACTCAAACCATAGCTTTGCGGTTTCCTCATCGTTAAGACCGGGAGAGATTAGTGCTTGGGTTAGTTCATACTCTTCCTTAGAGCCGAGTATAATATCGGAGTTTTTTGCAACCATTGCATAGTAGATGCTTATCTCGTCGTTATTATTCCAGTTGTAGGCACGATAGTCGATATCAAAAACAATGGGTGTAGATGTTTTTTTTGCAAGCATAACAGCCTTTAATGCCGCTTCACGCGATGGGCTTTGGCAAAGCGCTGTACCGGAGATTAATAAACACTTTGCAGTTTTAATGTACTCCTCGCTGATATCCTCTACCGAGAGGGCAAGGTCTGCCGCCATATTGCGGTACATTAGAATACTGCTCTCCTCAGGGCTGAGGATCTCGGTGAATGTAAGGCCTATCTTCTCGCCGTTTTTACATCTTGTTATATTAGAGGTGTCGATGCCCTCGTTATCGAAATACTCTGTAACAAAATCGCCAAATCTGTCATCCGAAACCTTGGCAATAAAGCCGCATTTTTTTCCGAGCCTTGAAAGTCCCACCGCTATGTTTGCCGGAGAGCCTCCCACATATTTTTTAAATTTTTCGCTCTGAGCGAGTGTCTGAAAATAGTCGATAGGATTAAAATCAATTGCCACCCTGCCGATTAGGATAATATCAAGCGGTCGATTTTGATCAAATGTAATCATTGTTGCGAATATTCCTTTCTTGATGTTTATTATTAGCTTTGCCACATGGTGTGGCGGCAAAAATCAGCGTCCTTCGCTGAAAAGGCACAAAACTTTATCCCTCGCAAAGCCAGGTATATCGGTCGTCGTCTATCCTGTCGGTCCAGGGGTTGCCGTCTATATGGCGAATCATCCAGCAGGTGTACATCCTGTAGCAGGGGGCGGCAACCTGTGGGTGTGTTGCTCCACCGGGAATAGCGCTAAAGCTACCATCGGTTATTTTATAAACGTTATCGCCCACAAAGCTTGCTCCAAACCCTTCAGGGCGATTAAATTTAAAGTAGTAAACCTCGGGCTGTGGGTGGTGGTGGGGGATAAAGCTGGACCAGTTACCCTCATTGTTGAGAACCTCGCCGATAACCATATTGGAGTAGGGCGCCGAATTATAGTCGAAAATAGTGGTTACGGTGCGGGTAGCGTTTCCGCCAAACATTCCCTCGCCGCTAACCATGTATGCAATATCCTCCTTGCCATACAACTTAGTATCAAATTCGCGGTCGTTATGGGTAGATTGCACTATAAACTCACAATCGGTTACCGCAACAACCTCAACCTCCTTGCCAAGACAGAAGTGTAAACACCATGCATCGCCGGTGTAAACATCGCAACGTTCAACGGTGGTTTCATTGCCATCATAAACAAATGTTAGCTTACCGCTGAGTAATAACACTGCGGTTTCCTCGCCGGAAGAAAAAAGCTTGATACGGCTTGCGGCATTAAGCTTTTTTACATAGATATCCATCATCATATCAGAGTATTCATTGGTATAGTTAGTTAAAACCTTTTTTCCGTCCGAGTTAAAAACAGGGTATCCAAACTCTTTTTGCATGGCATATACCATCCTTTCAGTTGACTATTGTGATAATGTTTTGGTTAACTTTAGCCTAAGTTTATCACATTAGTATGGTGATGTCAAGATAAAGTTGATGCTATATTCATGTTTTTTTGGCCATAGTTTATCTCGATGTGCATAGTGACTATAAACACTGTTTGATTTTAAACATTATGGCTAAAAATAGTTGCTTAAAAACATGCACAAAAAAATATGCCGGCAATGTTTAACTAAAACATGCCGACAAAAAAGAACTTTAAACGATAGAAATAAATTGGTTAATTAAAACGCTAGATAAAACATATAAAAACCAATTAGTGTAATGGCGATACCCATTACAATTTTTAATATGTTGCTTAACCGGGTATATTTTTTGCTCTGTGATAACTTTTGAACGAAGCCGATGGAGGTGCCGCAGGTAATTGCTAAAATTCCGTGTCCGATGGAGTAGAGCAGAAGAAGCACGATTCCCCAAGCAAAGCTTCCTCTTCCGGCAACAACCGCAAGTAGAGCGATTAAAACGGGGGTTGAGCAGGGTGATGAAAAAATTCCACCCAATATGCCGGCTATAAGAGCGCCGAGGTAACCCTTTTTTGTGTTTTTAGATATAAGATAGCTCGATGGGATGATTTCATATATTCCCCAGGTTTGAAGCGCCATCAACATCATAAGCACACCTAAAATAAGATACCACCAGGAGGCCTGTGTTCCTATAAGGTTGCCCGCAAGCGTTGCCATAATACCCAAAATCGTAAAGGTAACGGCAGAACCTAAGGCAAAGGTAAGTGAAAGCGTGAAGGCTCGTTTGGTAGATTTCTCACCGGTTCCACCCACATATCCCACAACAAGGGGCACGCTTGATAATGCGCAGGGCGTGAAGGATGTTAAAATTCCGGCAAAAAGAGCAAGCAGTGGCGCAATCCATGTACTCTGTGTTATTAAAGCTGAGAGGGTTTCCAGCCATGCATCAATCACGGATCTACCCCCATATCGGATAAAATTAATCGCATCTGCTCCTCGGTTAAGCCGCCCTGATGTGCCGTGAATACATGTTCCTCTGTTTCACTGTTGGCATATAAACTAAAGGCTATCTCGTTTGCAACCTCTTCGCTCGGAACGTAGGGCGTTCCGTCTGAATTAACAATTATCTGTGTTGGGATTACCTGAACCGGAAAACCCGATGCGGCTTCGGGAGATTTCCAAACATCAACAAACTGAACTATAGCCTTTCCCTGCATTTCCTCATTAAGAGTAACGAGTACAGGAGCCATCTCTTTGCAGGGTATGCACTCATCGGCGCCGAAATCAACTATGATAGGCAAACCGCTTTCCTTTAAAACTTCCAGATCAACGCCGGTAACGTTGAGCGGATATTCAAGATTAGATGATGCGACAGCCTCCTCATTAGCTTGATCAGCGTTTGCCTGAAAAAGCCAAATACCCACAACTGCGACGAGCATTATAGCAGGAACTAATATTCTTAATACTTTTTTCTTAGTCATTTTAATGTTTTCTCCTAAGGTAACGAATAATTCCCTTTTAATAAATTATTATGTTATAAACTACAATTTTATTATATCAAATATTTTTGATATGTCAACATTAAATCAAGAATATTTGATATAAAAAGTTGTGAAATTTTTTTGAATGAATTTTGAAATTATACTACACGATTATCACTTAATGTGGTACAATAAATAACAAATCGTTTTTATTCGGGGGTAGTATAATGGATAAATTTAACGAGATTGATTATGAAAGCTGGGACAGAAAAGAAATTTACGACAGGTTTGTCCCCTGCCTTTATACAATAACGGCAGAGCTTGATATCACCAAGATGATAAAATCGATAAGGGAAAAAAACATAAAATTTTATCCTACTATTATTTACTGCGTAGCCAAGGTGTGTAATGCCTACAAAGAATACAGGTTTGCAAACCTAAACGGAAAAATAGGATATTTTGATGTCGTACACCCTATTTACACCGTTCCGAGAAAAGGAACAGAGCTGTTTACCCATAAAATGACAAGCTGGAATGAAAATTTTACCGAGTTTTATGAAGCCTTTTTAGCTGATAATCAAAAAGCTATAAACGCCACCAGCTTATACTGTGATGAAAATTTGCCTCGCAATTTAGTTGCCGTAACCGTATTGCCGGATTTGGTAATTACGGGGCTTGATTACAACTCCCCTATAAGTGCAGAAGGGGTTTATGTTCCTTTTGTTACCTTTGGAAAATTTAGAGAGGTTAATGAAAAAATAATGATTTCGGCGGGAATACAGTTTAGGCATGAAGTTAACGATGGATATCACGTTAATAAATTTTATAAAGAGTTAGAAAAGGTTTGCAACAATTTGTTTTCTTAAATAGTTTTCATTTTTTTATTAATTTACTCAAAGCATTAAAATTATATTATCAATAAATTATCATTGTAAGTTAATATATTGATATGTTATAATAACGTATACGTGCATAAAAGACAATGGGGGAAGCATCTTGGTTCAAAAGCTATTAATAGCGATTTTTGCCTCGGGCTTTATCCTTGTTGCTCTTTTTTTTCTTGTTCCAAAGGAGGAACTACCGCCCACCTTGGAGCTTCATGAACCGGAACCGAGAATTTTCGACACAGCCCTTGTTCAGAGGGGAGACCTTATAGAAATTCTTAGAATAAGATGCGAGTACAGCTCAATTAGAGAGGAACAGCTTGCCTTTGATGCCTCGGGGCTTATGATAGAAAATATATACATTAATACAGGCGATGAAGTGCAAAAAGGCGATGTTCTGATGGAGCTTGAGATGGGAGAGCTGGATAACGAACTTGCGCTGTGTACTGAAACGTTGGAAAACCTTCAACTACAGCTGGAACAGACAAATGTTTTGATGCAACAAGCATATTCCGCACATGAAGCATACCTTGCAACACTTTCTGATCAGCAGCTAAAAACAAGTATGACCGCCGCGGAGGTTGTTCTGCCCTACACAGAGGAAATAAGACTGTTAAGCGATAAAATACATATTCAAAAACTTAGCAAGCAGGAGATAGAAACAGAGATAGAAAAGAGAAAACTGGTTGCTGGGTTTGACGGTGTTGTAAGCTATGTTAGAAGCGTTGAAAAAGGCTCGATTGTGCAACGGGGGGTTAACCATATAACAATTTCGGATAACGAGCAACCGGCATTTATTAGCAGTAACGAGGATAAGGGTTTATTTGCTGAAGGCGATGAAGCCCAGCTGTTAATAGATGAAATATACTATACTGTAAAGGCTATATCCGCTGAAGATGAAACATCACCGGAGGATCAACAAAAATATTTTTTCACAGTGGTGGACGAAGATGTTATTATTCCGGATGGCTCGTATGGACACATAGAGGTGGTGATAAAGGAGGCATATGATGTTCTTTATCTGCCAAAAGATGCAATAAAATTTTTAAACGGGCAAACAACCGTTTACTATCAAAATGAAAACGGGATTAGAGACTTTAAGTATGTAACCGTCGGAGAGCTTATAGATGGCTTTTACGAAATTAAGGATGGGGTTACACAGGGAGAACAGATTATTATAGGGTAAGGGTAGATGATTCGCAAATTTATTGCAATAACAACCTGCATAATGTGTGTTTCGCAACTCCTCGGCTGTAGCTCGACGGAGGTGCCGCAGCTGCTTACTCCGGTTGGAATGGGACATGATACAACCCTTGTTACACGGGATACCGTTTCGATACGTCAAAGCTACCAATCCTCAGTTGTTCCGTATGTTGAAAACCTTTATTTTGAAAGCGAAGGCATAATTAAAAATAGATATGTTAGCCTTGGAGATGAGGTTAAACAGGGTGATATCCTACTTGAGCTCGACATTGATGAAGTAGCACAACAGATAGAAAGCCTTGAAAAAGAAATTACATATAACAATACAGTTAATCAGCTCACTATTCGCAGATTGGAGCTGGATGTTAGCATTGCAAACATTGAGCATGATAAGCTTATAAGAATAAATGCAGAGGCAGCCGCCGCAGCTGCAGCAGAGGCCGCCGCAGCCGCAAGTGCAGCAGCTGCAGCAAGCTCGTCTGCCGCCGCTGCAAGTTCGTCCTCCTTGGTTACGGCTTCGTCAGCCGTTAGTTCGTCATCTCAGAGTTCGAGTTCATCTCAGCCTGTAGTAGTAACGCCGCCGATTTCGGATACCGAACTTGTGTTGGCGCAGTCCAGAATAAATGTGGCAGCAACAGCCTTGGCACAGGAAGTTGAATCTCAGGCGTTGCAGACGAAACAGCTCAACGAAAGGCTTGCAAACCTAAAAGCCTCCATGGTAGTTCCTACAATAACTGCTCCGTTTGACGGGGAGGTTGTTTATGTAAGGCAATATATACCGGGGGATGCCGTGGAGCCATACACAAACATTGTGTCGATAGCGGATAACGAGAGGTTATCCCTTGTTGGCGAATTTATTAGTAGCGTAGCCCTTACCGGAGCACAGAAGATTAGTGCTTCGATAGATGGAAAAGAATACGAAATAGAATATGTTCCTATACCTAACGACGAGCTATTAGCATTGCAGCTTGCCGAAAGAGAGGTGTTTACCTATTTTAACTTCACAGAGCAACCCGCTGAGCTTAAGATAGGGCAGTTTGCTATAATAGAAGTATACTCCGACATAGCGCAAAATGTGTTAACCGTGCCTCCAAATGCGGTAAACAGAAATTCCGCTACAGGGGAATATGTTTTTATAGTTGAAGAGGATGGAAGGCTAACAACCAAGCCGATTACCATCGGAATAGAAAATGACATTAAGGTAGAGGTAGTAAGCGGGTTAGAAGAGGGTGAGGCTGTTTATGTTCAAAGATAAATTAGCCTTGTTAATAACGGTTATAGCCATGCCGATACTCTTTAGTTCATGCAACGAAAAAGAGGTGGCTATAAACGAGGAACTGTTTGTTCCAACTGAACACAGCTTTAAAACCGTAACCCTTGAAGTAGGCGATTACATAGAAGAAAATACATCGCAGGCAGAAATAGTTTTCGCCAATGATAACGAGCTTTTTTATAGCGGCAACGCATTCTTTTTAGAAAGCTATGTTGACTTTGAAGATATAGTTAGTAAAGGCGATAAAATAGCCGCTTTTTATACCGAGAACAGCGTTGTTCCGCTTGAGGAAAAACTACTTGAACAAAAAAGATTACAGGATAGCCTGAGCACTATAACCCAGGGGTATAATACACAGCTAAGGCTAAATGAGGAAATACTGAGTAACCTTGTTGCAGGAACGCAGGACCATACGATACACGCCCTTAATATGGAGAAGAGCCGTATCAGCTATGAGCAGGAAATTTATGTAACTCAAAACAGGATAGGGGTTCTTACCGAGGAGATTGCCGAGCTACGCGAGGAGATGGATATCCAATACATATTCGCGCCATACGACGGGATGATATCATATATCAGGCGGCTGGAAGAGGGCGACGCGGTAGACCCCACTTTATCTATTGTTAACTTGATGGATATTGAAAACATGTTACTGAGGCTAAAAAACCCAAAAGGGTTTCGTTATGGAGATACCGTAGATGTAACGATAAAATATAGCAAAGAGGAACTTTTTTTAACGGGAAAGGTTATATCTTCACCGATAATTCTACCGCAGGAATACCGAGAAGAAGCCTACTATGTAGCGGTAGACTTTTCCGGAGCAACAGATAATTTCATTGAGGACTTTATTAATATATATAAAACCTTTAATGTAAATGCGGAGGTTACAACAGTATCTGAGTATGTTCCGAATACGCTGTTATTAGATAGAGCCCTTGTAACAAAGGAGGACGATAAACAGTATGTTAATATCTTAGAGGATGGCGTGGTTAAAAAAAGATACTTTACATCAATTTACAACAATTCGGAGTATTATGCGGTTGTTGATGGGCTTAGTGCCGGTCAGGAAATATTAATAGAATAGGGAATATTGATTTGTTTGGTTTTGTATTACAAAAACTGAGAAGTAAAAAATGGATGATTATTAGCTTGTTGATAGGAAATATCCTGTTAACGAGCATAATCGGTGCTGCTCGGATATATACAGATGCAGTTTTGCAACGAACAATCAATTCGAATTTTAGCAACTATATTACAGAAAATAACAAGCATCCCGGAAATGTTATTATAGAAGCGGAAATAGAAAAGGATGAACCTATACCGGATGAATATTCGTTGTTTTTCGATTCATCATCAAATGAGCTTGAAACGCAGTTAGGCTTGCCGGTTCTCGACAGGATTACCGAAAAATTTCTTGTTGGAGTGCCGCTGATAATTGATGATGAAGATGAGCAGGGTGAGGTTCAAAGCACCCAAGTTAAGGTTGGATATCTTAGCGGGATTGAGGAAAATATTGATATAGTTCACGGTGAAATGTATGGCTCTGAGCTGGAAGCTGATGGCTCGATAGGGGTTATTATTAGCGAAACGACGCTGATAAATAAAAATCTCTTTATCGGGGAGCGATATGATTTTAAACGCTTAGCAGATACCGAAAACAACATTCTTTCCATAACCATTAAAGGCGTTTTTGATAGCAGTGAGGGCTCGGATAGTTACTGGACAACGCCTCCCGCTAACTACCGAGATAACATATTTATGGATGAAGAATTGTTCGAGAATATGTTTATTAAGGTTGAGGAGCCTGCCAACACATATACTATATCCGAGGTGATACAGCTCGACTATACCGCAGTTAAAACTAACGATGTAGAGCGGCTTTTATCGGTGAGCGAGAATTATTTACATATAGCCGAAAATGTTCGAATGGATTTTACTGCGAACTATTTCGATATTCTTACAACCCACATAGATGAGACAAATCGTTTAAATGTTACGGTGCTGGTGTTACAGCTGCCGATTTGCGTTCTGCTTGCAGTTTTCATCTTTATGGTGTCGAGGCAGATGATAGAAAACGAGCTTACCGAAATTGCGGTATTTAAAAGTAGAGGCGCGAGCAAAAGGCAGATACTTAGTATATATCTTATGCAATCGGTACTCATTAGCTTTGCCGGACTTGTTATAGGAACTCCGCTTAGCTATTTAATATGTCAGGTGTTAGGGTCCTCTAATGCCTTTTTAGAGTTTGTAAACAGGGCGGCTCTGCCTATCAGCTTTAACGTTCAGGCATTAGTTTTTTCCTTAATTGCTGTAGTTTTTTCTATCATTACAATGGTTATTCCTGCAGTAAAACATGCCGATGTAGGAATTGTTATGGCAAAGCAAAAAAAACAGCAACGGTTTAAACTAAAATGGTGGGAAAAAATAGGGCTGGATGTAATTCTTATTGCCGTGTCATTATACGGGTGGTACAGCTTTAACGCACAAAGGGAAATTCTGGCACAACGAATGAGGGAAGGCGCAAGCTTAGATCCGTTAATGTTTTTTAGCTCATCGATATTTATTATCGGTGTTGCACTGCTTGCAATGAGAGTTTTTACCCCGTTGATGAAACTTATATTCTTTATCGGGAGAAAAAAATGGTCCCCATCTGTTTACCTATCGTTAAAACGGGTAATCAATACCGATGATAACCGCGGCTTTATAATGATGTTTTTAATTATGACCATATCGCTCGGGCTTTTTAACTCCATCTGCGCAAGGACGATAAACAGCAACGAGGAAAACAGAATTATATACGAAAATGGTGCCGACATTGTTATTAAAGAGGTGTGGAATAGCAATGAGGCCGCATTGGCATACAGCTCGGAGTCGTTTGCCGAGGAGGATATCTTTTATACCGAACCGGACTATGCGAAGTTTAGTGATATTGAAGGAATTGAAAGCCATACCAAGGTTTTGGTAATGGAGGATGTTGAGGTTTCCGGCGTTAAAGGCGACTTCGAAAATACAATCTTAATGGGAATACATACCAAGGAATTTGGAGAAACAGCAACCTTTTCGGATGGACTTTTAGATTTTCATTGGTATGAATATCTAAACGCAATATCACAAAATCCACAGGCGATACTTATGTCGCAGAATGCTGCCGACGAGTTTGGGTTTGAGGTTGGAGATGCGATATACTACAGAGACTCTGAGGGAGAAAACAGAGCGAGGGGCATTATATATGCATTTATTGATTATTGGCCAACCTATAACAGCACCGAAATATCAATAGGCGACGATGGAACAACGCAGGAGAGCAACCAATACCTAATTGTGGGACATCTTTCATACAGCCAATCTGTATTTACCAATACACCATATGAGGTGTGGATAAATATGCAGGACGATTCGCTGCCGGTATACGACTTTGTTCAGGAAAACGAATTAGAACTGGTTACCTTTACAGACACCTCTGCCGATATTACCGCACAGAAAAATCAACCTATTTTTCAGGGCACAAATGGCCTTTTTACCGTGGGCTTCATTATGATTTTACTGCAGTGTGCCGTTGGGTTTTTAATATTTTGGATTCTTTCTATAATACGCCGTCAGCTCCAATTTGGTATATATAGGGCGATGGGAATGTCTATGCGTGAAATAGTAACAATGCTGGTTTGTGAGCAAATTTTTATTTCGGGTTATTCGGTGGCAATAGGAACTGCTATAGGTTTTGTTGTTTCGTCGTTATTCGTTCCGTTGATAGAGATTAGCTATGCACCGGCAGAGCAACCTATTCCGCTTGAGTTAATTATTAGTGCCGCTGATAACCTGAGGATTTTTGCAGTAATCGGTATCATGATCTTGCTGTGCCTCATAGTACTCTCGAACATGATTTCAAGGCTAAAGATAGCACAGGCGTTAAAGTTAGGAGAAGATTAGGTGGAAAATATTATAACTACTCAAAATTTAACAAGAGTTTTCACCCTGTCAGACAACAGCGATTTTACTGCGCTTAACAACGTTACTATAGAGATTCCTAAGGGCAGACTAACGATATTGAAGGGTCGTTCCGGTTCCGGAAAAACTACGCTTATGAACATTCTCGGCGCTCTTGATGAACAGAGTGATGGAAAGGTGTTTTTCGATAATATAGATTTATCCGAGCTGAGCGAAGATGCTCGTAGTAAATTTAGAAGGGAAAATGTAGGGTTTGTTTTTCAATCGGTAGCGTTAATCCCTATCATGAATGCATACGAAAATGTTGAGTTTGCACTCAGGCTTGCAGCCTATAAAGGCGACATGAAAAAAAGAGCGGTGGAGTGTTTGCATCTCGTTGGGTTGGAGGCAAGGATGAATCATATGCCGCAACAACTCTCCGGCGGTGAGCAACAACGTGTTGCAATTGCAAGGGCGATTGCACATATGCCCAAGGTAGTGTTTGCCGATGAGCCTACAGCAGAGCTGGATACGGCAACAGGTTTAAGGGTTATAAAAATGTTTAAGGAGCTATCCCAAAATCAGGAGGTAACCATAGTGATGACAACTCATGATATGGGACTTATAGATCTTGGAGACAGAGTTTTTGAGCTGGAAGACGGAAGGATAAAAGATGAGCGATAGCGAAAAAAAAACTCCGATAATACACTGTGAAAACCTCGTAAAGATATACAAAACCTCCGACATAGAGGTTGTTGCCTTGCAGGGGCTGGAGCTTAGCATTGATAAAGGCGAGCTCATGGCGATAATAGGTAACAGTGGTAGCGGAAAATCCACCTTCCTTAATATGATAGGTGGGCTTGACCGACCTTCTGCAGGTAAACTTTTTGTTGATTCGATGGATCTTTTTAAGCTTAGCGAGGAAGAACTTGTTAACTATAAACGTTCTACCGTTGGCTTTGTTTGGCAAAATAACGCAAGAAATCTATTGCCCTACCTCACGGCAATACAAAATGTTCAGCTTCCCATGTTTTTTGGAGGGGATGCCGAAAAGAAAAAACGTGCTTTAGAGCTACTTGAATTAATAGGTATGTCGCATCGAAAAGAACATCGTCTCAATCAGCTTTCAGGTGGTGAACAGCAACGAATTGCAATTGCCATAGCGCTTGCAAACAAGCCGAAGATACTACTTGCAGATGAGCCTACAGGGTCGGTGGATGCAAAAACTACCGACATGATTTTAGATATATTTAAAACCCTCAACGAGGAGTTCGGGCTAACCATAGTAATGGTGACGCACGACAGAAGCCTGTCAAAGCGGGTTAAAAGAGTGGTGGCGATACGAGACGGAAAAACCAGCAGTGAGTTTAGAGTTCGCCAAAGTTATGAGGGAAGTTTAGATGATATATCCTCGTTTGAGGATGAAAATATACATGAAGAGTTTGCCGTGCTCGACCGAGCGGGTAGGGTTCAAATCCCCACAGATATGCTTAGCTCTATAGGCATTAAGGGAAACAAGGTTAAAATTGAGGTTGTAGATGGAAGCATAATAATACAAAACCCGAGCCAACCGGATACGGATAATTCCGAAACATAAATAAATTATTTTGTTTTATTATTAGCTTGGTTTATTCGTTTCATAATTCTCTCGCCCGTTGGCTCCTTTAATATAGTTTTTTTAAAGCCCAGCTTTTCATAAAGCCTAATTGCCGCATAATTGTTCTCATGAACCGACAAATATAACTTTTTGCAGCTATAATCCTCCTGCATTTTTTTTATTATTAACTTCATAGATTCCTTGCCATACCCTTTGCCTTGATAATTTTTATCGATCATAAATCTATCAAGCCATACCTGCGAAAAAAACATAAAGCCGGTTTTGCCATGCATAGCAAAGCCTATTAAGTTATTGTCTTCATAAATGCCGTAAAAGTTCCATTTCATATTGTATGCATCGCTTTTTGCATCGTTTAGGCAATGCAACGAAGTTTCTATAAAATGGCTTTGTTCATCGTTAACCGATAAGTTTGTTATTATATCCCATTTGTCTCTCGATATGGGTTTAATAGCTATTTTTTTCATTTTAATATTCCTAATTTTTAAAGTTTTTTGATTGGAAAATTTTCATTGGAATTGACTTCATAAGTTTTTTTGCCTTTGCCGTGTTATACTCTTTATCTGTTGATAAAATATCAACAAAAGGAGTTTTAAATCCTGCTTTAATACCCGTATGAACAAAGCCATTTCTCTCGTAAAACTCAAGTCGTTTCACTCTCTGCTCATAATTCAAGGCGTTTTTATCGTCCATTGTTTCAATAAAAAGTGTTATGGCCTTATTAGGGTGTTTATCAAATAAAACCTGCAACAATCTTGAACCGTAGCCCTTTGAATGAATTTGATCATTTACTGCAATGTAAAACACAAACAAAGTATCATCAGATTCTATTGTAAACAATATTCCAACGAATAAGTCATTATCATAATACACCTTAAAATCGTAATTCTTCTTTAAGGTTAAGAGCCTTATAAGCCACATAGGCATAAGTTCTTCCTTTGGGAAAACCCTTTTCATAAACGCACAAATTTCGTTATAGTTAGATAGATGTTTTGTTAAGTTTTTTTCTGTTAATCTCATAATCTTCTCCTTGTTATTAATATTGATAGTATGCTTTATTTCTTTTAAAAAGATAATAAGATACAATTATCGCTAAAAACTCGGCAACAGGAACAGCCAGCCACACACCGTTTAGCTCAAATATTTGCGGCAGGATTAAGAGTGCAATCACAATGAATACTAAACTTCTTAAAACCGAAATAGTAGCCGATACCTTTGCGTTTGATAATGATGTAAACATTGCCGAAAAGAAAATATTAAAGCCCATAAATAAATACGCAGGCAGGAACATTAAAAGTCCGTTTCTTGCCATCTCAAAGGTTGAACTTTCCTTTGAAATAAAGACGCCTACCGCTTCGTTTGAGAATAGGAGGGTAAGCGCAATTACAAGAATTGACGCCACCGAAACAACCTTGAAGCTTTGCATTATAACCCTGTGCAATCCACTATGATTTTGTTCACCGTACTTATAGGCAATTATAGGTGATACCCCTAAAGTATAGCCGATGTAAATCGCACTTTGAAACATCTGTATATATAGAATTACGCTGATTGCTGCAACCCCAGCATCACCTGCTATGCTCATTAAAATAAAATTAAACATAAGCGTAGTTATTGAGGTTGCAAGCGAGCCAACAAGCTCGGATGAGCCATTAAACATACTCTGCCCGAGAGTTTTTATCTTTAATTTTGGTTTAACAAAATGAAGAACACATTTTCTGTTGAAAATAAAATAGAAAAACCCAATTGCTCCCGGAACTGCATTACCTATACCGGTTGCAAGCCCTGCGCCAACAATTCCCATGTTTAGTAAATCGGGGGAAATAAAAATATAGTCGAGTATAATATTGGTAATACCTCCCGCGAGACTGAGTAACAGCCCAAACATCGGGTGTCCGGCCGTTACCATAAATGATTGAATAAACACCATAAAAAATACAGGAACTAAAAACCCAGCCAAGCTTAGCATATACTCCTTTGCTAGTGAATAAAGGTTATCGCTTACATTCAGCATGTTTAGCAACTCATCGGGAAAAATGAAAACTATGGTTGAAAGAGCTCCACCCAGTATTCCTCCGATAATGTATATTACCGTTAAAAATTCCTGTGCCTGTTTTTGCTTTCCCTGGCCTAAAAATTTTGCAATAACTGCGTTACCGCCTGTTGCAAACATTAACCCAACTGCCAATACTATTCCAAGTAGCGGCATTACTAAGTTAACTGCCGCTAAAGCTCCTTCGCCAACATATGCCGATACAAAAACACCGTCTATGATCGAGTAGGTTGACATAAAAACCATCATGGCCATGCTGGGCATTGTGTACTTAAAAAGTTCTCTCATGCTAAAGTTTTTTGCGAGTGGACTATTCACTTTCTTTCTCCTCAATTATATTTTCAGACAATAAATCCGACAAGTATTCTATCATCTCACAGAGTAAATCTACCTTTTCTTCTCCGAACTTTGCTAAAACTTCACGTTCCATTTCATCTTCATAGCTTGCTGTTGTTTCATAATCTTTAGGGCTGTTTGGATTTATTGAAAGGTAAAATACGCGCTTGTCGGTTTCGCTTTGTGTCCTTAAAATATATCCTTTTTTACATAACTGATTAATTTTTTCCGTCACAGACGGACGAGTTATTTTTAATAAATCAGCAATCTGCGAAGACGTATATTTGTTAGGATGTGCCTCAATGATATTAAGATAAAGTGTATCATGGTATGAAAGAACACTCTTCTTATCGTGAGAATAAAGACGCTTAAGCTCATATAATGCTGTATCATGTGTTATTTTATTTAGTGCTTTTGTTAATTTCCCGCTCATTTTGTTCCTTTCTATATTTAAATTTAAATATTTTTAACTAACTATCTTATACTAACTATTTTAGCCTAACTAATTTTATTTGTCAATAGCCTTTTTTAAAAAATTATGTTTCCCAAGATGAGGGTAATAATTTTTTATCTAAAATATAAAGGCTCAAACCCTGCTTAACTGCCGGGTTTGAGCCTTGTTTAATCTCCCAAAATAGTGCAAAGAGTATGAAAAATGAATTGATATTTTTGCAATAGAGTAGTTAAATTGTTATCCGAGAACGCGATGGTTACTACAGACGGAAAACAACGCCCACGATAGCTGCCGCCACAATATAAAAAATAGGGTGCTTTTTAAGCTTAATAATTAAGATGAATAAAACGGCTGCAATACCGGTTTTTATTAAATTATCTGCATTTAATAAAAGGGTTGGGAAAAGTGTTGTTTTTGCAATGGTAATAAATGCGGTGGCGATAAGGGCTGTTGAGGCGGGACGAATCCAGCTAAACATTCCCTGAACTACCGTTGAATCCTTAAATCTTTGTAAAACAGAGGAAACACAGACAATAATTATAATGGAGGGGGTAACCAGCCCGAGGGTGGCAACCAGGCCTCCTAAAATACCAACGGCGGTATAACCCACATAGGTTGCCATGTTAACGCCCATCGGTCCCGGAGTGGACTCCGAAATGGCAATCATGGTTGAGATATTGTCGGTAGTTATCCAATCATATCTTTCGGTAAGCTCGTATAAAAAAGGTAATGTGGCAAGCCCTCCTCCTATTGAGAACAGGCCGATTTTAAAAAACTCGATAAACAAAATCAGATATATCATTTTTTCTTCACCCCACTTATTAGGGAATAAATTGCGCCGACACTACCAATAACAATAACAATGATAGCCGCCGAGATAGGGGTAAAAAGCGAAACTGCAAGGGTGAGAGCAAAGATGGCAATGCTCAGCTTATCCTTAACCGATTTTGCCCCTAAGGTAAAAACCGCCTGCAGAACCAGTGCGCATACACAAAGCTGTATTCCGGCAAGTGCCGAACTTACTATTTGATACTCTAAAAATCTATCTAAGAATGCCGAGATAATTGTTATCATAACCAGCGAAGGCGCAACCATTCCGAGCGTTGCAAAAATGCCGCCGATAAGTCCTTTTTTCTTATGTCCAATAAATGTAGCTGTATTTATAGCAATGATGCCGGGGGTACACTGCCCTATAGCGTAGTAATCCATCAACTCTTCTGAGGTTACCCAGTTGTATTTTGAAACAACCTCTCTTTGTAGAATTGGTAGCATCGCATAGCCTCCGCCAAAGGTGAAGCCTCCGATTCGAGCAAACGTTATGAACAAAAGCCATAATTCTTTCATAGAAAAATCCTCTTTATGTTTTATATGATTATACCATAAACGCAGAATAAAGTCTATTCTGCGTTTATAATGCAATCGATTTCTATGATAATGCCGCTATCAAGAACTATGTTTCGCTCAAGTGAATCAATTTTTTTGATTTTACCTCGAACGGTTACATACTCGCCGCCCTCTTTTTTTAAGTCCTTAACAAAATAGGTTATTGCTATTTCTTTTAACGAACCGTTTTCGGAACAAGCCTCGGTAAGTTTTCGGTTTATTAGCTCCTTTTGCAGTTCGTCCGGCTCTATTTTTCTCTCGGTAACCCTTGCTGTTTCGGCAAGAGAGGAGTAATGCCCCGTTAAAGCGGAAAACGGTGCAAACTGCGCCGCTCTATCCTGTAGCGACATTGGCAGATGTTTTTTAGAAATCGGGCGCGACAAATTAATAATGTCGTCATACTTCATGCCTTATGCCCTCCTATGGTTTTATTGCGCTCCTTTGCGGTTGCCCCCTCCTTTAAATTCATGCCCTTTAAAATGGAGTTTTTACCATATTTTTTTTGAATTTGAACTATTGCAAGCTGTCGTTTTTGTTCTCTTTCATCATCTTTGGTTTCGGCATCGCTTTCCTTTGCAGCCGAAAACAAATCCAGCTGTTCGTATTCCGGCTGATTTTTTGCCACGGTTTCCTGTGGCAAAACATGACTCGCCACAATGTTTATCTTGCGTGTGAGCAGTGATGGGTTTAAAATTCGCTCACACAGTAATACGGCAGCATTAACAATAGTTTTCGACGAGGAGGAGTGACGGTTTAAATTTTGTGTTCCGTGAGAATGTTTTGGTATGGTTCTACCGTAACTGTCTATCTTTACTTCACCGGTATAGCCATTTTCTATATTTTGTATATCATATTCGATTGTTAATACTATCTGATCCGTCATCAAGCCTTTTTCAACTAAATCCAGTACCAACAGCTCTGCCATTTCTCTAACAACAAGCATAGTGTTTTCATAGCTATAGGGTTCCTGCAAAACCTGTCCCGAACAGATGCTGTTATTCTCCGATTTATATTCTTTAATTTGTTTTAACGTACAGGGTTCATACCCCCAGGCATGATCTATTAAAAGTTCGGCATTAACCCCGAACATTCCGTACAACAGCTCTTCATTATAATAATCGTTGCTACCGCCAAGCGAGCAACGAGCAATATCTCCCATGGTATAGAGTTCATGACGGTGAAGCTTTTTTTCATAGCCACGACCAACACGCCAAAAGTCTGTAAGTGGCGTATGCTCCCACAGTTTTTGTTTGTAGAGAAGCTCGTCTAAAAAGGCAACCCTAAAACCATCTGCGTCGGGTTGTGTTTTTTTAGCCATTATGTCCATTGCTATTTTGCTAAGGTAAAGATTTGTTCCAACCCCTGCAACCGAGGTTATACCGGTAGTTTTATAAACCTCCATTATTATTGTTTTAGCTATTTCTATCGCCGATTTTTTATAGGTGTTAATATAGTTTGTTACATCAATAAAAACCTCGTCGATAGAGTAAACATGCATGTCCTGCGGTGCAATAAACTTGAGATAAACCTTGTATATATCGTTGCTTATCTTAATGTATTTTGCCATGTTTGGCGGAGCAATGCAGTAGTCAACCTCTAATGCAGGGTTTGCATTAAGCTCGATATCGTTGTAGGATTTACCCTCAAAACTGCGATTTTTAAGTTTGTTTAGCCTTGCCAAATTTACCCGCTTAACCCTTTGTTCTACCTCGAAAAGCCTTGCCCTTCCCGAAATACCGTAGGCTTTTAGGGTCGGGGTTACGGCCAGGCAGATGGTTTTTGATGTTCTGGATGCATCTGCAACAACAAGGTTTGTTGTCATAGGGTCGAGCCCGCGCTCCATACACTCTACCGAAGCATAAAAAGATTTAAGATCTATGGCAATATAATTTTTATTCATCGCACTCCAATTTCTTGAACTATTTAACGCATATTATATCACTTTATTTCAACATTATCCTTTTGTCGACATTTATGATAGTAGGAGATGATTTCGCTAAAAGCTCCGTTTTTATCACAGAGATTCAGCTGCCCTCTACCGCGAACGTCATACTGCGCTCCGCTGTTTTTTGTCGTTTCGTTTTTTAAAAACCATTCCTGCATTCTTTTTTTAAGGGAATCTATATTTTTTGCATATTCAAGGTTGTTTATTCTGTTTTCCGTCTCATCGGGGTCTATAGAAAGGTTGTAATATATCTCAGCGCCGGATGTGTAATTTTTTATATACTTCTCACAGCTCGTTCTAATCATTCTAACCGCACCATATTCGTCGTAGATAAAAACCTCCTGTTTTGTTTGTTTTCTCTTGCCAAGCCATTGCTGTAACATGCTTTTGCCCGGGCGTATATTGTCTGCATTATTTATTCCCGCCATATCCAAAATAGTTGGGTAAAGGTCGTAATGGCTTTGCATATCGCAGATAACAATATCTTTCATAAAACATGCGGGATGGGATACTATTAAGGGAACCTTAACCGAAGTATCGTACATGTTTAAAGGATAGGTTCCGTTTCCTTTGCCCCATACCCCATGATGCCCCATGTTCATGCCGTTGTCTGAGGTGAATATAACTATGGTGTTATCATATAAGCCTTTACTCTTAAGTTCCTCTATAATTTTGCCAACTCCGCTATCCATGGCTGTTATTGCCGCATAATATCCTTTTAGGTTTTGCGTTCTTTTTTGTTGTGTGTCTCCAATCGGTGCGCTATGAATTTGATCTATGTGTACCGGCAAATCAGGCGTTGCCTTAAACTCGCATTCGTTATACAGCTCTAAAACTTCCTGCGGGTGATTATCGGCCGACCAGGGGCTGTGAGGTGCTGTATAGTGCACACTTAGATAAAAAGGATTTTCTTGTTGCGAAAAATCAGAAATAAACTCGAGCGCCTTGTCGGTTATTTCATCGGTTATATATCGCTTTGATTTATGAAAAGCTCCATCTTCATATATATCGGCGGAGTAGTAGTGGTCGCAGCCTCCGGTTGCAATGGTAAACCATCTTTCGAATCCCTTCTTTGCAATATCGTTATTGCCAAGATGCCATTTGCCGCTAAGCGCACATGTATATCCGTTTTCGGCTAATTTTTGTGTAAACAGGGTTTCGTTTTGAAGATATTCAACCCCTATATCGGCATTACTAAAATACGGCTCGCCGTTTGCATCTTTGTATTTTTCGGTGGTAACATTTCCTCCGCATATCCAGTCGTGCACACCGTGGGACGAGGGCATTTTGCCGGTAAATATTGAAGCCCTGGCAGGGGAACAAACCGGCGAGCAGCAGAAAAAATTATCATGGATAATACCGTTTTTTGCAAGCTCATCAAGGTTAGGCGTGTAAATATCGTTGTTTCCGGCACAGCGAAGCGCCCAGGAGCCCTGGTCGTCGGTAAGAATAAATAAAATATTTGGTTTTTGCATTATATGCCTCGTTTAAATGCTAATCTTTGTTTCAGAATATCATAATCCTTTTTTAAAGTCAACAAGCTAATCTTTTTAACACCTATTGTGGCGTTAAACAAAGATTAGCTTGCATATGCTAATTAGTAATTTTTATGTTGTTTTCGAGCAGATAGCTCTAACAAAAAAGCGTGTTGAAATTTGTGGCTTTTTTTGTTTAATGATACTTCGGCAACCAGTCGCCGTGGCGCTCTATAAGCTCGTCTACCATGCTGTAAATTTCATCAACGCTTAGCTCACTTGCGGTGTGGGGATCCATCATCGCTGCCTGATATATGTGCTCTTTGCGCAAGGTTGCTGCTGCCTCGATGGTCAACAGCTGTACGTTAATGTTGGACATATTCATTGCGGCAAGCTGAACCGGAAGAGCTCCTACCCTGGTTGGGTGAATTCCGCTACCGTTTACAAGGCAGGGAACTTCTACACAAGCCTCTTCGGTAAGGTTGGAAATAAGTCGACCGGTATTTAAAACGTTAGCACCAATCTCGTAGGGGTTATTTGCAACAATGCTTTCCATGATATAGGATGCATACTCACGGCTACGCTCATGGTTGCGTACTTCGTTATTAAGGATATCGGCATGTTCCTTTTCCCAGTTGGCAATTTGTTTGATACATCTGCGAGGATATTCATCCAGCGGGATATTAAAGCGCTCGATTAGTTCGGGATATTTATTTTTAATGTAGAACATGTTATATTCAGCATTGTGCTCGCTGGACTCGGTGCAGTAGTAACCGAACTTTTCGATGTAGTCATAACGCACCATGTCGTCATGTTTTTCACCGGCATTCTTCTCCTTAGCACGACGGCGGATTTCGGGATATAGATCGTTACCGTGTCTGTCCTCTATCTTTAAAAGCCAACCCATATGGTTGATTCCGGCGATAAGCTCTTTGCGGCCCTCTAACTTATCCTCCATGCCCAAGTTTTTAAGCAATCCTTCACTGCAAACCTGAACACTGTGACACAAGCCGATTGTTTTAACACCGGTATAGCGTAGCATATAGCCTGTTAACATAGACATCGGGTTGGTGTAGTTAAGCAACCACGCATCGGGACAAACTTCTTCCATGTCGTCGGCAAAGCCCTTCATAACAGGTATTGTTCTCAGGGTGCGCATAATGCCCCCGATGCCAAGAGTGTCGGCAATAGTTTGGTTTAGGCCGTATTTTTTCGGAACATCAAAGTCGGTAATGGTGCAAGGGTCATACCTTCCCACCTGTATGGCGTTTACTACAAATGTAGCATCGCGAAGGGCGTCTTTACGGTTTTCTACACCATGATAGGATATTATCTTAGCCTTAGCCCCCTTGCTTTCGCATATTGCCTCTAAAATTTGGTGGCTGTCTTTAAGGCGCTGGGCATCAATGTCGTATAGAGCAAGCGTGCTGTCCTTAAGGGTGTCGCTACACAAACAATCGCCGAGAACATTGCGTGCAAAAACGGTGCTACCTGCACCCATAAATGTAATTTTTACCATAAATTTATTCTCCTTTTTTAATTAGATAAAGTATATAATTTCAACTGTAGTATACTTTGATTTCAGTTTAACAATAAAGATCTTTTTTTGCAATCGTATTTTGTTTGATTAATTTGGCATTATGTTGTATAATATTATCTCCGGCATAGCCGAAGATAATATTATTTGACTCGATTGCTTGTGCTGGCAACTTAGTTATCATCTCCATTTGCGGTGGAGATATTGGAAAGAGGTGTTTTATGAATCGTAGCTTTATTATGATTAAAAATTTACAGCATAAAGACCTAAATGTAATACAGTGTGGAACGGAAAAGTGTGAGCCTGACCATAGCTTTGGCCCTACAACAAGGGATTATTATTTATTGCATTATGTTGTTAACGGTAAAGGAATGTTTACCACAAGAGGGGTTAGCTACAATCTGTCGGCAGGCGATATTTTTGTTATAAAACCCGGTGATATATCCTATTATCGGGCTGATAGCGAAAAACCTTGGGAATACATATGGATAGGCTTTACTGCCGAGATACCACTGCCACATCAGCTACAGCGCGACACATTTCGCATTTTTTATGCGCAGTCCATCTTTAAGAGCATGCTGTCCTGTGATGAATTTTCATACGGACGGGAAGCATTTCTTTGCGGTTGCCTTTGGCAGTTGTTTGCGCGAATGCTTGAGCAGGATCAAAAACAAGATTCTCGGGATGCGGTACAGATGGCGGTGAGCTGTATCGAAACAGAGTTTGACACCCCATTGTCGGTAATAGAATTAGCCGAGCGATTACATCTCAACCGCTCCTATTTTAGCACGATTTTTAAACAAGCAATGGGGGTTTCACCGCATCAATATTTAATAAATACACGACTTAACAAGGCGGCAGAGCTTATGACGACACATCGGTTAAATCCCGGCAGAGCAGCACTCGCCTGTGGATATTCCGATATATACAGCTTTTCCAGAATGTTTAAGCGACATTACGGTATTTCACCGGGGGAATATATTAAGTTGAACCGCAGTTAAATTTTAAGTAGGGCAGGGGATATACCCTTGCCCTACTTAAAATTTGTATTTTTTGATCAATATACTTTAATTCGCACCTTGGCACAAATTAGCTTTCAGCACCTTGCTTTGTTTCTTCCTGTTCGGGCTTGCCGAGGTATTCCGGAAGTTTCATTCCTGCCATATCGAACATGTCGTTCATGGGTGGGATGCTTTTCATTAAACCCGACAAAAAGTTTGCGGTAGAAGATTTGCCGTCGGTAGTTGTTCCGCTATCCCAAACGGTTACCTTATCAAATTTAATATTTTTAATCGAATCAACCTGAATGCGAAGTAGATCTTCCATCTTATCGGTTAGCATAAGTTTTAATGCATCATCGGCACTGCCGCCCGCCGCCTTAACAACATCGGAAAGACCTGCGGCCTGTTTTGTTAAAATTTCCTGAATACCACGAGCTTCCGCCTCCATCTTCATGTAGATAGCATCCGCCTCACCTTTAGCGTGGCGACGTGTCTGCTCGGCAACAGCCTCAGCCTCTAACTCTAATTTACGCTTTGCGATTTCTGCCTTAACAATAACATCCGCCTCAAGTGCAGCCTGCTCTCTCGAAAAACGTGCAAGTTCAGCCTCTTTTTCTGCCGCATATGCATCTTCGAGAGCCTTAGCTGCCTGAATTTTTTCGGCAGCGGTTGCTATTCTAAGAGCTTCAGCTTCCTTTTCACGGCGATGTGCGTTACTGAGAGATATTGCAACCTGAGCGCTGTTCTCACCGGTGATAGCCTGCGATTCTGCCTCCGAAACATGTATACGCTGGTCTTTTTCGGCAAGCGCCTGACCGATAGCACCGTCACGCTCCTTTTCGGCAACAGATTTTTTAGCATCGTTTATCGCCTTTGCCGCCGCCTCTTTACCCAGCGCCAGAATATAGCCGGATTCATCGGTTATGTCGGTAACATTAACGTTGATTAGCCTTAATCCTATCTTTTTTAGTTCGGTTTCAACGTTGTTGGATACTGCCGCCAAAAACTTATCACGGTCGGTATTAATTTCCTCAATATCCATTGTGGCAATAATAAGTCTAAGCTGACCAAATATAATATCCTTGGCAAGTTCTTGGATTTCTGCAAGCCTTAAACCCAAAAGCCTTTCTGCCGCATTTTGCATAATGCCATGCTCGGTAGAAACACCTACCGTAAATCGGCTGGGAACATCGATACGAATATTCTGCCTTGAAAGAGCATTGGTTAAATCAACCGGTATGGAAATCGGTGTTAGGTCAAGGTATGCGTAGGCCTGAACCACAGGTACAATAAATGCGGCACCACCATGTATACACCTTGCACTTCTGGTTGTTCCGTCGGAATTCTGTCCAACCTTACCATAGATAACCATAACTTTATCCGAGGGGCATTTTTTGTATCTCGTTAAAAAGATTATAATTAGTGTCATCACCAGTAAAATGAAAACAACAATTAGGATCAATAATTCAAATGGCATAGTTTATATCCTTTCTTTATATGTTTATTTTTTTGTTACTACTAAAATATTTGGACTGCATATGGAAAGAACCGTTACCGAGTTACCTGTGAGGATTGCCTCTTCATCATCGGTAACCGCATCAAATTCGCTATATCTGCCCGATACAAGCGCTGTAACCTTTCCATGGCCGCCTCGTTGCTTTGGAATATTTATGTAAACAGTACCGCTCACCCCCAGCGCGTCGTTAATATTCTGGTTACCTTTAGCCTGCAACCTCATAAGAAAACGCATTGCATAGGCGGTTCCTATCATAGCGGCAGTACCTAAAGCGAACGAAATAATCAACGCCAAGGCCTGATTGATATCGATGGACAGTAGCCACATTCCTGCCCAACCGAATATAGCGAAAAATGTAACAACTCCTCTTATAGAAAATATCTGTAATCCTGCCTGATCAAAGGCAACTATATCATCTATCTCGTCTCCGGTTATAACCTCACTGCCGGAACCAATATCTGTATCGATATCAAGGTTTGTTTCCATCTCAGCGCCACCATCAAACCCGGTTATCAACACCATTACCGTTTGAACCACTAAAACTATGGTTGCGGGAATTGCCATACATGCTAAAATCTGTCCCAACAAACCCATGGAACTCCACCACTCCAACATACTAATCAATCTCCTTTCTTAATTACTGTTTGCAGTTAAACCTTATTCCCCGCGGAATATTTTTGATCTATATAATAACGATGCTTTTTGCTTATAGCTGTAGGAGATATATGCACTTATCATTATCTCCAAAACATCGGCAAGCCTTTTTTGTTCACCTTTTTGTGTTTCAACATAGCCCTTAAGTGCCCATTCAATCGATTTGTCGAGGTTTTCTATGTCGTCGTTAAGATGAAACAATGCATCGGTAAAATAAAAATATGTATTGCTCTCGCAGATGAAATTTTGCCGCTCATTTGCTTTGTAAATATTTATGTAATCCATTAAAGAGCATACCTCATCAATGGAGAAAACCTCCTTTAACATGTTAATGATTATAACCCTGCAAAGCTGATTTTGGCTGTATTTTTTATTAATGGGTGCAGATAAATATTTACGTTTAACCCAGTTTTGAATGGTGTGTGCCTCTAATCCCGTTATATTCGATAGCTGCGATAAGGTTATTCCGCCGGTTAAAAAAATTGAGTTAAAAATATTTTTATACTCGCTTCCACGAGTTTCAATCATCGTTCCGGGTAAATGTTTCACATCGTCACGCCTCCTTCTTTTATGATACATTGATTATATCACATGGTCGCGAGACTGTCAATAGGGTTTTTGTGATTTTTTTCCTAAATTATTAACAGCCAACTGATTTTTTGCATTATATGTTTACATGGCAAAAATGTTGGTATATAATGTGATTACATTTAAAATAAAGAAGGACGGTGAAAGAGATGATTATAAGAACAATAAACAAAAATGAGCATTATTTGCTTACAGACTTTATTTACGAGTCGATTTTTCAGCAGGATGCAGATAATCTTATCCCTCGAACTATCATACAAAATCCATCCATTTTAGTTTATATTGAAGAATTCGGCTCTAAAAAGGATGATCACTGCCTCGTAGCGGAGGTGGATAATCTTGTGGTAGGCGCTGTATGGGTTAGGTGCATTAAGGGGTTCGGCCACGTAGACGACGAAACTCCCGAGTTTGCTATATCAATATATCCCGAATATCGCGGCAAAGGCATCGGAACAAAGCTAATGAAGGAGATGCTAAAACACCTTAAAACTGCCGGCTATTCTAAAACCTCACTTTCGGTTCAAAAGAAAAACCAAGCTTATAATTTGTATTCTAAGCTTGGCTTTAAACCGGTTATTGAGCATGAAGAAGAGTTTATTATGGTTTACACTTTAAATTAATTCAGGGCACAGGAGACGTAAAGTCAATCCGCTTCAAACACATATATCTGTGCGGTGAAGTCGCCCTTGTCGGTTCCGGAGGTATACTTTCCGGAAAACCGATCGCTTTGTATTACTCCGGTAAACTCCGTTTGTAAAATATAACCAACATTCATAAGTTCGTCGCCATAATGGCTTTTGCCGTTACAGCAATATTCAAGCTCCTCGTTTAGTCCGGTTAATAGTATCTTTTTAAGTGATGGGTTTGGAGTTGCCAATATTTTATAGTATCCCAAAATAGCGGTTTTTTTATCCTTAGAAACAACCATCCAGGAATAGGCGTTGCCATTCGTTAGCCTATAAAAATCGCCCGAGCTGATAACCTCTCTATAGCGTTTAAAAAATTCTATCTGCTTTTTAACCTTTGCCGTATCTTCACTGCTAATTTCGTTAACATTTAGCTCATAACCAAACGTTCCGAAATAGGCAACAGCTGCCCGTGTTTCGATATCCGTTTTTCTTAAAACCTGATGGTTTGGTACGGCGGCAACATGGCTGCCGATAGAGGAGATAGGGTACACCATCGAGGTTCCATACTGAATATGAAGCCTTTCAACAGCATCGGTATCGTCGCTTGCCCATGCTTGGGGCGCATAGTAGAGCATACCTGCATCGAACCTTGCTCCACCTGATGCACAGGACTCAAACAGTATATTAGGAAATCGATCAATTAATTTTTCATAAAGTGAGTAAACCCCTAAGATATACCTATGAAAAAATTCTTTTTGCCTATTTGCCGGAAGACTTAGGCTGTAGCTCTCGGTAATGTTTCTGTTCATATCCCATTTTATGTAGGCAATATTTGCCTTATCAATAGTTTCACACATTTTTTGGAATATAAACTCAACAACCTCCTGCCTTGAAAAATCTAACACAAATTGGTTTCTGCCATACGACATGCCTCTATTCGGTGTTTTAATAACAAAATCGGGATGCGTTTTGTAGAGTTCACTTATCTCGTTAACCATCTCGGGCTCGAACCATAGCCCAAATTGCATACCTAAGTCGTTAATTTTTTTTGCTAAACCCTCAACCCCGTTAGGAAGTTTTTTAAGATAAACCGACCAATCGCCCAACGAGGTTTGGTCGTTATCACGCTTGCCAAACCAACCATCGTCTAAAACAAAAAGTTCAATACCTAAATCTTTTGCCTTTGAGGCTATGTTTAATATGCTCTGCTCGGTAAAATCGAAGTAGGTTGCCTCCCAGTTATTTATTAATATGGGGCGCACCTTGTTTTTATAGCGTCCACGGATAAGGTTGTTTCTAAATAGGTTATGAAAATTCTGGCTCATAAAGTTAAGGCCTTTATCGGAATAAACCATAACCGCTTCAGGAGTTTGGAAGGACTCGGATGCGCCCAATTCCCACTCGAATTCAAATGGATTAATTCCTATCATTGCACGTGTAACGTCGTAGGCATCAACCTGAGTTTGGGCTAAAAAGTTTCCGCTGTATATTAGGCTGAAACCATAAACTTCACCAAAATTTTCTGTTGCGTTAGGTCTTTTTAATGCCATAAAGGGGTTGTGCATAGCCGAACTTGCACCTCGTGCACTTTGAACCGCCTGAATGCCCTTTGCTATTTTTCGGGTTGTTATATGTCTCTCGCGTGACCAAGCGCCATCCAATGTTATCATATCAAAATCGTCGTCGTAAAGGTCGACACTTAAAGACATGGCGCGGTTAATGGTTACCGCTTCATCCGATAAATTTTTAAATTCCACCGAGCGAACGAGGCCGGAAAATCCTTTGAAAAGATGGTACTTTAAAATCATTTCAACATTTATTACGGCATCAAACATGACGATGTTAAGCGTTTCAACCTCTTCGCCATAGGTGTGTGGAAGCCCTTTTATTGACTCCTTGCCGCTGATGATCTGATGAGATTTATACCTAAAATCTGTTACTCTACTGCCGTTAGGCTGCGAAATTTGATAAGCAGGTTCGCGAAAATCCCCGGTGCCGTAAGCAGGGTATTCCTGTTTAATAACCTCCAGCGAAAAATCTAAATCCCCTTCAAAGACACAGGGCGCTAAGGTAACGGCTCTTTCAACAAAAAGATGATCGAAATTATCGGTGTGGCGTATTTTTTTTCCGAAGTAGAGCTGCCCCAGCTGCTTATTTTTCATTATTTTAAATATATAGCTAACATATTCGTTTGTTAGATGAAAAGTTTCGTTATTAAAATAAATCATAAAACCTCGTTTAATTTTTTAATGTTTTTTTGATATTTTATTTGCAGCTATTGATAAAACAGCACATACAACTGCGATTGCAAGCATTATTAAAAAGGTATCAATACCTAAGCCGGAATCCCTTGCCAGTCCTACCTTTGAAAATATTACATACATGCTGAGCATTACAAAGATAACAAATCCGCTAAAGGTGTATCTATGTTTCCAGGGTTCCATCTCAACAACATTTGCTACCGGCAAAACATAATCCTCGCTAAGTGGTTTAATTTTTCCAATAACAAACATAATAACACAGGAGATAACAAATAAAATTGCAGAAATATGTAGGTAATGCAGCCCTGTGTTAAATAGCTGGAAGGATGGGAAAAAGGTATGTAGCTGTGTTAAGGCGTATACACTTACAAAGAAGGTTATGGCAATTTTTGCAGCAAATCCGGGAACTCTTTTTGTCATATAACCCATAAATATAATTGTGAAGATCGGAACGTTAAAAAAGCCGTTGATAGTTTGTAGATAATCAAATAGACCCTTAGGTGCGTTTAGGATAAGCGGGGCAACAAACATGGCTATAATGGCAATGATTAAAGCAAATATTTTACCGGCTTTAATTAGTTCATTATCAGTTGCATTACCCTTTTTTGCCGGTTTATAAACATT
Source organism: uncultured Oscillospiraceae bacterium (assembly GCA_964368815.1). Classification (GTDB taxonomy): domain Bacteria; phylum Bacillota; class Clostridia; order Oscillospirales; family Ruminococcaceae; genus CAYJBH01. The sequence goes on from CAYJDA010000006.1 coordinate 94,683, forward strand.
GAGGGCAAATAATGTTGATGCGGAATTTAAAACGCTGTTAAATGTGCTTAAAATAGCGCCCATTAATGCCGCTGCAAAAAAGCCAACAATGGGACCGGGTAATACCGTGCTCACAAATTGAGGGTATACTGCATCCATGTTGGAGATATCGCCTCCCAATATCTGAAATGCCATAATGCCGGGGATAATTACCATAAGGGGAGTTAAAACCTTAAGAAAGCCGGCGATAATAACGCCTTTTTGCCCTTCCTTTAAATTTTTTGCACCGAGAGCTCTTTGAATAATGGATTGATCTGTTCCCCAGTAGTATAAGTTAACCAAAATTAAACCTGTAAACATTGTGGATATCGGAAGATAACTATCCTCCGAGCCAATAGCATCAAATTTTTCCGGAGAGCTGTTTATAAAGGTGTCAAATCCACCGGCAATATCACCACCGCCCAACACAAGAAGTCCGAAAAGCGGAACCAGTAATCCACCTATGATAAGCGCAATGCCGTTTATCGAGTCCGAAATTGCTACCGCCTTAAGTCCTCCGAAAATTGCATAGATAGCTCCGATTATGCCTATTACCCATACCATTAACCAGATTGATTGGCCATAGCTTATATTGAATATCCCCGCGATATCGAAAATTTGTCCCATGGCAACAGCACCGGAATACAGCGTGATGGGTAGCATATTAACAATATAGCTAACCAAAAACAATATGGTTATAAACTTTCTTGTTCCGCCGTCGAACCTCGATTCAATAAAATCCGGTATCGTTGTTATACCCTGCTTTAGGTAACGCGGAACCAGAAAAAGTGCAACTATAATAAGCGTTAATCCGGAGCCAACCTCCCAACCCATTACCGCCATGTTTTGCTGATAAGCCTGGCTAGACATGCCTACAAAGCTTGCCGCGCTGAGGTTTGTTAGCAATAAAGAGCCTGCAATAACCCCACCGGTTAAACTTCTTCCTCCAAGAAAATAACCGTCAGAGGTTGATAGCTTGTCGTTTCTGGTTTTAATATAGGTAATAATACCTACCGCCGCCGAGAAAAGGATAAACGAGATTAATATTGCCGCCATAATATTCTCCCTTCAAAATACGTACTGTAAACACGCGTTTACATTTATTAAAAAAATCTAATATATTAATTTACTTAGATTTTTTACCGACCCTTTATTTAATAATACCGCCTGATAGAGTACGCTATCAGGTTTTTCATCAACAAGAAGCTTCACGCAGGAAGTTGCAACTTCTTTTAAAGAAACATCAAACGAAGTTAGGTTTAACCTAAGCCAGTTTGCAACCTTTAAATTATCAAAGCCTACAACGGAAATATCATCCGGAATTAAGCACCCTGCTTCCTGAATCGCCCTAATGGCGCCCAGTGCCATTATATCGTTAGCGGCAAAAATAGCCGTTGGTCTTTTTTCCTTTAAGTGCTCCTTCGTAAGTTGATAAGCTACATCCTCTTTATATAGCCCCGTTATACATTGAGCTTTTAGTCCGCCAAAATCGTTCATTGCATTTAGATACCCTTTTTTTCTTTTAATCGACGAAAGCCGATTATCGCCCTCAATATGAAGAATATCTTTGTGTCCGGCTTGGATTAACATCTTTGTAGCTTCGTAACCTCCCATAAGGTTATCGCAGTTAACAACCTTTATGTTGTTGCTTTCTTCTTCCAGCTCAGAAAACTGATCTATAAAAACCGCATTGTAGTTTTGCGCTATGTCTGTTAATTCCTTAGTTCTATATGGAAATCCCGTAAAAATTCCTCCGTATATCATCTTGCTAACAAAAGGATCTTTTAATGTTGCAAACTCCTTCGGATCGGTTATTATATTAACTAATGCAGTATACCCCAGCTTTTTAAGTAACCTAATAAGGTTTGATAACAGCTCCATATTGTAGGGAGAGTTTATTCCTATCCATTCATCCGAGCTGTTTGTGTCGTTAATGTCCGAAATAAAAATACCAACTATGTTAGAGGATGCACCGGCAAGACTTCTCGCAAAATGATTAGGAGTGTAACCATATTCATCAATTACAGCCTGAACCTTTAATCTTGTTTTTTCAGGAACATTTTTATAATTGTTCAGCACCCGTGAAACCGTGCTTCGGGACACCTTTGCATGTTTTGCTATTTGTTCGGTATTCATTAAAAACACCTTTCGTAAACGCGCGTTTATTTTGTGTTATTATATTATCATAGCAATCTGCCTGTGTCTATACTTTTTGATTAAAAAAATCATCTTTGGAGAACTGCAATATAACTGTATATTTTTTTGTGCAAAAAGTCATGTAAATTAGCCTTTGCATTTTTAGCAAAGGCCAATTTACCCCTCACCATTCTTGCCGAAGGCGGTTGCTACCAATACCGTTTCAAGGTGTACCTCACCGCCATCTGAGGCTGTTCCGGCTTTTTGTTTTTGCTGAACCGTTACGATAGGTTCGGTATTAAGCCCGTGTTCCTTTACGAGTTTTATTGCCGCCTTGGTTGCAATATCGTTTGCAAGCTCGCAAGCTTCCTGTAAATCATCTACTATATGATGTTCGTCGGTCGACTCGATGCGGTAGCCAAATAGCCCTCCATCGGTATAGTTTGGAACAACCTTAACGGTTGCACTCGCCGAAATGTTGGCAACTATTGCTCCCACTGCATTTGCTACCTCAAAATGCTCCGGAATGCAGTACTCAACTCCTAAAACTTCGGCTACTTTTTTGATAAATATATGTGTTGGAGCACCTATTCCGATAAGCGTGGCTATGCTTTTAAAGGCTAATGAAAAAAATTGTTCTTTTCCTGATTTTGCCTCGTGCCAGCTTGCCTCTATCAGCCGAATCAGCTCTGATGGAACAGTGCCGGCAAGCTCAAGAGGGTATTTAAAGCTAAGCATTGCTCTTATAATATTTGTATATAACTTAAGGCATACCGCATCATAAACCGCATCACAAAATTTTATAAGATCCTGCTTTGTGTCTTGATAGCCGATTAGCTTTTGCATAAAATATCTTGCCGCTAAAATCGATGCCTCACAACAATGTGCGGTGAAATCACCCTTGATGTGCATTATGTCTGTCGGGGTAAGGCCACAGCGCATGATTAGCCCCTCATCTTCTAATCGATCATAAATGCGGCTGTATGCATCCAGCGTATCGAAACCAAGAATTTTTTCGTTTTCAAGCTTCTCAATTAGTTTTAGCTCACTGCTGTTATACCTTGATGTATCCTTAGGACTTTTAACAAGGAAGATAAATTCATGCATCGGAATTCCGGTTAAGCGGTAGTAATCCAGCAGATACTGCAGCTTATCCTTTATCTGAGGCCACCTTGTTGCAGCAATGCAAAGCGGCAAAACCCTTCTGTTGCTAAGCTGTAAAAGGCTGTTAACTTCAAATAATCTGCTGTCGCCACCCAACCCAAAGGTGTCGATAAAAACTCCCTTAACCTGAGTTCTGAAACCGCCTACCTGAATATTTCCTGTCATGGCGGGACGCCCACCCTGAACTATAGAAATATCGGTTGTTGTTCCTCCCATGTCTACAATCAAGCTGTCCTTAATACCGGTTAATGCTATACCGCCAACAACGCTGGCGGCAGGTCCGCTTAAAACCGTTTCCACCGGGTGCAACACAGCATATTTATCGCTCATAAGGCTTCCGTCGCTTCGCACTATCATGGAGCCTATGTTAATGCCTCTTGAAGTTATCGCCACAGCTACCGCATGCATGAACTCTTCAATAACCGGCAACAATCGAGCGTTAAGAAGGGCGGTAACTCCCCTTTCAATGGTATTAAGCTCGCCCGCAAGCTCGCTTGCCATTATGAATGGGACGGGGTATTGCTGAGTTACCGGATCTCTTGCAAATTTTTCACAGGCGGCACCGTTGCTTGTTGCATAGGTTGCCGAAACCGCAAACGCGTCGGCACCGCGAAACCATTCCTTTTCCTCCTTCAAAACCTGCTCCCAGTCGGGATGATTTACAACCGTCCCGTCCATGCTGCATTCATTAGGGATACACAGTATCTCATCGTAGGAAAGGCCGTAGCGCTCCGATACCCCTGCCCACTCTAACGCCTTGCGGTGAGAGCCTATCAACAATAGCTTAGCCCTACCGCCCTTGTTTTCTACACACGCATTTGTTGCAAGGGTGGTAGAAAGCGAAAGAATCGAGGCTTTGCTCGTTAATTCCGACGGAAGTAAATCTAAGGTGTTTCCGATACCTATGCTTAAATCTTCTTTAGTGGTAAGTGATTTTCCTTTTGCCAAAACCTCGCCAGACAACACGTCGTAAACTACACCGTCGGTATATGTGCCTCCGGTATCTATTCCAATTCCTATTCTCATAGTTATCCTTTTTAAACCTTAAAGAGTATATTCGAGCTGCTTTGCGAGCCAGTTTTTGCTTAGCTGTACCCATTGGCGAACCTGGCTGTTTGGGGTGTTAACTTCATTTGTGCAGACTGAAATTCCATGAACGCCTGACGGGAAAAGATGCGCCTCAAATTCAACGTTGTTTTTCTGTAATGCATTAATAAAGAAAAGCGCATTTTCAATTGGAACCACATTATCATCTACGGTGTGCCAAACAAAGCAGGGACAGCAGTGTTCGCCCACCTGTTTTTCCAGTGAAAACAGTATCTTCATTTCCTCCTTGTCAACACCCGAAATGGTGTCTATGCTTCCGCCATGGCGAAACTGTGCCTCGGCTGTAATAACCGCATAGGAGATAATAGCAGCATTAGGTCGGTTAAGTCCGCCTCTATTATCAAAATCAGCAAGAAGGTCGGGATGATTCCAGAGAGTACAGAGTGAAGCCGCAAGATGTCCGCCGGCCGAAAAACCGCATACAGCAATTTTTTCGGGGTCGCAGCCCCACTCCTCGCTGTTATCACGAATCGCCATAACTGTGGAACTTAACTCCTTTAAAGGGTTAAAGTGTCGGATTTTCTCTGCCAAAGAGTAGTATAGAATAAAAACATTGTAGCCGGCACTAAGATATTCAAATGCAACCGGATCGGCTTCACGCTGAGAACAAAATTGATATCCGCCGCCCGGACAGATAACCATGGTAGGATATAGTTTGCGATGTGTTTCTATTTCGGTTAATGGGCTGTGAAGGTAGGCAACAACTCGGCCGTCGGTTCCTTCATAAGGGGTGAATTCCATCGTTTTCATATGCTTAAATCTCCATATTGTTATTATATGTATTGCAACGTTTCGCCTGCCTTTAAAGCTTTGCTTTTTGGGATTGCTCGTCTGAGAATATTCAAGGTGATTTGTATAGAAAATTATACCACTTATTTATTTCTAAAATCAAGGGTTTACAAAGAAATAAATAAGTAATTTTACGCCAAAATAAAATGTAAAAAATTTGAGATAATTTTTTGCTTTACAAAACACACTAAATTATGTACAATATATATGGTAATAATATAGTAATAAAGGAATACCATGGCGGGCAGAAAACAGATAGCTGCAAACAAGAAAGCATTTCACGATTATTTTGTTGTGGATAGATTTGAGGCAGGTATCGAGCTATGCGGAACCGAAGTAAAAAGCATAAGAGCCGGAACAGTAAGCATGAAGGAAGCGTGGGTAGAGGCAAGAAATGGCGAGCTGTTTGTTAATGCGATGCATATCAGTCCCTACGAAAAGGGAAACATCTTTAATAAAGATCCCTTTCGGGTAAGAAAGCTGTTGATGCACAAAAAAGAGATACGAAATTTAGCCCAGCGGGTAAAGCTTGAGGGACTAACGTTGATACCTTTATCGTTGTATTTTAAGGATAGTAGGGTGAAGTTAGAGCTTGGGGTTTGTAAGGGTAAAAAGCTTTATGATAAACGAGCAACAATGGCAAAAAAAGATGCTCAACGTGACATAGATAGGGCAATGAAAGAGAGGACAAGATAATGGCATATCAATGCGTGAAATGCAACGGCACAAGCTACGAGACGGATCAATTCCAGGCAACCGGAGGCGGTTTTGCCAAGGCTTTTGATATACAGAATAAAAAATTCCAGACGGTAAGCTGCACGAACTGCGGTTATACCGAGCTGTACAAAAAAACAACATCCACAGGAGAAAATGTTTTCGATTTCCTTGTAGGCGGTTAATCTCAAACACATGGGGGCGTAAAGGCTTCGACGGGGAGTGTGCAGTAAGAGCAGCGGGTAGTGGTGCCGATCCCACTTTAAAAGCGGCAAAAAAAATAGCTAACAATAATAAATTAGCAGTAGCTGCCTAATTTAGGCAGCCGTCCGCCCTATCAGACCGCAGGGTAGGAACCGGGCGTCGATTAGCGGTGAACGTCTGACGGCAAAGCTTTGAGTCGTCTGATGAATTAATGAAGCTACCGACTTTCAGGGTTTGTTTGCGTACCCGAAACAAGGAAAATGGCAGCAATGCCAAAAACACAAACTGCACCCGGAGATACTAATATGAATCACTTTTCGGACACGGGTTCAATTCCCGTCGCCTCCACCAAAAGCAGATAATCCGAACTTTTGCCCGATTGGGGAAGGGTTCG
>CAYJDA010000007.1:0-91569 GCA_964368815.1 uncultured Oscillospiraceae bacterium
TTTGTAGTTATAAAAAATATGGACAAAAAAAGTTTGCTTATTTTTTAAGCAAACTTCGTAGTCTTAACTTATTGGTCAACATCATGGTAATCTTTAAAAATTTCGTTTCTGTATTCTGTCGCTGTTAGCCCCTTATACTTTTTAAATATTCTATAAAAATAAAGAACATCATTAAACCCTACAGAATATGCAATTTTTTCTGTTGTTAGATGCGTCTCTCTAAGCATCTCGCATGCTTTTTCCAACCTTGTGTTAATGAGTAGTTTTGAAAAAGATGTGCCTGTTTCCTTTTTTATTATTGTGCCAAGGTGATTGCTGTTTAGTGCATATATATTTGCAATATCCTTAATGCTAATATTAACACTGTAGTTTTTATCTATATAAATTTTAACCTTATGAGCAATCTGCTCATGCGTGAGATTAAAGATTGGGTTGTCGGCATCCAAAACGGCTGTTAGTTGTTGATATAATTTTTTTGATACATCCCTTAGGTCATCACAGAGCAAAAAAATGTTAACACGTCGCAGCTCTGCAACTTTGTTTTGCGACCCCTCGGCGGAAACGGCCTTTGATACACTATCAAATATTTCGGCAACAATATTTTCAATGCCTTTTGTGCGTTTATTTAACAGTCTATCCTCAGCAAAAATGGAATTTAATAGTTCTTTTATCTTGTTTTTTTCAGCTGTTGCGATATGCAATTTAATTGCATTAAGCTCTGATTTTGGATACACGAAGTGATCTTTTTTTTGCAGTTCACTATAACAGGTAACTCCGCCCTTGTTATTGAATATATTGTATATTACTGCCTCAGAGCACTCTTCGTGCATTTTTTTACATAGCGAGCCGTAAACATTGCTAATCCCAACAGAAACATGTATTTTTAGGGTTGTTACAAGGCTATTGTATATCTCGTTTACTAACTTTTTATGGTTATCGTCATGGGCACTAAGCAATAAAAGTTGGTAGTTGTTGTACACATTGTTTTCTATAATATGTTTTTCATGGTTCAGTAGCTCGCTAATCACATTTGCAACGCCAAACAACAGTACATTAAAATCCGAAAGTTTAAATTCACTATCGTTGAAGGTTACGGAATTTATGTTTATCATAACAAGTGCCAGTTCGTTAACTTGAGGTCCAAACTTATCTATTACTATTTTTTCGTCTGCATCAATATTATGCAATATCTTGCCTAGCTGTAACCTTGAGGTGACATCTACTAAATTCTTTTCCATGTCGGTGATATTAATGTATTGCTGAAAATTGCCTATAGCTTTATCAACCGCCTCGCAAAACAGCTCATCTTTTATTGGTTTTAATATATAATAAAGAACTCCGAGTGATATAGCGCGCTGTGCATATTCAAATTCTTTATATCCGCTTATAATTATTATCATGGTCTGCAAATTGAGGTCTTTGCAGAGCTGTACAACCTCAAGACCACTCTTTAACGGCATGTTAATATCTAAAAATGCAATTTCGGGTTTTTGGGTAGTTAATATCTCAACCGCTTCTTCGCCATTTTCCGCAAAACATACCTGACTTTCATCCTGTATGTACTTATAATGTTTTAGCAGATTTAATATTCCTTTGCGTATAATAGCCTCATCATCTGCAATAAGATATTTTATCATGTTTTTACCTTTACATAATTTTAATTTTAACTACAAATGTCATACCACAAGGGGTGTTTTTGTGAGCAGTAATACCATACTCTTCGGAGTACATTAGTTTAATCTTGTCGTTAATATTTTTTATTCCTATACCAAACTTATCGTTTTGTGTCATTTTGGTAAGCATAGTATTTAGCTCGGCAATTAGCTCGTCATCCATCCCAACTCCGTTGTCGGACACTTTCAATGTTAAATCTTTATCATCATGCTCGGCACTAATAGAAATAATATTTTGATGAGCTTTGTTAACAAAAGCGTGTTTAATTGCATTTTCAACTATCGGTTGCAGAATGAATTTAACCGTTTTAAAGCGTAGCGCATCATCAGGTATATCATAGTTAACAACTAACCTATTATCAAATCTAATGTTTTGTAGATAGATATAGTTTTCGATGTTTTCTATCTCGTATCTAAGCTCGGTGTGCGATTCATCAATAGCACTTGTGCTGTATCTAAACATATCCCCTAAAGTTTGAACCATGGTGCGTATCTTGAAATTGCCCTCTTCCAAAGCCATGGCATTGATAGTTTCAAGAGTGTTATAAAGAAAATGTGGATTAATTTGGAACTGTAAAAGCTGCAAAGCACTTTTCTTTTTTTCAAGTTCAATTACATAAATTTTATGAATATACTGCCTTAGCTGTTCTAGCATATCGTCGAAATTGTTGCTAAGCTGTGATATTTCATCACTGCCCTTGATTTTGGTGGTTTGTGTTAAGTCGCCATTCTTTGCACGATTCATTTTATTAAGCAGTAAATTTATCCGTCTTGATATGCTGCTTGAGAAAAAAACAGCAACAATACTCGCCGCCAAGAAAAAAACAGTAAATACTACGACTGCAATCATTATCATGTCATTAATTGTTATAAGCAGGTCATCTGTTGCTATAAGCTGATTTACCTGCCATCCGTTTTTACATTCGCCGGAAACATAGATATAGTGATTGTTATCATATTGTGTGGCATCAAACTCGGTTCCTAAAAATGTTCCAAGATAATCGCTTGATTCGCTTATCACAATGTTATTTTCATCGGTAATAAAAATTTTGGAAGGATCAAGCAGATTGTCTGCATACACCTCATCCATAAGTTTATCTAATTCTACAACAAACACAAATGTACCAAGGTTTTGTGTTGTTTGTAGGCTTATAAAGTTTTTGAACATGTATACACTGTCGTAGTCATCCTGCATATACATATCCCAAAGCGGCTTGTTATGGTTATTCAGTGTTTTGTTGTATATATCGCTGACAAGAAAGTTATCTAAGTTTTGCTCAAAATTCTCTACATGCTTATTTGCCTCGTCCATAAGGTCTTCTAAGCTGCCAAATTTATGCAGGTATTGGTTTCTATCTATATACATTATCACTTCAATTTCATCATAGGTATAGATAATGGAATTGAAGATGGATTCAAGTTCCTGTTCTGTAGCAACTCGATCAAGATAATGAAGATCTTCTATATTTGGGAGATCCACTAAAAACTGCATAAGTGGAAGTGAATTAATTATATCTTGCTGTGCATCTATTTGGTTATTGATGTTAGTTTCAGTTAGCTCAATTATCTGGGTAGAAAATTCTATAGATCGGGTAGTCATGCTATTGCTATAGATGTTAAAAAGCAACACACTTATAGCAACCAACGGAATACTTCCCGCAAGAAGAAATAATATTATAAGCTTGTGCTTAAACATCAACTTCATGACTTTATCCTGCAATAAAACAAAGAGAACTATAGAACCCTTAAATAATAGTATATTGATTTCAATGCCAGTATATCATAGTGTGCAATTTGTGTCAATGATGACGCTATCTATGTATACAGACTATAAATCAAGCAGGCCAAGGTAAGTGACACAGGTGTTTTAAGCAGGGGAAATTCATTTTGTTTTTTGTCGGATGGGGCTTATATCTGCAAAACTCAAAAACAATTTTATCGAATTTTAAGATAACATTATTTCATATTGATGAAAGCACAAAAGTATGCTATAGTTGTATGGAGATTATTTATTCAATGCCGAAAGCTAGCAAAACGGTTACATAAGGTGCTTTTAACGTATAATAATATTATTTAATAGCTGGAGTTTTATATGAATCAATTCATACCCAAATTTATAAGATACATTTTTATTGTGCTTGGTAGTGCATTGTTTGCCATCGGCACAAATCTGTTCATTGTGCCGGAGGCTCTTTACAGTGGAGGAATACTGGGTTTAATACAGGTGCTACGTACATTATTAATTCAATATCTCCCCTTTCAAATACCTGAAGGGCTAGACATAGCAGGTATTATGAACTTTTTAGTTAACATTCCCTTGTTATACATGGCATATAAATATATCTCGCGCTCATTTTTGTTTACGACACTTCTTTCGCTAGTAGCATCAACAGTTCTTTTTAGTATGGTACCAATTACCAAAACACCTATATTAGATGACGTTTTGGCGTCCTGCATCATAGGAGGCGTTTTAACGGGTGCCGGCATAGGAATTGTTCTGCGTTTTTCCGGAAGTAGCGGCGGGTTAGACATCATAGGGCTGATACTAGCAAAAAAATACAAAAACTTCTCGGTTGGCAAGTTATCCATGTTTTTTAACTCAGTGCTTTATCTAATTTGTGCCTTTATTTTTGATATGCAGATTGCCATCTATTCTATTTTATATGTTCTGGTTTTTTCCTTTGTTGTAGATAGAATACATCTGCAAAACATATCAGTCTCGGCAATGGTTTTCACGAAAAAAGAAGGAATAGATAAGCTTATAATGAATAGGCTTGGTAGGGGCGTTACGAAATGTGAGGGAACCGGAGCTTATACCGGAGAGGGAACACAGCTGCTTTTTGTTGTTATTTCAAAGCATGAAATCAGAGAGTTTAAAGATATGGTTTTCGGCATGGACTCCCAAGCGTTTGTAACCTTTAACGAGGTATTAGCTGTGCACGGGAATTTTATAAAAAAGTTTTAGAATTAGAGGGTGGAATTCTTGGTAAATATAGCTTCAATTCAAAAATTTAGTATACACGACGGAGATGGAATAAGAACCACGGTTTTTTTTAAAGGCTGTCCGCTTAGCTGTAAATGGTGTCATAACCCGGAAACACAGTCGTACCATAAACAACTTTTAATCCACTATGATAGATGCGTGAAGTGTGGAAAATGCGGAGAATTTTGCAATAAACCATGTGATTATTGCTATGAGTGCACCGATGTATGCATGCAAAATGCAAGGGAGTTTATCGGAAAGGATTTAAGCCCGCTAAAGCTGGTGTCGGAACTTAAAAAAGATTTACAAATTTATGAAGTTTCGGGTGGCGGGGTGACCTTGTCAGGCGGTGAAGTTATGGCAATGGAAATAAATTATATCGAAGAAGTTATGAGCATGCTAAACGATGAAGGTATTAGCGTAAATATAGATACATGTGGGTATGCCCCCTTTGAAAACTTTGAAAAAATTATACCCTATACCGATGTCTTTTTATACGATGTTAAGATAATAAACCCAGAAAAACATAAAGAGTTTACCGGCGTGAACAATAAGCTAATTTTGGATAACTTAATTAAGTTAAACTCTAAAAAGGCAGTAACAGAAATAAGAATACCTTTAATAAAGGGGTTTAATGCCGATAAAGAAAGCATGTTTGAGGTAGCTAATTTTTTGAGCGAAAACAATATTGATGCCAAACAGGTGTGTTTACTGCCGTACCACAGTGCAGGAAATATAAAATATTCTAAATTGCAGCTGGAGAGCAGTAGCTTCGCCTGTCCGACAAAAGCCGACATAGATGGCTATAAAAAAATATTTTTAGATAACGGGTTTACCGTGAAAGTTGGAGGTTAGCTTATGGAAGTTCATGGAATGAATGAAAGAATCAGAAAGCTTAGAGAGTTGAGTTTAAAAACTCAACCGAGGATTGATTTAGAGCGCGCAAGAATTGAAACACAGGTGTATAAAAAATATCTCGGCGAGGTATCCACGCCGGTTTTAAGGGCTCTGGTTTTAAAAAACTACTATGAAAATAAGACGCTTTATATAGGAGAAGGCGAACTTATTGTTGGAGAAAAAGGATGTTCAGTACAGGCGGCACCAACATTTCCCGAGCTTTGCTGTCATTCGCTCGACGATATGAGGGTAATGAATGACCGTGAGCTCATTAACTTCTCGGTTTCTAAGGACGATTTAGACTGCCAAAAAAATGAGATTATTCCTTATTTTAAAAACAGGGCATTGCGTAATAAAATTATAGAAAGCATGACTCAGGAATGGAAAGACGCATACGAAAACGGTATATTCACCGAGTTTATGGAGCAAAGAGGACCGGGGCATACCGTGGCGGACGATAAGATATATAAAAAAGGGTTTGCCGATTTTAAAAAGGATATCGAGCACTCGTTAAACAATCTTGACTTTATTAATGATGTTGATGCATTATCTAAAAAAGATGAGCTGGAAGCGATGCTGATAGCATGTGATGCCGTTTTAATACTTGCTCAAAGGTATGCAGAGTATGCAAGAGAGCTTGCCGAAAAAGAAAAAGATAAAACAAGAAAAGAAGAATTGCTGCAAATCGCTAAAAACTGCGATGTTGTGCCGGAAAATAAACCTGCAACATTTTGGCAGGCAATTCAGATGTATTGGTTTGTACATATTACCGTAACTACAGAGCTCAACCCTTGGGATGCATATTCCCCGGGTCGATTAGATCAACACCTAAATCCCTTTTTTATAAACGATGTTGAAAATGGAATGTTGAATAAAGAAAAAGCACTTGAATTGCTTGAGTGTTTGTGGATAAAATTTAATAACCAGCCTGCTCCGCCAAAGGTGGGTATCACCTTAAAAGAGAGCGGAACCTATACCGATTTCGTTAATATTAATACCGGCGGAATCGCCTTTGATGGAACTAACGGTGTTAACGAAGTTAGCTATCTTATATTAAAATGCATGGACGATATGAAGCTTTTACAGCCGAGTTCCAATGTTCAAATTAGCAAAAAAACGCCGGAAAAATTTCTACTTAAGGCCTGCGAAATATCCAGAAAAGGTTGGGGGCAACCGGCATTTTACAACACCGATGCAATTGTTCAGGAGCTTATGGGAAGCGGAAAATCGCTCGAAGATGCAAGGTGTGGCGGGGCGAGTGGATGTGTAGAGGTAGGTGCATTTGGCAAAGAAGCGTATATTTTAACCGGATATTTTAACCTGCCTAAAATATTTGAGCTTACACTTAATAACGGTTATGACAATGTTGGCAAAAAACAGTTAGGGCTTAAACTTGGTTATGCCACCGAGTTTAAAACCTACGAAGAGCTGCTTTTAGCATACAAAAAGCAGATAGAATACTTTTTAAATATAAAGGTAAGAGGTAGCAACCTTATTGAAAGAATATATGCAAAACACATGCCGGTTCCTTTTTTGTCGGTAATTACCGACGATTGTATTGCGAGTGGCAAGGATTACCACGAAGGCGGAGCAAGATACAACATATCCTATCTGCAGGGTGTAGGGATAGGGACGATAACCGATTGCCTATCGGCTGTAAAATACAATGTATACGACAAGAAAAAGTTTTCAATGAAGCAGTTGATGGATGCGCTTGCAGATAACTTTGAAGGACACGAGAATATCCTGCACCTTGTAAGAGATAAAACACCAAAATACGGAAACGACGATGACTATGCCGATTCCTTGATGGTAGATATTTTTTGCTTTTATCGCGATTCTGTTAAGCGCTATGATAACACTAGGGGCGGAAGCTACGGTATTAATATGCTCCCAACAACCTGCCATGTGTATTTCGGACAGGTAATGATGGCAAGTGCAAACGGAAGATTTGAGCGAAAACCTGTATCGGAGGGAATATCCCCGGAAAAAGGTGCCGATATTAATGGCCCCACAGCCGTAATAAAATCTGCATCCAAGATGGATCACCTTTCGACCGGTGGAACACTTTTAAACCAGAAATTTGCTCCGGATACCATCAAGGGTAAAGACGGCTTATCAAATATGGCAAGCCTAATTAAGGCATACTTTGCAATGGATGGACACCATATCCAGTTTAATGTTATTAATAAAGATTTACTTATTAAAGCACAAAAAAAACCGAATGAATACCGAGATTTAATAGTTCGCGTAGCAGGATACAGCGACCATTTTAGAAATCTATCAAAGGAACTACAAGACGAAATAATTCAAAGAACCGAACAAAAGATGAATTAAAGAATTAATTAAAAGGATGGGAGAACACAGCGTTTGCTTATATTTCCCAAAGGACTATGTACAAAACTATAATTATTGATGACGAAATATGGGTGATACGAGGATTGATGAAGGCTATACCGTGGGAGGAGCTCGGATTCGAAATAGTTTTTCATTCGACCTCAAGTATTCATGCATATGAGATGATTGAAATTTTAAAGCCCGACTTGATTCTTTCTGATATTAAAATGCCGGAAATGTCGGGATTAGAACTCTTGGAAAAACTACAAAGCACAGGCAGTACTGCACAGGTAGTATTGATGAGTGCTTATGCCGAGTTTGAATATGCACACACAGCTTTGCGTTTAGGTGCATTTGACTACCTAATTAAGCCTTTAAATAAAAAGGATGTCACAAGAACTCTCGGTAATGTAAAAACCGTGTTAGATAGTACAAACGTTACACCATTCGCAGAGATAGATGAACATCTGATAACAAGCAACGCCCGGATAAGTGTAGGGGATATATTAACTAAAAATAATATTTCGCCCGGTTCGGAAAAATACTGTATTGCTTGCTACGCTAAAGGATATTTCGACACGGGGAGAATAATATATTCCAAGATACAACATCAGGAGTTGTTTGATGCTATCATCTTTGAAAATGACCGATTTTGTTATATGTTGGCCGTACATAATGATTTATTACACCAATGCCTTGAAAAGGAGGCCGAAGACAATATAATGTTTTTTGGCGTTAGTCGGCAATGCGTAAAGGATGATTTGATTGGTGATTATTTGCAACAGGCAAAACATATGGCGCTACAGTTTTTACTGTGTAACTGCCCCACAGTAGCTGTTTACAAAGATCAAAACCCAAGCGATGTTGTAATCAAACATAAGCATAGTATCAGGGAAGCGTTGAGTAATGGTAACTGTTCTGTAATTGAAACGATGATAAAACAACTTCCGGATTTTATATCTAAAAACTACTGCGATTTTCAGGAGTTTTTAGGTATTGCGGCTTGTATATACTATGAAATTGAAAGATTTAATTCCGAGAGCGCAAAGGCAATTAATGTTACCTCTGCTGAAGATTTTTTAAACAAGTATCACCATTTAGATGAATATATTGATGATTTGCTTAATGAAATATTTAAACAATACGGTCGCACGCAGACAGCTACAATTGATGTATACGCAGTTGAAAACTATATTAATCAACGATTTACCGGAATTAATTCGGTAAATGAAATTGCACAACATTTTCATGTTGATGTCACCTATCTAAGCAGATTATATAAAAGAGAAAAAGGTGTTACCATTAAGTCCTTTTTAATATCTAAAAAGATTGATTTGGCAAAACATCTTTTGTGCAACTCGAATTTAAAGATTTATGAAATATCCAATGCGACCGGATACACAGAATACTTCCACTTCACAAAGATGTTTCACAAATTTACAGGCGAAACCCCCACTCAATTTCGAGAAAGGCATAGTTAGAAAATGAAGGTAGACTGTAAATCACTTAAATTTCAAATTGCAGTTATTGTAGTAAGCGTGTTACTTATTATTATAAGCGTGTTATGCTACTCTGTTTGGGCTATGCTAAACTATAATTCCTTATTATATGATGAGCAAAATGAGGAAAATCTTTCTGAGGTAGAAACCGCTTTTTTGGAAAACTACCACAGCACCATCAATATCATGACGGGGCTCTCAGCCACCGAAGCAATACAGAGGGTTTTGCTTAATTCAGAGGAGTATTCTTACGAGATAAGCATTCCCCCAAACCTTATTACAACAATGTTACAAACTATGGAAAAGTTCAGCAAGTTTGACGGTAACGTAAAAGATTTGTATATAATAGATAGGGAGGAAAACCTCTACACATATGTTACTTATCAGGAACAGTATGATCTTTCTCAAATAATGGATAAGCTTTCCATGACCGATATGACTCATATTTATGGGCCGGCAACAATAAACGGAGATATGGTATACTGTGTAGTAATGCCCATTTTACGCTATGAATCCTATCCAATTACCACCGAGGTAGAGGATTCTATTATCGGGTTATGTGTTGCAACCATCGATTTTTCCTTTGTTAATGAAATGTTAGAGGATATAACGCCCGAAAGTGGTGGTGTTTATCTTTTAAACTCTGACAGGAACATTGTGGTATCACACCATGATAAAAATGTTAACACCACTCTATATTCTGAGGTGTTATCTCAAACATATAGCGACAATAACTTAGTGAAGGACAATATACATTTAGTTGACCAACAGGTTGTTTCGATAAAAGAAATCGGAACCTTAAACTGGGATATGGTAACTATTTCACCACAATATAACAGAATTTTTTTTGATTTTAATGTATTTTTTTCCGTTATTATTATATGGCTGATTTGCCTTGTTGTTGTAGCCTTAATATGCTTTAATATGCTTTTTAATGCTAACCAGTTTATCTTGCAATTAACCAAGCATATGAAAATAGCTGAGCAAGGAGATTTAACTACCACCATGCAGTCAACAGGCAATAGTGAGTTTAAGGATATTTCAAAAGGCTTTAACGATATGCTTTATCAAATTGGTTTGTTAACAAATCAGAAATTGGAGCTATCCACTAAATTATATAGAGAAGAAGTTGAAAACATAAACGTAACACTTCTTGCTTTACAAAATCAAATAAAGCCTCACTTTCTTTACAATACTATAGAATGCATTAAAAACATTGGAATCTGTTACAGCGTTAAGGAAATCGAGGACTTATCGACCTCACTGTCATTTGTATTGCAGTATACGGCTAAGCAGGAAAGCACAGTGCCTGTTCGCAGAGAGTTGGAGGCTATACAGCACTATCTGCTGATACACACAATTAGGTTTGAAAATCGATTCTCCATAACATATAGTATTGATGATGAAATGTTAAACTGTGAGATATTAAAGCTATGCTATGAACCTTTAGTAGAAAACTCCGTTAAACACGCTTTCGAACATATGTCTGTAGGCTGTGAGATAAATATAAATGTTTATCAAACACAAAAGGATATATTTTTGTCGGTTAAGGACAATGGAATCGGTATTTCTAAAGATAAAATAACAAGATTATTAAGCGGTAACGAAAAAAACCGTAATTCAATCGGCCTGTCTAACGTTATTAATAGGCTTCGGCTCTTTTATAAAAATGAAGCGCAGCTATTGATAGAAAGTGAAGTTAATTTCGGAACTACTGTTACGGTAAGGATTGCTAAAAGCAGTTTGCCCACACCATGATAGAAGAACCATAGTGATGCGGCGTTCGAAAAACACATAATTTGAGAAAAAAAAACACATATTAAAATTAACACCTCAAAAAAACTCATAATAAAAGTTTTATCTAACCATATTAATCAAATGATACCCCTGTTATTATAAATATAGCAGAGGTGTTGTTCAGTTTATAAACGCCTAAGCGAAATCAAATTAAATAGGGAGGAATATCAAAATGAAAAAGTTAGCAGCAATATTCTTGAGCGGAATAATAGTGAGTAGTTTCATGCTTTCCGGATGCGCTACTGATACTCCGGCGGCATCAACTTCGACTCCGGCAACAGAAAACGCAGAGCCGGCAAGCACTGCAGAAGAGACCACTCCTGATGAAGTTGTGGAGCTCGAATCGGTTTTTTGGGGAAATCAGGCAGAAATTAATATTGTGTTAGGAAACATCGAAAAATTCAACGCTGAAACCCCCGGAGTTATGATAAAGGGAACCGGAATTGATCCCAGTGCATACCTGCAAAAACTCAATTCTTATGCCGCTTCCAATACCATGCCGGATGTGGTTCAGACAGCAGTAGACTATGGAGATGTTTACACTGGAAAAGGCGTTTTTGAGCCGCTGGATTCATATATAGAAAGTAGCGGGATTGAAGGTTTGGTTTCCGAAGCAATGTGGGAAAATGTTTCATACAACGGTTCGGTTTACGGTGTTCCTTTTACGGCCTCCGCACCTTTGTTGATAGGAAATAAAGACTTATTTGAACAAGCAGGTATTGATTTTCCAACAGATGGATGGAGTGAAGAGGAATTCTTTGATGCCGCAGTGGCAATGACCGATTCAAGCGCTCAGCAATACGGACTAATGATGGCAGGTTGGGTAAAAAGCTTCCCAAGAGCACTGTATGGTACAGATGAATATCACCTGTACGACTGGAGTGCCGGCACAATGAATGCAACCGATAATCCTGGATTAGAAAATGCGTTGCAGCTGTTGATAGTCGACCTGATGCAGACTGAAAATGCGGCTCCTGCGGTTTTAAATTCAACGGATATTGGTGGCGGTTTCGAAACAGGCAAATACGGCATGTCCATGATAGGATACTGGGATATTCGAGAAATCGATAAGGTGGTTCAGGATACATTTGATTGGGATCTTCTTCCCTTACCTACAAGTGATGAATTCGGACAGTGGAGAACACCGGTATATGCAAATGTTCTATCCGTTTCATCGGTTAGCGAGAATAAAGAAGCAGCTTTTTCATATCTTTCCTGGACGTTAACAAACGAAGAGGTTCAGCTTAATTCAGCAATGATGCCTGTAAATACAGAAATAACACAGGGCGACGCCTTCCTAACTACTTTTGCGGATGGAGAAAAGGCATACACCAAGTCCTTAGCGGTTGATGCGTTCAATAACGGAGTAGCTTGGCAAAATACCGGAGTTATTTCTGAAATTAACAATACAGTTTACGGTACGACAATTGAGGAACTTATTTTAAAACCGGATTCAATGGATTTAGCGACAGCTTTACAAAAAATACAGGATGACGGACAGAAATTATTTGATACTACACAGGAATAGCGTAGTTAACGAAATGCAGAGGGGTGCTATGTTCCTCTCTGCATTTTTCAAACAACAGTTTTGTGCTTCCGGGTATTGCTTAAATATCGTCAACTATCACACAAAACGTGCAGAAAGGAATGCTCATTATTATGATTAAAAACAAAACTATGGGCACATTGGAAAGAAAAGAAAGGCGCTCCTTTTATAAATATATATCTCCTTGGCTTATAGGTTTTTTTGGCTTAACCATTGGGCCTATGATTTATTCTTTCTACTGTGCGCTATGTAATTGGGATGCAATTACGCCACCTGTTTTTATTGGGTTAGATAACTATATTAAGGCGTTTACCGGAAATCAACTCTTTTGGGATGCAGTTATTAACACAATAAGTTATTCGGTTTTTTCGGTTCCGAGCAGTATGTTTATGGCGCTTCTGCTTGCGCTTTTGTTGAATCGAAACTTTCGCTTGTCCGGATTGTTTCAGGCACTATTTTATTTTCCTGCGGTTGCCTCTGGAACTGCTGTATTTATGGTGTGGACCTGGCTGTACAATGCAGAAACAGGAGTGTTTAACTACCTGCTATCACTTGTGGGTATAGAGGGTCCTGATTGGCTAACCAGTACCGAATGGGCAATGCCGTCAATAATTTTAATGAACTTAACTTTTTGCGGACAGACAATGCTTATTTTTTTAGCGGGGCTAAAACAAATTCCGTTAGCCTATTACGAGGCTGCTAACATAGACGGGGCGGGTAGCTGGACAAAATTCATCAGAATTACTATTCCAATGATTTCCCCCATACTGCTATTAAATACAATTATGGGGCTGATAGCGGGTTTTCAGGTGTTTGGGCAGCCGTTTATTCTTACAAACGGAGGCCCGGTAAACGCTACCTATGTTTATGGCTTGTTAATATATGATACCGGCTTCAGATACTATAGGTTCGGTGAAGCGGCTGCACTGTCCTGGATTTTGTGCGCTGTGTTGGTTCTTGTAACATTAGCGGTAATGAAGATTACCAAAAACAAAATTGTATACGATTCGTAGCGAACAGAAAGGATTGGCAAAGTTATGAAAAAAAACAGCATTTTTTCTTCGCTAGTTACATATGTCTTGATATGTATACTTTCTGTGTTTTTTGTTCTTCCCTTTATTTGGATGCTGTCAACAGCGTTTAAAACCGCAACACAGTGTGTCGACTATCCCCCAACTTTTATCCCAAACCCATTTACCTTGAGAGCATTTCGTGAAGTTTTTGAGGTATCACCGTTGCTAACATACATAAAGAACAGTATAGTACTTGTGGCGTTAAATATAACAGGAACTCTAATAAGTTGTAGTATAGTGGCGTTTGGTTTTGCCAGGTTTAAATGTAAAGAAAAGAACATATGGTTTAGCATTTTGCTAAGCACAATGATGATACCGGGATTTGTGTTAATAATACCTCAGTTTAGTTTATACACTTCTTTTGGTTGGGTAAATACAATACTCCCATTAACAGTACCCTCATTTTTAGCTACAAATGCCTTTTCGGTTTTCGTGTTTAGGCAATTCTTCATGTCTTTTCCACGTGAATTAGATGAGTCTGCCCGTTTGGATGGTTGTTCATATTTTGGTGTTCTGTGGAGAATATTGTTACCTAACTCAAAAATAGTAATGTTTGTGGTAGCTTTATTTTGTTTTGTTAATGTGTGGAATGATTTCTTTGGTCCAATGATATATCTAAACGATATGGATAGTTTCACCTTGGCGGTTGGACTGGTATTACTTAAATCTTCACAGGGTGCGACACTGGACATGGGTCCCATGATGGCTGCAGCACTTATTTCGGTAATTCCAACATTTGTTTTATATTTGTGTGCGCAAAAGTATTTTGTTCAAGGAATAGTTACAACAGGACTGAAAGGGTAAATTAAATGTTTAAAGAGATGATTCATAAAGCAGATTTAGGTAACGGATACTACCAAAATCCAATATTTAATGGAGATTATGCCGATCCGGCAGTGTTTCGTGAAAATGAAAAATACTACCTCAGCGCCTCAACCGGTAAATATTTTCCGGGTCTTTCAATATATACCTCAGCAGATCTAGTGAACTGGACGTTTGTATGTAATCCGATAAAATCATTTAACCGTGAAATTTGGGCTCCGGATTTACTCAAGTATAAAGATAAATATTATCTTTATTTTTCATCGGGCGGAACAAACTGGGTTTTGTGGTCGTATCAAATTGATAGCGGTTGGTGTGAACCAATTGATCTTAAGGTTGGACATATAGATCCGGGACACTGCGTAAGCAAAGAAGGCAAGAGATATCTATTTTTATCTGCGGGGCATATGGTAGAGCTATCCGACGATGGACTTGCAACCGTCGGTGAAGTGAAAAAAATAATGGAAGACTTTTGGGATATACCTGACGAATGGGATGTAGAAGGATCTTTTCCGGAGGCGCCGAACGTTTTTTATGCAAGAGGTTATTATTATCTTACTTATGCAGATGGGGGTTCTGCAGGTCCGCCAACTTCACATATGGTAATTTCAGCAAGAACAAAAAACATAGAATCCGGTATTTGGGAATTCTCACCGCATAATCCTATAGTACATACATACAATGAAGCAGAAAAATGGCATTCAAAAGGGCACGGACACTGTGTTGAAGACACACAAGGCAGATGGTGGATTATTTATCATGCATATGAAAGAGGTTATGAAAATCAAGGGCGTAAGTTGTTGTTGTCGCCTATATCCTTTACCGCAGATGAATGGATTACGGTGTCCACGCCTTCCGATATTGCAATTCTAAAACCTTCAGGTTTTGATGTGGGCGGGGCTAAATCATTCACAAGCTTTGATATTAATGCCGGATGGAAAACATATGGGGCTATGCAGGAGAGTCAGTATAAATTAAAAAATGGCGGCCTAACTGCTAAAGCTATTAATAAGGGAATTGGGGAATCGGCACCGTTTACAATAAATACAGGAGATCACAGCTATGAAATAACAACACAGCTGAATGTTTCAGATGGTTGCGAAGCGGGAGTTTTATTAATATATAGCCAAGATGTTTGGAATGCCATCAGTTTAAAAGATGGAATGCTTACAATATATCGTTTAGGCAATAACTGGATCAATAAAAAAATCGGAACAAATAAATGTTTTGTAAAAATGAAGCATGATGAGCACAAACTCAGCTTTTTTTATAGTCTTGATGGAGCTGCTTACAAAAAATTAAATTTTGTTGCAAACACGTCGGCACAAAATACACATGCTTATGGTGGTTTCTCAAGTTTACGTCCAGGAATTTTTTCCATAGGAACAAGTGGTGAAGCAGTTTTTGAAAATATAGAATATGTGGCGCGTAAATAAATTCAAAATTGAGTTAACCAACTAAAAAATGTTAAAGATATATTTGTGAAATTATATAGATTCCTATTTACTTCATGCTATCAATGCTGTAAAATATTATCATAGCATAACATAGAAAGGAAATGGGTGTTAATATGAGGGTTTATCAATCCGATGATTATCTCACAATGTCTCGTAAGGCGGCAAATATTATTTCGGCTCAGGTTATTGTTAAGCCGGATTGTGTTCTGGGGCTTGCTACCGGCTCAACCCCGATAGGAGCGTATAAACAGCTAATAAGTTGGAACAAGAAGGGGGATCTTTCGTTTTTCGGAGTTCGAACAGTTAATCTGGACGAATACGTAGGACTTTCTTCACAGCATCCCCAAAGCTATCGGTATTTTATGGAGCAAAATCTTTTTAACGAAGTTAATATAAAACCGGAAAACACATTTTTACCAAATGGCCTTGCTGAAAATCTCGATGCTGAATGCGAGAGATATGATAGTAATATTTCAAATCTCGGTGGAATTGACCTGCAACTGCTCGGTATAGGGCATAATGGCCATGTGGGATTTAACGAGCCGGGAGGTGCTTTTGAGCTCGGAACCCACTGTGTGGAACTTACCGAGGTTACCCGAGATGCAAATTCAAGGTTTTTTGAAAATGACATAAATAAGGTTCCGACACATGCGCTTTCGATGGGCATAAAAAACATTATGCATGCTCGCAGAATTTTACTGGTTATAAGCGGTGAAGAAAAGGCGGATATATTATGCCGTGCATTTAAAGGGCCGGTTTGTCCGGAGGTTCCGGCATCAATTCTTCAGATGCACCCCGAAGTTTCTATAGTTGGCGATAAGGCTGCTCTTAAAAAACTTATCGATGCCGGTGTAACACCGTGCGAATAGAAATAGGTGATAACCCTGTTTTACTTGAAGAATATCGTGGTGAACTTTTAGATGTCGTTCACCACGGTATTATCTGTGTTGTGGATGAAAAGGGAGACACAGTTTATAGTGTCGGTGATACCGATAGAGAGATTTTCTATCGAAGTGCATCAAAGCCCTATCAGGTGATACCGGTTCTTATGCGCTCGCTACACAAAAAATATAACCTCACCGATGAAGAGACTGTTATCTTTTCCGGCTCACACGTAGGAGACGAAGAACACATCGCAATCTTACAGTCAATATTTTTAAAGTGTGGGCTTGATGAGGAATCTCTCATAGTGAAACCCGCTGTCCCCTCTCGCCCAAAGGCAAATGAAAATCGAATACGGTTAGGGATCTCGCCACGAAAGTTTTACCACAACTGTAGCGGTAAACACGCCGCCTTAATGCTTCTTCAACGAGAGCTAACCGGAAGTGAAAAGGGTTACGAGCTGCCAAATAGTCCTGCTGAGCAGGAGGTTTTAAGGGTGATAGCTGAGCTCGCCGAAACAAGGTGTGATGATATTAAGATAGGCATCGACGGTTGCGGAGTTCCGGTTTTTGCTCTAAAGCTTAAAAATATGGCTATATCTGCAAAAAACCTTGTTGCCTTTGAAAGGGTAAAGGATAAGCAAATTAGCGAAGCGGTAGCCGACTATATTCCAAAAATAAATCGCTACAAAAACATGATGAGGGGAGAGGGATACCTTTGCAGCGAGCTAAACACCGATAATAATATTATTGCAAAGGGCGGTGCTAACGGTGTTTATGCGTTTGGATTAAAAAGGGAAAAACTTGGAATTGCTTTTAAACTTCTCGACGGCACCGAAACGGGGTGGCCGATTGTAATAAAACAAATTCTAAATCGGATAGGGTATGAAAACCGTGACACGAATAAACTATTAGATCAAATAAATAACGGCGAAATTAAAAACGACAACGAGGATATAGTTGGCCACTGTAAGGCAGTTTTTTAAAGTAAAGGGTTGTAAAATACATTGAAAAAACCACCGGTTAATATCGGTGGTTTTGTTGCCAAAATTTCTTAGGGTTGGCTATGCTTTTTATTCGGGGTAGGTTACATTTTGGGTTACAATAAAATCGAAAACCAAATCATCGCGGTAATTTTGCGTAGCCCCTTCTTCATCGGTGTAGGTTCCTATATTCGAGATGATTGTTTGTCCGTCCTGAAAGCTCACCTCTACTTCTATATGGTATGGTTTTCCGAGAGAAGGAATAGTATCAATTCTGTTTTGATTAAATCTTTCGACTATTTCGGTGGTTTGCGCATAAATTTCATCAGAGTAATTCTTGGTGCCTAAGGAGATAACTAAACTTTCGCTATAGCTATCGGTGTCTTTATCGACAGGTGCACCGATAGTTATCTCTAATTCACTTTGCGTAGAGTTATAGTAAAAGATGCCGGCCGCGGCAATTACAACTAAACATGTAATTGCAATGAAAATCTTTTTCAAGGCAACCTCCTTTATATATTTAAATGCGGTCCACCAATCAAGTAGGTGGACCGCATTTAAAGAAAATTCTTAGTTAAGAATAACTTTTTCTGTTTCGATATCGAACAGGTGTAGCTTATTCATGTTAAATGCAATTTTAATGGTGTCGCCGGTATGGCTTGTTGTGTGTGGGTCTACACGAGCAATCATCTTGTTGCCGCTGTAGTCGATGTAAAGATAAACTTCACTACCCATCAACTCGCTAACCTCAACCTTTGCAGATAAGGTGTTGCCGTATTTGGAGATGTCTTCTGCATCGTCGGAGATATCTTCAGGACGAATACCAAACTTAACTGTTTTGCCAACATATGCATCAAGTGCTGCATCTGCCTTAGCAGCAGGAATTGTAACCTTGTCGTCAGCGATTGTAAGGGTGTAGGTGCTTCCGTCTTTACCAAGTGTAGCGTCTACAAAGTTCATCTGTGGGCTACCGATAAATCCGGCAACGAACATGTTGCAAGGAGTATCGTATAGGTTCTGAGGAGTGTCAACCTGCTGAATGTAACCGTCTTTCATAACAACAATGCGGTCACCCATGGTCATAGCTTCTGTCTGGTCATGTGTAACATATACGAATGTTGTTCCCAGTCTCTGGTGAAGCTTAATGATCTCGGTTCTCATAGCTGTACGTAGTTTTGCGTCAAGGTTTGAGAGCGGCTCATCAAGAAGGAAAACGGCAGGGTTACGAACCATAGCACGTCCGAGAGCAACACGCTGACGCTGTCCACCGGAAAGAGCTTTAGGTTTACGATCGAGTAGATGCTCGATATCAAGAATCTTTGCAGCTTCACGAACGCGTTGCTCGATTTCTGCCTTAGGTGTTTTACGAAGCTCAAGACCGAAAGCCATGTTTTTGTAAACTGTCATATGAGGATAAAGAGCGTAGTTCTGGAAAACCATCGCGATATCTCTATCTTTCGGTGCTACGTCATTTACAAGACGGTCGCCGATGTAAAGCTCACCTGCGGTAATCTCTTCGAGACCTGCGATCATACGTAATGTTGTGGATTTACCACATCCGGAAGGTCCAACAAGAATGATAAATTCCTTGTCGGCAATTTCCATGCAAAAATCGGAAACAGCTACAACGTTTCCGGCGTAGGTTTTGTTAATGTTTTTTAATGAAATGCTTGCCATAAGAATTCTCCTTTAAATTTTGTTAGCTGTGCTTTAGCTATGATTTAATTTTATACCATAATAATAAAAAATCAATGGTAAAATATTGACATTGCAGTCTTTTTTATGGTAATATATTGACATGAATAAAGAAATGATGGAAATTGCAAGGCAAGAGATAGAAGAAAACTACGGCACCGTGTTTGGGGTGGCGGAGCTTTGTGAGCTTGTCGGAGTGTCAAAGGAGCATCTTGTTAGAAGCTTTAAGGAGTGTTACGGGGTAACACCGGGAGCGTACTTGACCGAAGTTAGAATTAAGAGGGCGCATGAGCTGGTGGTCTCGACAGGTTATCCTTTAACGCTGATAGCAACTATGTGTGGCTTTAGTAGCGAAAGCTATTTTGGAAAGGTTTATCGCAAGACTTATGGTGTTTGTGCTAAACACCAAAGAGAAAATTTGGCGAAAAAAACATCGTCGGCGGAAAATGAGCCTAATGAGATTGCAGAAATGTTTTATTTATAGTATAATATAAAGGATAAACTATGATTTTACGACCGAATTTTTACCTAAAGTCCTTTTGTGGCATATCAAATGAGTTTTTAAAAAGTAATAACATTAAGGGTTTATTACTTGATATCGACAACACACTTTGTGAACACGACAATCCCAACCCGCTGATGAATGTAGTCCAAAAGCTTGAAGAGCTGCAAAATGCCGGCATTAAATGCTGCCTTGTTTCTAACAACCAAAAACCAAGGGTGGAAATGTTTGGCCGGTTGGTACAGCTACCATATATATATAATAGCAAAAAGCCGCTATCTGTCGGAATAAATAAAGCATTGGATGTTATAGAATTATCCGCAAAGGAATGCGCCATGGTTGGTGATCAACTCTTCACCGATATAGCCGGCGGAAATATTGCGGGGCTGACTACAATTTTAGTAGCGCCGGCATCAACAAACGAGATAAAGAGCATAGCCTTTAAAAGAAGGATAGAAAAATATTTTTTAACCGGATTTGAAAAAAGAGGTTTAAAGAAACAATAGAAAGGAGTTGCATTGTCAGCTATTTTCGGACCGGCAGGTAGGGCAGAAAGCTTTACTTCGCTCGGGTATAAAAAATCAGAACAGATACCACAATATCTAT
Organism: uncultured Oscillospiraceae bacterium; assembly: GCA_964368815.1. Lineage (GTDB taxonomy): Bacteria > Bacillota > Clostridia > Oscillospirales > Ruminococcaceae > CAYJBH01. The sequence goes on from CAYJDA010000007.1 coordinate 20,752, forward strand.
CTGAATTTGGCCTTACTGCATTTGAGTATCAGTGCGGACTTGGAGTTAGGGTTAGCGAAAAACAAGCAACCCCACTAAAAGAAAAGGCAAAGGAACACGGCATATCTATATCGCTACATGCACCCTACTATATATCAATGAGCGGATTGGAGGAGGAAAAACGCCTCGGCAGTTTGCGATATTTTAAGGAGAGTGGGCAGGCGATTAAACTTCTTGGCGGCAACAGAATTATTTTTCACAGCGGAAGCTGTGGCAAGCAGAGCCGAGAGGACGCACTAAGTCTTGCGGTAGACACCATGCATCGAGTAATAGAGATGATGGATTCTGAGGGACTTTCCGATATTATTATGTGTCCCGAAACTATGGGCAAGATAAATCAGTTGGGCGATCTTAATGAGGTTTTAACCCTGTGTAAACTGGATAAAAGAATATATCCCTGCATCGATTTTGGTCATCTTAATGCAAGAACGCTTGGAGGCATAAAAACAAAGGATGATTACCGAAGAATTATTGAGGAGATTGCGCAAGCCTTGCCGGACGATAGGGCGAAAAACTTTCATGTACATTTTTCCAAGATAGAGTATACAAAGGGCGGAGAAAAACAGCATCTAACCTTTACGGACGATATATTTGGGCCGGACTACCAACCGCTTATCGAGTTGTTTTCTGAGTACAAGCTATCACCCGTCGTAATATGTGAGAGCGACGGAACCCAAACCGAAGATGCCGCAACCATGCAAAAATATTATAAGGAATTAAGATAATGACAAGAATAGACAATTTTAGAAAAGCATTACCTGAAAATTTCGGAGCTGTTTTAATACTTAATGCCTCCAACCGCTTTTACATTACCGGATTTCGTTCGTCGGCAGGTCTTGCAGTAATAACTGAAAATGAAGCCTTTTTTTACACCGATTCGCGTTATATTGAGATGGCAAAACGTACCATTAAAGGTTTTGAGGTTAAAGAGTCGGCAAAGGCTGCCGAGGAGGTTGCAAAGCTTCTTCTTGAAAAGGGCATTAAATCCTGCATGATGGAGAATGTTATAACCGTAGCCGAGGCCGAGCGGTATAAAAAAGAGTTAAAGGATATAGAGGTTGATCTTTCGTCACAATTAGTTAATGTTATATTACACTGTCGTGAAATAAAGGATGAACAGGAAATAGCACTGATAGAAAAGGCGCAGCAGATTGCAGATGATGCCTTTGAGGCTACCCTTAAAGAGATGAAACAGGGCATGACCGAAAGAGAGGTTATGCTTATACTGGAAGGAAGCATGAGGAGGCTGGGTGCTGAAGATATCGCCTTCGACAGCATTATAGTGTCGGGTGAGAACGGCTCGTTACCACATGGAGTTCCGGGTGAGCGTCGACTACAGTCGGGAGATATGGTAACCATGGATTTTGGAGCAAAATATGGGGGCTACCGTTGTGATATTACAAGAACAATAGCCATCGGTGAAATATCACAGGAACAACGTGATATCTATGATATAGTAAAAGCGGCACAGCTCGCGGGAGTTGAGGCGTTAAAGCCGGGGGTTGACTGTGCATCGATAGATAAAGTATCAAGGGATATAATTACCGAAAAGGGGTTTGGAGAAATGTTCCGACACGGGCTCGGACACAGCCTCGGGATAGATATACATGAGGACCCACGGCTTGCACCTGCATCTAAGGATACAACAAAGGTGGGGATGGTTTTAACGGTGGAGCCGGGAATATACATACCGGAAAAATACGGCGTTAGAATAGAAGACAGCTGTGTAGTAACCGAATCGGGTTGCAGGCCGTTATCAAGAATCACCAAGGAACTTATTACCTTATAATTCATAATCTACAGGAAAGGAACTTATAATGAAAAACACCGACAAGACGATGGAAACTATAATTGCACTTTGCAAGGGCAGAGGGTTTGTTTTTTCCGGTAGCGAAATATATGGTGGGCTTGCCAATACCTGGGACTATGGACCACTTGGTAGCGAGTTTAAAAGCAATGTTAAAAAGGCATGGCATCGTAAGTTTGTTCAGCAAAATCCTTATAATGTGGGGCTTGATGCCGCAATATTAATGAATCCAAAAGTATGGGTGGCTTCGGGACATGTAGGTGGATTTTCCGATCCGCTTATGGACTGCCGTAGCTGCAAAACCCGTCATCGTGCCGACCAGCTTATCGAGGCTAATGGCGAAAATCCTGCCGGTTGGGACAATGCGCAGATGCAAAGCTATATAACCGAAAAGGGTATAGCCTGCCCCGACTGCGGCAAGCATGACTTTACCGATATTCGTCAGTTCAACCTAATGTTTAAAACCTTTCAGGGTGTTACCGAAGACAGTAAAAATGAAATATTTTTACGTCCCGAAACGGCACAGGGTATCTTTGTAAATTTTGCAAATGTTCAACGTACCACCAGAAAAAAACTACCGTTTGGCGTATGCCAGATAGGTAAGAGTTTTAGAAACGAGATTACACCGGGTAATTTTACCTTCAGAACCCGTGAATTCGAACAGATGGAGCTGGAATTTTTTATTAAACCCGGCACCAATACGGAATGGTTTTTATACTGGAAAAACTTTTGCCACAAGTTTTTACTTGACTGCGGCCTAAAGGAAGAAAATGTTCGTCTGCGCGACCATAGCGCCGAGGAGCTTTCCCACTACTCCACCGCCACAACCGACTTTGAGTTTCTGTTCCCGTTTGGTTGGGGTGAGCTTTGGGGTGTTGCCGACCGTGGAAACTACGACCTATCCTGCCATGGCGAGGTGAGCGGTAAGCCTATCGAATACTTTGATGAGGAGACAAAGGAACATTATATTCCACACTGTATTGAACCCTCGCTCGGAGTTGATCGTTTTGCACTTGCTCTTCTTTGCGATGCATACGATGAGGAGCAGGTTGGCGAAAACGATAAGCGAACAGTTTTAAGACTTCACCCATTCCTTGCGCCGTTTAAGGCGGCAATTCTTCCACTCTCTAAAAAATTATCACCTCAGGCAAGAGAAATTTTTGAGATGCTATCGGAGGAATTTATGGTGGACTACGATGAGGCGGGAAGCATTGGTAAGCGTTATCGCCGTCAGGACGAGGTGGGAACACCGGTGTGTATTACGGTAGATTTCGACACCGAAACACAGCAGAGCGTTACCGTTCGAAATCGTGATACTATGCAGCAGGAAAGAGTAAATATAGCCGACCTAACAAACTATATGAGGGAGCTGATTAAGCTATAAATCTGTAGGTAGCCAAAACCTTTGGCTATACCGTTGGATTATTTTGCACTGCACTGCAAACCCCAAACAAGGAGGAAACTTGAAAGCAGAGATTATTGCGGTTGGAACCGAGCTGTTGCTTGGCGACATACTTAACACCAATGCCCAGTACCTCTCTAAGGAACTGGCAAAGATGGGTTTTAACGTCTACTATCAAACGGTAGTTGGCGATAATACCGAGCGCCTTGCCGAGGTTGTTAAGCTGGGCATGACCCGCAGTGACCTCTTAATACTTTGCGGTGGGTTAGGCCCTACTGCCGACGACCTCACCAAGGAAACAGTCTGTGCAGCTTTTAAAGATCGCCTTGAGATGGATGCCGACGAGCTGAAAAAAATACAAATGTTTTTTGCATCGCTCGGCAAACCCATGACTAAAAACAACCAAAAACAGGCACTTTGTCCTGTTTTTGGAGAAAAATTGATAAACGAGATGGGAACAGCTCCGGGTGCCTTGTTTTTTGATAAGGTTACCGATGTTATGGCGGCTGTGTTGCCCGGCCCGCCCAAGGAGATGATCTGGGTATTTGAAAATCAACTTCGTCCAAAGCTTGCCAAGTTTCAAAACGGCTGTCTTGTTTCAAGAACGCTCTGCGTTTACGGCGTAGGCGAGTCCGAGCTGGAACCCAAACTCATGAACTATCTTAACAACGCCAATCCAACCGTTGCTCTGTATGCCAAGGAGCAGGAGGTTGTTATCAGGGTAACGGCTAAAGGCAACACCGTTAAGGAAGCTACCACACTTGCCACGGGGGCGGAAAACAGAGTGCGTCTGGTTTTGCAGGAACATGTATATGCACTTGGTGAGAGTTCGCTCGAAAAGGTTGTTGTTGGATTATTAAAGGATAAACTAAAAACTATTGCAACCGCCGAGAGCTGCACCGGTGGGCTATTGTCTGAAAAAATAACCTCTATTGATGGAGCTTCGGAGGTGTTTTTAAGCGGAGTGTGTAGCTACTCTAACGAGAGTAAAGCGGAAATTCTCGGTATTAAGAAAAAAATTATTGATAAATACGGTGCTGTCTCAAGCCAGGTTGCCGGTGAGATGGCGAGGGCGGTAAAGGGAAACACCGGTGCCGACATCGGAGTGGGTATAACCGGCATTGCAGGGCCCGGAGGGGGCTCTTCGGATAAACCGGTAGGACTTGTTTACATAGCTGTATGTTACGAAAAACTTACCTTTGTTAAACGTCTTGACCTCGGAAAGGGACGCGGACGAGACTGGGTGCGTATGGGTGCTGTTAAAAATACGCTTGATCTTCTTCGAAGAATACTCTGCGACATGGAGCTCTCAAACGTTAGAATTTTTGAGGAAAAGGAAAGAACAGATATTGAACAGCCGATAAAACCAAAAGGATTTTTCTCGGTTAAAAGGGTGATGTTAACCCTGTTAACACTAATAATTGTAGGTGGACTTGCAGTAGCGGGATACTTTGGATATAATTATCTTCAGCAAAGTGATATCGACCTATCAAGCTTGATGTTCTGGCAGGAAACTTCAGCTGGATATCATTCGATTAACATAGGGCAGAACGATGAGGGTTACGAAGAGGCGGTGCAGGGGTACTTAGCCGAGCTTGTAGAAACAAATTCCGATACGGTCGGGTGGCTCGCTGTTGAAGCTACAGACATAGAATTGCCGGTGGTTCGTGGACTCGATAACGTCGAGTACACCTCCACCGGTTTTGACAAACAGCCGTCTGAAGATGGTACTGTTTTTATGGATTCAAGACTACCACTTGAGGAAGCCGCCACCGTAAACACGGTTGTTTACGGTAGCTCACAGCTCTCAGAGCTATTGTTTTTGGAAAACATAGCGAGGGCAGAACAGGTTCAAAGTTTTAGCTACATAACACAGGAGGAGACTCAGCAGTATCAGATTATATCGGTTTATTATGATGATACTGTGGAGGGGCTGACGCCGGACGTTTCGGCAATCGGGGGATTTGAAACGCTTCGTTCCCAGATGGAGTTTGTTGTTGGGGTAAAGGCTCGCTCGTTCTATAACTACCCTGTTAGCACCGACGAGCACGACAGCTTTTTTAGCATAGTTACCCCGAGCGATCTTTCCGCCGGCACAAACCTTGTTGTTGTTGGGAAGCTACTCTCTGACGATGAGGAGAGAGAGCACAATGAAATTCAGGAAAACACCTCGGCAATAATGCCGATGGTTTACTATAACCGTTTTGGCGGTGAACAGCCGGACCCACAAACTACCTTCCTCAACCTTGCAACCGAGCTGGGATCACTCGGAGCTACCGGTAGTTTTGTAGGTGCAATGGGTGCGGACATTCCGTTGCTCGGAGATATCCCATCAACAGTTCTTCCTTCGGATGAGGATTCCTCAACCGACACAAATGATGATTCGAATGAAGCTGATTCAGCTGAAGACGATTCCAACGAAGAGGATTCATCCGACTCCGAAGACGATAGCTCGGATGACGATAACAGTGATACGGACGATAACGATGACTCAAATGGCAGTTCTTCGTCAGCCAGCTCGTCGAGTAGTAGCTCCTCAAGTAGTAGCTCAAGCAGTAGTAGCTCAAGTAGCAGTTCTTCACAAACTACCCCCACTCCAGATCCACCGGAGACTCCCGGAGGAAGTTTAACCGTTACCATGAACGGGGTTGTTACTACAGGAAGTACCCTTGATATTATAGCTAGAATAGTTTCGCTCGAAATGTCGCCAAGTTGGCACACCGAGGCGTTAAAGGCACAGGCGGTGGCCTCCTATACATGGATACTCTACGAGCAGGCAAGAGGCGTTGCCGCACCATCGGTTGCGGGACGAGATGTTGCCGACAGTAGGGTTGTAGCGGCTATTACACCGGTTATTAATCAACGGGTACTATATAGCGGTTCGCCGGCATTTACGCCATACTTTGCCATATCGGCAGGTAAAACCAACGCTTCACAGGAGGTTTGGGGTGGCAGTTTGCCTTATCTTGTATCGGTGGATAGCTCGGTAGATGTTAACGCTTCCGGCTATCAATCAACCTTAACCCTGTCGGAGGATGCCGTAAAAAGCATGGTTCTTGCAAAAACAGGAATAGATCTCACCGGCACCGATCCGAATACATGGTTTGTTGTTATAAACGAAACATCGGGGGGTTATAACGGCAATATGTCTATAGCGGGACATACAACTTATTACGGTAAAACAATTACCGGTAGAGCTATAAGAGACACTATACTTAGTGGCTCCGGCCTACGTAGTGCCGCGTTTGATGTAGTTTATGCAAACGGTTCATTTACCTTTACTGCCTACGGTTACGGACATGGCGTTGGCCTAAGTCAATGGGGCGCACAGCTATATGCACAGCAAGGTTGGAGCTATAGCCAAATTCTAACTCATTATTATACCGGAACAACCATTGGGTAATTCCTTTGGCGGAGATTATTTAGCAAGATAATTTCTAATCATTGAAAGATCAAGAAAATTAATAATGCCGTCATGATTAAGGTCGCCGCTTTCTCCAATCGAGCTATCTTCAACGTTTTTGTTGTAGTTATCAGACTGTGTAATCACCAACATGTCGGTATTATTAACCTCATTATCGCCGTTAACATCACCTGTGCGCACGATAAGTGTATATTCAATCGAGTTTTGCAGATAGGTTATGCTCGGCGTTTGCGTCTCGGCAATAGATGCCGTTATAATAACACTACCATATCCCTTTATGGTAACCTTACCGTTAGAGTCCACCAATGCAATGTTTTCATTGCTACTGCTGTAGACGATAGGGGTTGAGCCGGCTGTGCTCGAAACAGCCTCCCCGTTAAAATCCGCAACCTGTAGGTATTCTATCGTTTTTGCTCCGCTTTGCAGCTCGGAATCGCTAAAACTCAGCTCGTGCAGAATGCTGTGAGCGGTTACGGTTAAATCATAGGAAATTGAGGTTGCGTTATATCCGCTAACTGCCGCCGCAGTTGCTGTTATTCTAACGGTGCCGATGCCGACAATTGTTACCAAACCGGTAGTTGAGTTAACCGTTGCCACTCCGTTGCCGGAAGGCACTGAATACTTTATCGACCCGCCTTTAGCAGTTCTGTTAACAGCAGTATACTCAAAGGCAGAATCATTTGTAGTTTTAAAAATTGTATCTCCGGCAGACAGCTCGTTTGTAAAAACAACCGTCTGCATGGTGGAATCGTAGTGCATATCATATCCTACCGGATACTTAGTGTAGCTGAATGTATACGGAGTAACTCCGCCCGATGGTATGCCAGCATCTGCTATGTAGCTCCAAACTTCATGGGTTGAGACGGCAGGGGTAGTGAAGATATCTCCAAGTCCCAACAGCCAGCCTATGCCATGTATTGGGGTATCCTCAAACTCGTAAACCCCCATGCTGTCGGTAACTGCATTTCTGCCTGATATTACATCGCCAACCTGCTTTATCGCTATCATGGAGTTTGCCGGCATGCCCGGCAACAAAAACTGCCCATACCAACCCATTCTTTTGAAGGTTTTGGTTTGGGTTGACTCGGTTTTGTTGATGGTTAAATCTATGGTTAGCTTGTTCTGGCCTTCAGTAAAAAAGCTTTCGGGAAGTGATTCCATATAACTTTGTGGCTCAAAGTATCCGCTGTTGTATTCTGCGGTAGGAACTATGGCTACCCTAATTTCGTTAAAAACGGTGTTGTTCGGAACATCGCTTATCGGAATTACCGACCTTGAATATTTTCCGTCTATCAGCTCATAATGTGAATAACTTCCGGCAATGTCATAGTAGCTATACCTTGAGTCTTCAGATTTGATGTAAATAACAGCTATATTAGCCTGACCAATCTCACCATAGTCTACATTAAACATTACGTAAGGTACGTTTGGGCGCTGGGTGCCGGAGGTCGGGATTTTAAAATCAAGGTTAATCGCTTTAAGCTGGGAGGCGTCTACCTTAGTGGCAGCTGAAATTGTTATAAAGCAAATAATAAATAGAAAAAAAGCAAACCTTATTAGCGCCAATGTATTGTTAGTAGGCTTAAATTGCATAATACTTCCCTAACTCTGCTCCTGTTGAATCTCGGTGGGTAATGAAGGCAAAACCTCCTCCAGCATGGCAATTGTTTCAAGAAAAGCTTCATCTTCATAAAGAGTTTGATATGTGCTTAGAGTGTCCTGAACAAATTGTTCGTGGTTTACAGGCGTATAATATATGATAAAATCATTATCGGCCTGGGTAAACTCTTCCAGGCTTTCGATTGCAAGCTCAAGTGCATCCCTTACCGCTTGATGTTCGTTAAACATTATGTTAACGCTGTTAGATTCACTAAACATTCCTATATCATAATAATAGTCGATATCAGCAAAAAAATTATTGTTGTCGCCTATAGAGTATTCATTTACATAGCTGAAAGATTCTATTTCGATCAAGTTTTCCTGTGGCATCGGAGGTATATCTTCCATATTTCTAAATTGTTCGTTCGACGCTACTCCAACCGATCCACAGTTAAGATAATATAGAACTCTGTGTATAGTGTTTGCCGGATCATGCTCATTAATAATCTCCAGCGCATTATCAATGCTTTCATCGTTAAAAAGATATGGTGTAGACATAACGGTGTGAAGCGGGTCATCCTCCTCAGGATGAATTATAGCATAATCAAGACCGCCACTATCCAGGAGCTCACGATGCCGCTCGTTATCTCCGAGAAAGCCATCGTGATATACATTTACCTGTATTTCACCATCAAAAACTTCCTCTAACGCCACTGCAAAACTTTCTAAAAAAACCCCCATGGGTGAGTCGGAAGGATAGATGCTGCCAACCTTAATAGTTCTTATATATTCCACCTCGGGTTCAGACTGGGTTTGAGGTATAACAACGGACTGCGTTTCGGCCGAACAGCCAACAAGCAGTAGCAACGATATAAAAACAATTATCCTAAACATTTTATTATTATAACACATCCTGCCTGAATTGACAATCACCTCTTTTTATAGTATAATTTTATAGATTATAAGTGAATATATAACAAAGGGGTAAGCATGAATATTAGATACGGAATCATTGGGTGTGGGGGGATAGCACCTAAGTTTATCAAATCTTCTTTAAATGTAGAAAACTGCGAGATTGCGGCGGTAGCAGCAAGAGATATTACCCGCGCCGAAGAATTTGCATCAAAAAACTGCCCCTACGCTACTGCTTACGGTAGTTATGAGGAGCTATGCGCTGATGCCGATATCAATGCAGTATATATAGCAACAACCCATAATTTTCACTTCGATAATATTATGCTGGCACTTAATTCAGGCAAGCATGTTATATGCGAAAAACCTATAACCACAGACGGAAAGAAACTTGCAATACTTCAAAAAACAGCACAGGAAAAGGGGCTGATGTTAATGGAGGCAATGTGGTCGAGATTTCTTCCGCCGCTTGTTTCGATTAAAAAGCTTATTGATTCCGGTGAGCTTGGCAGTATAAAGCACATGAAAAGTGATTTTTGTTGCAACATGAAAAATTTATCTCCAGAGCATCGTATAAACGATCCAAAGCTTGCAGGTGGTGCACTTTTCGATCTTGGAATATACTGCCTTAATGCGGCAATGATGCTTACCGACGAAATGCCAAAGCTTGAAGGAGCAAGGGTAGAGTTAAGCGAGACCGGAGTTGATGAAACCTCGGAATTCACACTAGCATTTAAAGACTTTAATGCAGAGTTTATAACCTCAATAGCCGGTGAAAAAAATATTTCTAACGATTGCAAAATCGTAATGGAAAAAGGTGTTATTGTTGTAGACAGCCCTGCGCATATGCCTAAAGGATATACTGTTTTTAAACCCAACAGCGAAATTACATTTAGCTTTAAAGAACCAATCGATTTTTCTCATGAAATACGACATTTTAATGAATTGATAAACTCGGGGGCAACCGATAGCCCAATTATGGGAGCTAAACACAGCATGATGATGATGGAAATAATGGATGAGTTCAGAAAAACTGTAGGGCTAAAATATCCGTTTGATGAGGAGATATCAACCCCTTCACCTGCCACTACCCCTTCTTCCTCGTCTACCTCCACCCGCAAACGGAGAAAACAGAATGAGGGATAAAAACCTCGGTCGTTTTATATCGGTTTTTATTTTGCTCCTGTGTTTTGGATTTGTATTCGTTGTAACAAGATTTGTTCCGCCACTTGGCGACGACGTTCTTTTTCAGTTCGATAACGCCTATGAGTATTATCATGTAAGCGATGAAGAAGCATCTCTATATATTGCAAATGAGCAGATAGACGATTTTGCTACCCTTTTACGCTCGCTACATAACCTGTATTTGAACTGGACAGGCAGAATGACCGGTTGGCTGATTGTTCCCGTGCTTTCCTTTACCGGCGAAGTTTTCACCTCAATATTGCAGGCGACTTTTTTTACTGCGTATGTAGCATTAATCTCGGCTCTGGTATTTAGAGGGTTTAAAAATGCGCTGTCACACCCTATTGCTCTTCCTCTAATATTTTTACTTGTTATCTTCTACTCTACATCGATTGGGGTGTTGTTAATAATTACCTTCACCGCAATTTATATAGTAACCACAGTGCTGTACCTACTATACATAAATGTTAATAACAACCTTTTAAAAAACAACTATAAAACCTCAATCGGAAAACTTGTTGCTTTTAATGTTTTAGGCTTTGTTACGGGTTTTACGCATGAAATGCTGGGTGCAATGTTTATCCTAATAATAGGTTTGCGCTTACTTTTTCTCTTGTTTATAGAGAAAAAAATTAAATTTATTGATGCTTTAAAACACAATGTTGGGCTTGCTATCGGTTATATACTTTGCTTTATCGCACCGGGCAACTTTGTTAGAGCCGGCACCGACCATGACACAGGAATACTAAAACCCTATTCCGAGAAACTGGCATTAAGCATAAGGGCACATATCGATGTTTTTAAAACCTATAGCAACGTCGGTCTGCTTCTCGCATTAGGTCTTCTGCTGCTAACATTTATCTCGTTAATTATTCTGATAAAAAATAAAAAGCTTAAGGAGTGGATTAGGGATAATTTCGAGTATATCGCAGTCTCGGCACTGTCTCCATTTATTTGGGCACTTGTATCATATGTTCCTAACTACGGCCTTAACTACTGGTGCGCGCTGGTTTTTATAGTGGAAGCCGGTTGTATCTACAAGGCGATTAATTTGCTAAATCTTCAGCGGTATAATGTTGTAAAGAGGTTGTATACGGTGGCGGGAGGTGTTTCAGCTTTAGCATTAATCGGACTGTTTTTTATACATTCCTCCTGGATATCCGATCTTATACCGATTACCTTACAGCGAGAATTATTAATAGAACAGGCCGTGGAAAATGAAGACAAGGCGGTAAAAGTTCCGCTATATCCCATAACCACCGAAAACATTTATACCTTACATAACTATAACAATCTTCCGGACGAGTTTAAATCCGATTATTACATAAAATATTACGGAATAGAGATAATACCGACAGAATAGGAAAGGGAAAACATGTATAAAATACTCGAAAAAACACTACTCAACCCTACAGTTACCAAGATGGTTGTAGCTGCTCCGGCGGTTGCCAAAAAGGCAGCTGCGGGACAGTTTATTATTTTGCGCGCAAAGGAAAACTCCGAGCGCGTTCCGCTGACTATTGCGGATTATGACCGTGAAAACGGAACCATAACCATAATATTTCAGCTGGTAGGCGGAAGCACCCACGAGCTTAACAGCCTAAATGAGGGGGAATGCATTGAAGATTTTGTTGGTCCTCTCGGTGTTGCAAGCCATATCGACGGGCTTAAAAAGGTTGCTGTAGTTGGCGGCGGTGTTGGCTGTGCTATTGCATATCCCGTTGCTAAAGCGCTACATGAGAATGGCTGTGAAGTTCACAGTATTGTTGGCTTTAGAAATAAAGACTTAGTTATTCTCGAAGAGGAGTTTGCCGCTGTATCCGATAAAGTTTGTGCAATGAGTGATGATGGTAGCTATGGTGAAAAAGGTCTCGTAACCAATGCACTGGAAAAACTTATAGAGGAGGGCAATCAGTACGATGAAGTTATTGCTATAGGCCCTCTGATTATGATGAAATTTGTATGTCTTTTAACCAAAAAGTACGAAATAAAAACCATGGTTTCCATGAATCCGGTAATGGTAGACGGAACCGGAATGTGTGGCGGGTGTCGCCTTACTGTGGGCGGTGAAACTAAATTTGCCTGTGTTGACGGTCCGGATTTTGATGGCCATCTTATTGACTTTGACGAGGCAATACAGCGTGGAGGTATCTATAAAGATACAGAGAGAGTTCATCATGAGAACGAATGTAACCTTCTCGGTCAGGAGGTGAAATAATGCCACAGCGTAATATGAGTCTCAATAAATGTCCAATGCCAAACCAAGATGCTAACATAAGAAACGGAAATTTTGAAGAGGTAGCGCTGGGGTATTCTGCCCAAACTGCTATCGAGGAGGCAAATCGTTGCCTCCAGTGTCCAAAAAAATTCTGTGTTGAGGGATGCCCGGTAGGTATCGATATTCCCGGTTTTATCGAAAAAACTGCTGAAGGCGACTTTGAAAAAGCATTCGAAATTCTTTCTTCTGCATCGGCACTGCCTGCTGTTTGCGGTAGGGTGTGTCCTCAGGAAACACAGTGTGAACAGCTTTGCATTAGGGGTAAAAAGGGTGAACCGGTTGCCATTGGTCGACTTGAGAGATTTGTTGCAGACCATCACCGAGAAAATACAAACACAACTCCAACTATGCCCGAATGCAACGAACGCAAGGTTGCAATTATTGGTGCGGGTCCTAGCGGATTAACCGCCGCAGGTGAGCTTGCAAAGTATGGCTATAAAGTTACAGTGTTTGAGGCGTTACATCTTGCCGGCGGTGTTTTAATGTATGGAATACCGGAGTTTAGGTTGCCTAAAGATATTGTTCAAAAGGAAATTGACGGATTAAGGGCGATAGGTGTTGAAATTTTAACTAACATGGTTATCGGAAAAACCTACACCGTTGATGAGCTTATGCAGGAGATGGGCTTTGAGGCTGTATTTATTGCCTCAGGTGCCGGCCTTCCAAACTTTATGAATATTCCGGGTGAAGGGCTTAAAGGAGTTTACAGCGCTAACGAGTACTTAACCCGTGTAAATCTGATGAAGGCATATCAGCAAAACAGCAGAACACCGATATTAAAAAGTAAAGCGGTGGCGGTTGTTGGCGGCGGTAATGTTGCCATGGATGCCGCACGCTGTGCTAAGCGCATGGGGGCGGAAGATGTTTATATTGTCTATCGTCGCAGCATGAAAGAACTTCCGGCAAGGGCCGAGGAGGTAGAACATGCTGAAGAGGAGGGTATCATCTTTAAAACCCTTTGCAACCCTACCGAGATATTACCGGATGAAAGCAGCTTTGTGTCGGGAATGAAATGTGTGGAGATGGAGCTTGGTGAACCGGACGATAGCGGTAGGCGAAGACCGGTAGTAAAACCGGATAGCGAATTTTTACTTCAGGTAGATACCGTTATTATAGCAATAGGTACCAGTCCAAACCCGTTGATAAGAACTACTACCCCGGGGCTTGAAACCAATCGATGGGGATGTATTGTTACCAACGGTGATGATGGGCTTACCAGCAGAGAGGGAGTTTATGCCGGAGGCGATGCCGTTACCGGTGCGGCAACCGTTATACTTGCAATGGGCGCCGGCAAGGACAGTGCAAAGGCTATTCACGAGTACTTAAAAACAAAAAAACAATAATGATTGGCGGAACATGAAATCCAGCATCACCAGAAGATGGGTAAAGGGAAACATTCTTATCACGGCAACTATATTGATACTTGCCGAGATAATTCTATGCTTATCTATAGTTACAAACTACTTTGAGGGAACCCGCCAGGCTATAACTTCACGCCTTGAGAATATATCGGGACAGCTCTCGGTGGCGGGAAGTGTAACACCTAACGAGCGAGCCTCTACATTAAATCAGATGGTGGAGGAGTTTACCGAGGCGAGCAAATTTGAGCTTATGTTGCTAAGCCCGGACGGTGATGTTGTTGCAAGTTCCGGTTCCGGTACGGTTTATAATGGCGTTACCGAGGATTTTACACTTGCCTTTCAAAATCCCGATGGAGTGGGAGAGTATATCGGCGTTACCGACCGTAACGAGCCCATAATGGCTATATCTATGCTCGTGCCCTACACCACCACCGATATTTCGGCAATTAGATTGGTGGTATCCTTAACCGGAATACACCAGGAAATATTCAACAATATCACGCTTACCCTGATTATTGCAGCGGTTATATTTATTTTTTCCTTGGTAACCGGGCTATTGTTTGTTCGAAGCATCGTAAATCCGATTACAAAGGTGGAGAGAATTGCAACAAGAATTGCTGGTGGAGACTTTAAAGTTAGAATTAACAACACTCATAACGACGAAATAGGCAGACTGTGTGATACAATTAATAATATGGCGGACAGCCTATCGGAGTCGGAACGACTGAAAAATGACTTTATATCCTCCATCTCACATGAGCTTAGAACTCCGCTTACCGCAATTAAAGGTTGGTCTGAGACGCTTGGAACGGTTAACAACCTTGATGGCGAAAATGCAAAAAAGGCTATGAAGGTTATCGGCAGCGAAGCGGATAGACTTACCTACATGGTTGAGGAGCTTTTAGATTTTTCCAGAATACAAAATAACGGCCTAAAACTTACCAAGGAACGCATAGATATTATTGCCGAGCTTTCCGACGCCGTGCAGATAACCGAAGGACGTGCAACATCGGAAGGTATAAATATCGTCTTTAACGAGCCGCCGGAGGTAGTTGTTCTGGAGGCGGATCGCAACCGAATGAGACAGGTCTTTTTAAACGTTCTGGACAACGCCGTTAAATACTCCCCCGATAACGGAAAAATATTTGTTTCGCTTACCGATTCAACCGAAAAGGTCGTTGTTACCGTTGAGGATGAAGGTAAGGGAATTCCGGAAGATGAAATTAAAAGCGTTAAAGATAAATTTTATAAAGCAAGTGACTCCAAAAAGGGAAGTGGTATAGGTCTTGCGGTGGTAGATGAAATATTAAGAGCACACAACTCTGAAATAGAGTTGCAAAATCGGCCGGCCGGAGGGCTGATGGTAAAAATAATTTTAAACAAGAGTAGTAAATAATTACAAAAAAATGGTAAATTTTTAAATTATTTTCGATATAAGTATTGCAATTTTTATTTTTTTTGTGTAAAATATAAAATGAAATTAGAAAAATTAAGCATTTTTCACAAAAGCAGAAGGGGTTAAATATGGCTAATAAGCTTTTCCAAAATGTTCTTAACCGTATGGGTGAGGGACTGGGACGTGAAATCGGTGTAATTGACGAAACAGGTACAGTTATTGCCTGTACTTCTACCGAGATTGTCGGTGTAGAGATGGACAGGCGTATCACAGACGAAAAGGTTACCACATTTGGTGGGAGAACCTATGTTGGCTTTGAGGTGCACCGTAACGATGACCATACTCTTTTTATTGAGGGTGCTGATGAGTTGGCAGAAAAGTTTGCGGTTCTTATTTCGGTTGCGCTTGAAAATGTAAGTCAATATCATAACGACAGGCACGATAAAGCAAGCTTTATTAAAAATGTTGTTACCGATAATATATTGCCGGGAGATATTTTTGCCAAGGCGAGAGAACTTCATTTTGTTGGTGAAGTTCCAAGGGTTGTTTTGCTTATTCGTACCGGAAGCAACAGCGAAGGATTTGCCTATGATGCCATAAACAGTCTTTTCCCGGAAAAACAAAAAGACTTTGTTTTCAGCATCTCAGAGCAGGATACCGTTTTGGTTAAGGAAATAAAGAAAAACATTGAGTCTGTTGATATTGATAAACTTGCAGGCTCGATAATTGATACCCTTGCCGGCGTACATTACATTAAGGCAACCGTTGGTATCGGAATACCGGTAACCGGTGTAAAGGAACTTGCTACCAGCTTTAAAGAGGCAAGAATGGCTCTGGAAATCGGTCGGATATTCGATAAAGAGCGCAATATTATTAATTATTCCAATATGGGTATTGCAAGGTTAATTTATCAGCTACCCACTACACTTTGCGAGATGTTTCTAAACGAAGTTTTTCGTATTGGAAATGTTGAGAGTTTAGACAGTGAAACATTATTTACCATTCAAAGATTTTTTGAAAACAATCTCAACGTCAGTGAAACAAGCCGTGGCCTTTTTGTTCACCGTAACACCCTCGTTTATCGTCTCGAAAAAATAAAGAAACTAACCGGACTTGACCTTCGTGAGTTCGACGACGCAATTTTGTTTAAGGTTGCTCTTATGGTAAAGAAATATCTTTCTGTTACACAGGAGTAGTAAGGTTTATTAATGATACATTTCAAAAATGTTCGCAAGGTGTACAACGGAAATATCGAGGCACTGCGAAATGTAAATATCAACATTAACAAGGGCGAGTTTGTTTTCGTGCTTGGCCATTCCGGTGCGGGAAAAAGTACCTTTTTAAAGCTAATGCTTGCAGAGGAGCGTGCTACCGAAGGCAACATAGAAATAAACGGATTCGACGTAACCAAAATTCGCCAGAAAGATATCCCATTTTTACGTCGTAGTATGGGTGTGGTATTTCAGGATTTCAGACTTATACCTACCCTAAATGCATACGATAACGTAGCTTTTGCTATGAGGGTGACCAACATTCCAAACCGTTTAATTAAAAAACGTGTGCCGTATGTTCTCGACCTTGTTGGCCTTGCCGGTAAAGCAAAGAGTTATCCCTCACAGCTCTCAGGTGGTGAGCAGCAACGTGTTGCTCTTGCAAGAGCGCTAGTGCATTCGCCGCCTCTTATTATTGCCGATGAGCCTACCGGTAATATCGATCCTGCGCTTTCGGTAGAAATACTTGAGCTACTGCAGGCAATAAACATGGTGGGAACTACCGTAATAGTTGTTACCCATGAACACGAATTGGTTAAGATGTTTTCCAAAAGGGTTATACACATCGAAAAAGGCGAAATATTAAGCGATAGCGCCACCGGTGCTTTTAACCCTGCGGTAGACGTTGAAAACTACTCACAGGAAGCCGAGGATTTATTTCCCGGCGGAATTAAATTTTAAGGAACTTTATCAATGGCTATTTCATCCTTTTTATATCTTGCAAAGCAGGGATTAATGCCCGGTAAGGGTAACCGGTTTATGAGCTTTGCTTCCATAGTTGTTCTCGCCTCCTGCCTTATTATTACCGGTATTGCAGTGCTTCTCTCCACCAATCTTAATAGTATGGTGAAATCTATGGGAGAGCAGAACGAAATTATTGTTTTTTTGCAGGACGATCTGTCGCAAGAACAGATTAGCGCCTTTGGAACGGCTCTTTCTAACCTACCCAATGTAAATTACGATGAGACTGTTTTTATCTCTAAGGAACAGGCTCTTGAAGATCAGATTCAATACATGGGCGAAATGGGGCTATTTTTAGAGGGATATAAAGAAGAGAACAACCCATTCCCTGCATCCTATCGTGTTAAAATTTTCGAGCTGGAATCGCTAGGAGATACAACCGAAAAAATATCTGAAATATCAGGTATCGACTACATATCTTCACCTACCGATATAGTTGATGTTATCCTCGGGGTGGATCGAACGGTAACCATCGGCGGTTGGGGACTTGTTGGAGTGCTTGCAATGGTTTCTCTTGTGGTTATCACAAACACCATACGCCTGACTGTATTTGCACGTCGTAAAGAGATAAACATTATGAAATATGTTGGTGCCACCAACACCTTTATTCGGTTTCCATTTTTTGTTGAGGGTGTTTTTATCGGACTTATCGCCTCACTTTCCGCCTTTGGAATAATTTCCGGAGCTTATCTATTGTTAATCGATAACGTAAACACAACGGCACTCGCATTTCTTTCGCTACTGATCCCAAGCATCGTTCCCTACTCAGATGTTGCCATTATGCTACTTCTTGGCTTCGTTATCGGAGGGGTTACGGTTGGTGTTATAGGCTCACAAATTTCGGTGAGCAAGTATTTAAAAGTTTAATAAACTTAAAACATGTTAACTCTTTTATATTTGGTTTCACTGTTTTATAACAAATTAAATATACAATACATGTTCAGCTCTAATGCTAAATAAAATAAATAGGAAGGCACTAATCCTTTGATGGGTAGGTGTATCGGTGTTTAATGCAGACAGATAAAAAAAATAAAATAATTGCCGTGGGTATCTGTGCGATAATGTTTTTATCTATGTTTTCGCTTTTATTTTCCTTTAATGTTATGGCAACCGACGATCTTGCAGAAAAAAAAGACGAGATGGAGGCATTGGAAAATCAACTGGAGGCATTGCAGGCAGAGCTGGAAGCGCTTGCGGCGGATAAAGAGAATCAGCAGGCGGCACAGGCAAACGCAACCGAACAGTTAACAATTGTCGAAGCTCAGATCGACATACTGCTGGAAAACATCTCAAATAAAAAGGGCGAGATAGCACAAAAGCAGTCTGAAATTGATCAAACCCTTCAAAACATAGCAAACTCTGAAGAGCTACTTGCCGAACGTCTTCGTGCAATGTACATAACCCGAAATACCGGAATCATGTCCACCATCTTATCGGCAAACTCCTTTTCTGAGTTTTTAACCGCTACCGATGCCGTTCAGCGTGTTACCGAGGCAGACAACCTTCTTTTAGAGGAGATGGACAGGGAGAAAAAAGCCCTCCAGTTACAGGAAGAGGCGCTTGCCGCACAGCTTCTCGATTTAGAGGAGGAGGAACGTGTTCTCGAGCAGGCACGAACCGACTATGCAAATGCATGGCAGGTTGCCACAAATAATATTGATAATATTCAGGCTGCCGAGGCGGCCACAGCGGTTGAAGAAGCAAAAATAGCCGAGCAATACGATGCGGCAAAGGCAGAGTATGAAAAGGCATTTTTGGAGGCGACAGCAAACAGTACTACCGAGTTTGTTGGTGGCACATTTGCCTGGCCGGTTCCCTCACATTCTTCTTCGGCAAATATATCAAGTCCCTATGCAGAGAGGTTCTTGTTTGGTAGATGGGAATTCCATACCGGTATTGATATCGCAACAGGCCCTTCGGCAAGCATTTATAACGCACCGATTATTGCCTCTAACGATGGAGTGGTTGTTACTGCTATATATAGCAATGTTGGATACGGAAATTATCTGATGGTAGACCACGGTGGCCAGTACATCACACTGTACGGACACTGTAACAGCCTTGCTGTTTCCAAGGGTGATGTAGTTACCAAGGGGCAGACTATAGCCTTTGTAGGCTCTACCGGAAATTCTACCGGAAATCATCTGCATTTTGAAATTAGAATAAATAATCAACACACCAATCCGTTACCCTATTTGGTAGGCTAAAATATAGTGGTTTAACATTTTAAATGTTAAACCACTATTAACTACACTACAGCTTGCAACTGTAGTGTAAATATGTTATAATTATTATTTGTAAATATAAGAAAATGCGGGGGCTTTAAAAAACATGACGAAAAAAATCCCGATAGGCTTTGCCTTGGCAATAACCCTTCTTGCCATGACCGCAACACTCTCGGTCACGATGCTTCTTGCCATGAATATTTTTAACGATACCGTTCAGTCGGTTACCGAGCGAGAAGCTACCTTTTCTAAACTCAGTGAGGTGGATAGTCTTGTAAGAAACAACTACCTTGGTGAAATAGATGAGGACAGATTATCCGATATGATTTCTACCGGGTATCTTTCCGGAATAAACGATGACGCGGCAAGATATTTTAACCCTACACAGTATGCAGAATATCTCGCACAACAAGCGGGTGAAATTGTTGGTATCGGAGTTACTGTGGCAAACGATGCAACCGGGTATTTAAGGGTTACCAGGGTGGCTATAGATTCTCCTGCCGCAGAAGCGGCCATGGACGAGGGATCAATTATAAAAACTATAGGCGGAACCGATACAAGGAATATATCGCTTGATGTAGCAAACCGCCTTTTAAGCGGAAGTCTTGGTAGCGAGATTGAAATTGTTTGGCAACCGGTGGGTAGCACCGAAGATTCAACCAGCATGCTGCTACGCCGTAGCTATATAAGCCCAACTTTAGAATATAGTAATCAGTCCGGTGATACGGGCTATTTGAAGGTACTGTCCTTTAATGATGCGCTTGCAAGCGAACTTGATTTTGCAATAAATAGTTTGGTTAGAGAGGGGGCAACCGGTCTCGTTATAGATTTACGTGGTGTATCCCAGAGCAACTTTAATACAGTAGCAAGAATTGCCGACATATTTGTAGATGCCGGAGAAATTGCCACAATTCATTACAACGACGATACAACAGAACCTATCTATCTAAGTAATGAAGCAAGGGTTTCCATGCCGATTACTATAATAGTCGATAGTGGAACTTCCGGTGCTCCGGAACTGCTTGCATTAACACTAAAAGAGAATAGTGGTGCACGAATAGTAGGTGAGAACACAGCCGGAAATGGTGGCGTTTCTCAGATATTCCAGCTAACCGACGGTAGTGCTATCGAGCTAACCGTTGGCCAGATAATTCCGGATAAAGGCGATGTATACAACGACATAGGAATTCCGATTGATTTCGAGGTAGTTCTAACTGCAGAAGAAAAACTTTATTCCTATAACCTAACCTTTACCGATGATCCCCAGTACCTAAAGGCAGTTGAAATGCTTAATACGCTTAAAACCGAGGCGGGAATAGAAATTACCCAGGATGAAATTTTAGAACTCCCCGATAATTATTTACCAAGCGATGTTGAAGGTGATTCCCAATCTGTAAGTAGCTTGCAGACGAGCAGTGGAGATGACGATAATTCTAACGCAGCTTCAGAAAGTGCAGATGTCTCGAGTAATGATATTAGCGACGATAACGTCGATAGCGATGATACACAAACAGATGGTGAAGACGAGTAAGGAGGCTTTAATGCCAATTAGAATACCAAATGAGTTACCGGCATTTTCTACCCTTGCCACCGAAAATATTTTTGCACTAAAGGAAACTAGGGCAAATCATCAGGATTTCAGACCGCTTAAAATAATAATTTTAAACCTCATGCCAAAAAAAATTGAAACCGAGACACAGCTTTTACGTCTGCTCTCCAACACGCCTATTCAGGTGGAAATTGAGCTTCTAGGACTAAAAAGCTATACTCCTAAAAACACTTCAAGCGCACATTTATCTCAGTTTTACCGGCATTTTGATGATGTAAAATCTCAGCGTTTTGATGGCATGATTATTACCGGTGCTCCTGTTGAACGCATGAGGTTCGAACAGGTAGACTACTGGGATGAGCTATGTGAAATTATGGATTGGTCTAGCACCAACGTCTATTCCACCATGCATATCTGTTGGGCGGCGCAGGCAGGCCTATATCGAAGATATAACATAGATAAGTATCAGCTTAATAAAAAGATAGTTGGCGTTTTTCCACATCTGGTAACCGATGAACATCACCCACTTTTAAGAGGTTTTGATGATTGCTTTTGGGTTCCGCATTCCAGATATACCTCCATTAGCGTCGATGATGTTAAAGCAGAGCCGAATTTAAGGATTCTTTCTATTTCACCCGACTCCGGAATTTATATTGTTGAAGATAAAAACAGAAGAAATTTTTATGTTACCGGCCACCCGGAATACGACCGAGATACGTTAAAGCAGGAATATATTCGCGACCTTAATTCTGAACCCGATGCCGAAATCCCGAAAAATTATTTTCCAAAAGACGATAAAAATGAGACCCCGCTATATATCTGGAGGTCTCACGCAAATTTACTCTATGCAAACTGGCTTAACTATTTTGTATATCAGGAAACACCCTTTGATCTACAAGATCTGTAAACTGTTCGAGGGTATCAACGTCTGTTGCTTCAAGGTCGTCGGGTAGCTCGAAAAGCTCAATGCTGTCGGGATATCTAAACAGAACATCCCTTGCGCCGATATCTCCCGATATAGACATTAAATCCTTAAAATATTTTCTACCGAAAACAATCGGAGGACAACGCCTGCCGCTTACGTGGCAGGTTAATATTTTTTTGGTGGAGGATTTTTTAAATTTATCATTTAGTGCGAGGAGGGTGCTCGTTTTAATAAAAGGCATGTCGGCAACCATGATCATCATGGAGCGTCGAAATTTAAATTGTTTTGCACCATACCCTATACTAACGCCCTGCCCCCTATCCGGTCCGAACATTTTTTTTACTTTTAGCCCTAAGCTACGGGCAAGGTCGGCGACTGACTCATCTTCATAAACCACCACCGAAGGAAGTGCACTTTCCTTAACAACCTTCATGGCATAATAGGCCAAAGGGTGTCCGTTAAAATCGGCCAGTAGCTTATTTGCACCGAACCTAAGACCGGATCCCGCCGCCAAAAGAACTATACCACTGTCGTTAATCATATTATAGCCACACTCCTGTTTTTAAGC
The DNA here is from genome assembly GCA_964368815.1 of uncultured Oscillospiraceae bacterium. Taxonomy (GTDB): domain Bacteria; phylum Bacillota; class Clostridia; order Oscillospirales; family Ruminococcaceae; genus CAYJBH01. The sequence goes on from CAYJDA010000007.1 coordinate 43,434, forward strand.
AAAAACATATCGATTACACTAAATTCTTGTTAAATATTTTTCTTCATAACCAGCCAAAATTTCTGCCATTGCAGCGCTGTTACGGCTGTTTTTAAACTGTTTTTTCATGTCGTGGAAGTCGTAATCAGCTTTACCGCTGTTAAGATATATAACACGGTTTGCAATGTTACTGCAGTGATCCGAAATTCTCTCTATGTCGGAAAGAATTTCAACAAAAATCACACCATTTTCTAACTTGCATTTTGCATTTTTAAGACGCTTAATATGGCGCTCACGAAGCTTTTCACAAATAACGTCTACCGTTTCCTCTAATGGCTCAACAGAATATGCTACAGTAATGTTGTTGGTTTTTAGAGCAGTGTTGATGTTGTTGAGGTTTTCATAAACAGCTTCGTAAAGAACCTGTAGCTCGTTTCTGGCGTTTTGAGAAAAACCCTTTTTGGTAATATTTTTTGAGTGATTGGAAATGTTCACACAGTGGTCACCAATTCTTTCGATATCGGATATAGTGCTAAGAAGAAGGGAAACAGTGTTGCTTTCCTCTACCGAGAGTTCATCGTGCGATGCCTTAAGCAAGAAGTTAGATACCGCCACCTCTAAGCCGTCCATAGTTTCTTCGATGGAATCTATCTTGAGTTTTAAATCGCCATCCCGCTCATTAATAATCGTCATTGCATTGCTAAAGTTTTCCATGGAAAGCTTTGACATGTATGCAACGGTATCCTGAGCTTTTTGAATAGCTACAACCGGAGAGGCAAGGATACGTTCGTCTAGAATAGGAACGCCCGAACCGGGGGTAGCCTGCGATTCACCTTTATCCTTAACGGTGAAGGTTGCGAGCCTTGCAAGAGATTTAGTAAAGGGGAGGAAAAGCAAGGTAACCAGAACGTTAAAGGCAGTATGAAAGTTAGCAATGCCGCTTCGATCGATAACGTCATCCCAAAATGTAAACTCACCTATTATATATCTTGAACCGTATATTGCAATCATAAAAACGGTGGTACCGATTACGTTAAAATAAAGATGGCTAAATGCGCTGCGTTTTGCGGTTTTACTTGCTCCGATAGAGGCTAACATGGGTGTTATACAGGTACCGATATTTTGACCTAAAATAATCGGTATGGCTGCCGACCAACTAATAATTCCGGTGGAGGCAAGAGCCTGCAGAATACCGACAGATGCGGAACTCGACTGGATTGCCGCCGTAACAAGAGCACCGGCAATAACGCCGAGTATAGGATTTTCAAGCGAGGAGAAAAGTTCAACAAACAGTTCAGATTCACGAAGAGGGCGAACAGCATCCTCCATGGTGAACATTCCGGTGAATAAAACTCCGAAACCCACAAGTGCCTGACCGATATCACGTTTTTTTGGGCTTTCAGAAAACATGAATAAAAACGCACCAATGCAAGCAAATACAGGTGCTATAGTAGATGGTTTTAACAGTAGTAGGAAAAAGTTATCGGACTCTATATCGCCAAGGCTTAAAATCTGTGCAGTAACTGTAGTACCGATGTTGGCACCCATGATAACTCCGATTGCCTGGGAGAGTTGCATCATACCGCTGTTTACAAGACCAACAACCATAACAGTACTTGCCGAGGAGCTTTGTATCGCGGCAGTAAGAAGTGCACCAAATATTACTGCTAAAACCGGGTTGCTGGTAAGCTTTCGCAGTGTAGACTCAAGCTTGTTGCCGGCAATTTTCTCTAACCCCGTTGCCATGGTTTGCATTCCGAATAAAAATAATGCAAGTCCACCTAATAATCCTATTACGTCAAAAAAATCCATTTTTACCTCTTTGGGTTTATGATATAATGCTAACACATTAAATAATAAAAATAAATAGATTTAGTAAAACTTTCATCTTTTCTATCTTATTAACATAATATGCTCATTATTTTTGTAGTCTTTTTACATCATGCTCAACTAATTAGTACTGCCTGAAAGAGCAAGTCCGTCTAAAATCAAGGTTTTAGAAAGAATTACACTATGTTTCATCAGTGGAACCACTATAGAGGCAGCTCCTCCTGTTGCAATGATAGTTTTAGCATCGCCGAGCTCCTGCAAAAACCTATCTACCATTCCGTCCAGCATGGCGGCAGTTCCGAGTAGAATTCCGCTTTTTATCGAGTTTTGTGTATTTGTTCCTATTGCGGCAGGTGGTGGAGTAACCGGGATATCCATCAGCAGTGATGTTCTTCTAACCAAAGCATCAAGCGAAATAAACATTCCGGGTGCTATTGCCACGCCTTTAAAAACGCCATCCTTATCTATGGCAGAAATTTTGGTTGCAGTTCCCGCATCAATTATTATAGCGGGAAGTGGAAACTTGTTTTTAACATAGTAAGCAGAGGCAACCAGATCACAGCCCAGCTCTTTAGGGTTGTCGATATCTATGCGTAGCTCGGGGCAGCAGTGAGCGCCAAACTGGATAACCTCTACATCGCAGATCATCCCAACAGCCTCGGAAATAATTCCGTTAAGCCTTGGAACTACACTGGAAACTATAATCTTTTCGATATCGGAGCTATTAATATCGTTTAGCCTTAGCAGCTCCGATATTACTATAGCGTACTGGGGTGGTTCCAGCTGTTTTTCGGTTGCAATACGATTAAAAAAACAAATATTGCCGGAGTTATACACACCAATAACTATGTTGCTGTTACCTATATCAATTACCATTAGCATAATCTGTATCCTCTACTGCATAAACTTAATAACGACAATCGTGAAATAATTGGGGGAAAAGGTATGTTTATTTTAACCATGAATAGAAAAGGCGTAAAAAAAGTGATCATTGTTGCCTGTAGTCTGCTGCTGGTATGCACAACATTAATCGGCGGAGCTATCTTGTTATCCGATGATGTTACCGAGGCAATGGCAAACGGCAATTCATCCGGTGTCGACGTTAACGGAATTGGCGATGTTGCAAAAATTTTTGAAGGTTACGGCATAACCACCGATATTACCACCGGTGAGGTTAGTAGCGTTGTTATCCCTTCTGATTTCGACGATGATTTCAGCGAATTTAACAGCATCATTACCGAAAGCGGCGGCGATATCAGTAGCCTAAAAGGGGATACCGTAGAACGATGGAAGATACTTGTAACCAATCGTAGCTCTAAGGATGAAGTTGTTTGGGGGGTTACATTGGTAAGAAATAACCGCTCGGTAGGAAGTTATCTTCTCTGCGAACCATCGGGACAGGTTCGCTCGGTTATGGACGATACCATGCAGGTAATGGCAGAAACTGAGGTGCCGGCTGAACTATAAGAAGAAGTTTAGCGGGCGGAGTAAATCGCCCGCTAAACTTTTGTAGGTTAATAGTCTTTTTTCTTTTTACGGAATTTAAATAGATATACCAATGCAATAATTGCAACAAGTGCGATTATAATGGTTGGCATTACCCATGTGCCTGCATCCTCTTCAGCGGTACGAATTTCTGTCCACTGCTTATCCATCTCGGCGTTAACCTCATCGGAAAGTAGTGCAAAAGTCGTGCCGTTAGCTATTACATCGGAAGGTATAAACACTAACGGATTGTCCAAAATTTCGTCAGACAAAAGCTCTCTTGCGCCCATAACCGGGGTGGTATAGTAAATATATTCCGTGTTGGCAGCAGATGTTTCCGGCTCACACATAAAGTTGATGTACATCTCGGCAGCTTCTTTGTTGGGGCTTCCTTTGGGAATTGCCATAGCATCAACAAAAACATTAACCCCCTCTTTTGGGAATACATAGCTAAGGTCGGGGTTTGCTTCAATCATGTTGTTCGCATCACCGGCGTAATAGGCTCCGATGGCAGCATTGCCGCCTTCTAAAGCATCAAAGATCTCATCGGCAACATAACGTGGTTCAACAGATTTTTGCTCGGTTAAAAGCTCTGCTGCTTGCTGAACCTCCTCCACTGTCTGTGGATTTAAAGTCATTCCACTATATGCCTGAGCAACCGCAAAAGCATCTCTTGAGTTATTAAACATCAGGATATCGCCTTTATATGTTTCATCAAACATCAATCCCCAGCTGTCGGGAGTGCCCTCTACCATGGTGGTGTTATAAATCATACATACCGCACCCAACATATAGGGAACAGAATAGCTATTGTCCGGGTCAAAATCATGTCCGAGTGCCGAGGGATCAATATCGGTAAAGTTCGGAATATTATTCATGTCCAGCGGCTCTAACATGTCCTCGTTTATCATCCTAGCTATCATATAGTCTGATGGAATGATAACATCATAGTCGGCACCGCCGCCCTTAATTTTTGTGTACATTTCTTCGTTCGTGGCAAAGTTGGTATAGTTTACAGTAATTCCGGTTAATGCCTCGAACTCGGCGTTTACATCCATGCTATCGTCCGATCCGTCGCTGATGTATTCGCCCCAGTTGTATACATTCAGTGTGATATTCTGGTCTGCCAGCCTACCCCAGTCGTACTCACTCTCGGCAGATACCGAAAATGGAACAGCCGCTAATAAAAGCACCGCTGCAATACAAGAAATGATTTTTTTCAACTTAGTAAATCCTCCATAAATTTGTTAATATTCTTTCTTCTCTTTACGCAGTGATTGATAATTCATAATCAACAGTATCGTCATTACCACAACAAAAATCACGGTAGATAGCGCATTTATCTCGGGACTTACCCTCTTCCTTGTCATGGAATAGATAGCTATCGGAAGTGTTTGCGTTGTGCCGCTGGTGAAGTAGCTGATTATAAAATCGTCTATCGAAAACGTAAGAGCAATTAAGAACCCTGAAATTATTCCCGGGCTTATTTCGGGTAGAACAACCTTGAAAAAAGCCTGTACGGGGTTGCAACCAAGATCCAGTGCCGCCTCTACTATGCGGTAATCCATCTGACGTATCTTTGGCATTACCGAAAGGATAACATAGGGTAGGCAGAAGGTAATATGTGCTATTAATAGTGTAGGTATTCCAAAAATTTGATAAGGAATTGCCGATTTAAAAACCACGAAAAGTAGCATCAACGAGATACCTGTAACAATTTCGGGGTTGATAACCGGAAGGTAGGATATATTTAATATTATCGTTCGGGAGGTTTTTTTCATGGAAGAAATACCAACCGCCGCTGCTGTACCTATTATCGTTGCAATAGTCGAGGCAAGTGCCGCCAACCAAAGTGTCAGAAACAACGAGCTTAACAGCTCTTCATTTTGAAACAGCTCGATATACCAGTCGAGTGTGAATCCGGAAAAAACAGCATAACTTTTGCTCTCATTAAAGGAATACACCATCATGATGAATATCGGCAAAAATAAAAACGACATCGCAAGGGTGAGATAAATGTTACCGAGCTTTTTCATATCATGCCCTCCATACTCTCCTCGTCGCCAAGCTTGTTGGTTACAGACATACATGCAAGTACGATTAGCATTAGAACCAATGCCATGGCAGAACCAAGACCATAGTTGTTGGAGTTGCCAAGGAACTGTAGCTCTATAACGTCTCCAATTAGCATGGTAGAGCCACCACCCAGCATGCGTGAGATGATAAAGGTGGATATCGCAGGAACAAACACAAGGGTTATTCCGGTTGTTATTCCGGGAACAGATAGCGGTAATAAAACCTTTTTAAAAACGTTAAAAGGGCCGCATCCCAAATCCTGAGCCGCCTGAATAACGCTATTATCAATTTTAACCATGGTGGAATACATTGGCAGTATCATAAATGGTAGATAGTTGTATACCATACCAAGAACAATAGCACCGTCGGTTCCTATCATCTCCAGCGGACCTATTCCCACTATTCCAAGTATCGAGTTGATTATTCCGTTACGCTCTAACAGCGCCATCCATGCATATGTTCTAAGTAAAAAATTAATCCACATCGGAAGCATAACCATCATAAGCATTAGCTTTTGCCTTTTAGGAGTATAACGGCTAATTGCAAAGCTTACGGGAAATGCAATTATAAGGCAGATAATGGTTGCAATTACCGCAAGCATTATGCTACGCAAAAAAACAGGAGCATATCCCATTAAATCGGCAACATTTTCGAGGCTGGGATTGCCAAGCTTATCGGTAAAGGCAAAATAAATAACAAGTAGAATAGGTGCAAGGATAAAAACCGCCATCCAAACCACATAGGGTAGGGCAACACGTGATTTTAACAACTATATTTCCCTTTCCTCATATTCCATAATATGTATCTCTTCAGGGCCTATATTAAGGCCAATCATCTCTCCGGGTTGCTGGCTTTGGGTAGAATGAATTATCCAGTCGTATCCTGCTTGTTCCACCTCAATTTCGTAATGAACACCCTTAAATACAACATTTTTAACAAGTCCCGACATCTTTCCTTGTATTGCCGGTACAACATCGATATCCTCGGGACGAACAACAACCTGAACAGGTTTTCTTCCAAACCCTTTGTCGACACAGTCGAAGGTAGCGCCACCAAATTCCACGACATAGTCGTTAGGCATAAAACCGGTTATAATGTTTGATTCGCCTATAAAGTCGGCAACAAAGCTGTTTATCGGTTCGTTATAAATATCCTGTGGGGTTCCGGACTGCTGAATTAATCCGTCCTTCATAACTACCACCCTGTCCGACATGGTTAAGGCTTCTTCCTGGTCGTGGGTAACATAGATGAAGGTAATATCGAGGCTTTGCTGAATTCGTTTAAGCTCTATCTGCATTTCTTTTCGAAGCTTTAAATCTAAAGCGCCAAGCGGTTCGTCTAATAAAAGAACCCTGGGGTGATTTACCAGTGCACGTGCAATGGCAACGCGCTGCTGTTGTCCGCCTGAAAGTTTATCGGTAGAGCGACCTTCAAAACCTTTAAGCCCTACCATCTCCAACATAGGCTTAACGCGTTCTTTTATCTCGGTTTCGGATAGCTTTTGAACCCTTAATCCAAATGCAACATTTTCGTATACATCCAGATGAGGAAATAAAGCATAACGTTGAAACACCGTGTTAACATTACGTTTGTAGGGTGGGAGGTCGGTAATATCCTGTCCGTCGAAGGTTACCTTTCCCTTGCTGGGAATAATAAAACCACCGATAACCCTAAGTGTGGTGGTTTTACCACAGCCCGAGGGTCCCAGTAGCGTAACAAATTCTTTATCGGCTATTTCTAATGAAAAATCGTTCAGTATCGGCTCTCTACCAAAATCTACATTTATACCAGAGAGAGTAATAATGGACTGTTGTGACAATAAAGTTTCCCTTTCATTTATCTGTTATTATCTTCCGCTAAAGGCTCTCGTGGAGCCTTAGTTTTTCAATGTAGATGCTTCTCACGTCGTTGTTGTAATCTTGAATTGATTTATGGCTATCCTCGATACTACCCATTTTATGCTGCACATCCTCTAATAATTTCCGCTTTTTATCGCTCATTTTATAATCGTTAACAGGTTGCGAGGAAAGAGTCGTGACAGATTCAACTCTAAAGAAAAAGTGGTAAAGTGCTGCGGTAACAACCACAGTTGTATACACCAGCGTCATTCCAAGAAGAACAAGTTGAAAAATAAGCTTAATATTGATTAGCAGAGAGTTATATCCTTGGGTTGTGGATTCTATGTTAGCAACCCAGGGCTCGAAGTTAAGGAAAATATACACCACTATCAGTATCGATAACAGAATATCTACACCGAGAAGGCCCCTTTTGCGAATTAAACCAAAGCTAAAATATGCAAAACAAGCAACTGCAGTAGCGGCTAAAGCTATTAGGTAATCGTTGTAATCCGAAAGCCTTGCGTAGGCGGGTGCACCGTTTGCCGTGAACATAGAGTAAACTAAAAACTCGTTTATAAAGGTAAGCACTACCAATAAAAACAAGGCACACTTTATAGCACCGCTAAACAGGCTGATAAGGGTATGAAATATTTTATTTTTACGCCTGCTGTTCATCTGCTAAAATGCCCTCCGCTCCTAATATTAAACTCTCTATAAACATATTTGCCTGATATAAAATCTCATCCTTTGAGAGAAATCTTTCGTAATCAAAACGGTAGATTATCATATAAACACCATTTGCTACCTTGGTTACCGTTTCATTTTCGCTCTTTTTATTCTTTAACTCCTCCATGCTTTTTCCCGAGAAAACTACCTTGGATATCATGGAAAAATGGTTGCTTACATAGGAAAAGTTAATGCCGTTATCATCTCGGTATATGCTCTCCATATTGCATAGTGCTTCAACCTGTGACTCGGTTTCAAGCTTAAGCTGAGCAAGCTCATTTTCGTCAGTATCTAAAAGTGTTAAGTTTCCGTCCTGCGTGAAGGTTACTGTCGACAGCTTTGGATAGTTACTGATTTGATTATAAATCTCTATTATCGCCGGAACATCGGTTATCATGTCGTCTACCTTTTCACTGTCCCGTCTAATACTCTCAGTAGCAAACAGATAAACCGAAGCACATATTAACAATGTAACCGTTATAACATTAATTGTAACCATAGCAAGCGGCCCTCTTGTAAGCATTCTACTCCTTATATTCGTTCACACACTATGTATAGAATTATCCGTTACGCTTAATTAAGAATCTTTCAAGTATTAGTGCGGCCGCTACCGCATCTTCCTCTTCTCCTCTTTTTTTCTTCTTTTTACCGTTAGTACGCATTATGTTTTGCGCTTCTTTGGAGGAACTGTCCTCCGGCATATACTCAATCGGAATATCTAAAACTCCGGATAGTATTCCACCTAATCTTTTACACTGTTCGGCATGTGGGTGTGGATTTCCATCGTCATAAACCGGCAACCCGATTACTATCATGGATATTTCGTATTCCTTTACGGCGTAAACAATTTTTTCTGCTGTTTTTGCCATGCTTTTTTCTCGTAGTACTCCAAGAGGTGAACACAAAAACTCTGTCCTATCGCAGGCGGCAAGCCCGGTTTTCGTCTCTCCGTAGTCAACCGACATTATTTTCAATTGTTAGCTCCTTAATTTAACGGTCTCATGGTTGGGAACAGCAACACATCTCTAATGCTGGAAGAACCGGTTAACAACATCACAAAGCGGTCGATACCGATACCGATTCCGCCGGTGGGTGGCATTCCGTAGGAAAGTGCTGTTAAAAAATCCTCGTCTAGCGGCGCCGCTTCGTCATCGCCTGCGGCCTTTGCCCTTTGCTGTGCTTCAAATCTTTCTCTTTGATCTATTGGGTCGTTTAGCTCGCTAAACGCGTTCGCATATTCTCTGCCACCAATAAACAGCTCAAATCTTTCGGTGTATCTTCCATCTTCGGGGCATTTTTTTGAAAGTGGCGATATCTCTACCGGATGATGAGTAAGGAAGGTGGGTTGGATTAACTCCTCTTCAGCATAACGCTCAAAAAACATATTTAAAACATCACCCCAACCATGGTGCGACATGGTTTCCATGCCTCGTTCCTTGGCAAGCGCCAAAGCCTGCTCGGTATTAAGACTATCAAAGTCAATACCGGAATATTTTTTAACAGCCTCGGTCATGGTGATTCGTGCAAAGGGCTGTCCCAAATCTATCTCGTTACCATCTAAACTTACCTTAGAGGTTGCAAGGACTCTTTCGGCTACACCCCTCATCACCCCTTCACAAAGCCTCATCATACCTTCATAATCGGTATACGCCTGGTATAATTCGAGCAATGTAAACTCCGGGTTATGTTTTGGAGATATTCCCTCGTTACGAAAAACACGACCAATTTCGTAAACCTTATCAAATCCGCCAACAATTAGTCTTTTTAAATGAAGCTCTAACGCAATACGCATAGACATCGGTATATTAAGTGCATTGTGTTGTGTTAAAAACGGTCTCGCAGCGGCACCGCCGGCTTCGGTTTGAAGAACCGGTGTTTCTACCTCAATGAATCCCTGTTCGTCTAAGATGTTTCGCATTTCGCGAATAATTTTACTGCGCAGAACAAAGGTGTTTTTAACCTCGGGATTTGCAATTAGGTCAACATAACGTTGACGATAACGAAGTTCGGTGTCCTTAAGTCCATGCCATTTCTCAGGTAGCGGTAACAACGCCTTTGCAAGGAAGGTAGCCGAGCTAACCGAAACTGAAATCTCGCCCTTACGGGTTCGAAACACATCGCCCGATACACCGACTATGTCTCCGATATCGCATTTTAAAAAATCGCCGTAAAGCTCCTCACCCAAAACATCCTTTTTAATGTATAGCTGAATTCTACCGGAAGAATCAGTTAGGTCGGCGAAGCTTGCCTTACCCATATCACGCTTTGCGGTTATTCTGCCGGCAATGCTCACGGTTCTAACCGCTTCGTCATCATCGTTAAAGCTCTCAATTATTTCAGCCGCATAGGCGTTAACCGGGTAGCTTGTTTGTTCAAAGGGGTTTTTTCCGGATGCTACGGCGGCAGAAAGCTTATCTCGTCTGATTTGTAGCAGCTCGGACAGCTCTATAGTATTATTTGTCTCGATATCGCTCAATTTTATAGTCCTTCTTATTTTATATAGTATGGCATCTTCGGCTCGAATAATCCTAAATTGTTAAAATAATAAATCTTTACAGGAAAAACGGGAAATACCCATACCGCTTCAATTATCTATTATACATAAAAACCGACAAAATACAAGCACTTTAAATAAAAATTATCTTTTGTAATAATTGTAAAAACAACTCAACCATATGTTTAGATAATAAAGATAAACTTCATCAATATATAGTATTTACATTGTCTGCGTCACAGACAATGTCTACAACCGAGGTTACCCCAAAATCTATCTGTTCCTTGATTATATAGTTTAATTTCTTTTTAAAGATAGGCCCATCAACAACAAGGGTGTGGTATTCGCCATATTCACCGCAAATATCTATGCCATGCTGTTCGAACTGTTTTATCATTGCATGGTCAATTTTCCTGCCAAGAAGCGTTTTCGGAAGTTTTTCATTGTTGATAGATTTAATAATGCAGCAAAAATTATTGTTTAATAGTTCATCTAAAATCACCCGACGATCAAGATGCCAAAGCGGGAAGTGGGTTTTTATTCCTACATTTGAACAGCGTTCGTCTGCCCAGGTTTTATGGTCGGATATATCGATATCTCCAAACACAGCAACCTCGGCACCAAGTTCAACCGCTTCTTTTAAGCTTTTTTCGATAACCTCATTATAGTCGCCCTTAGACGATTTGCCAAAAATAATCGGAATTTCAAGACAGTTGGAAACTGCATTCATCATCGTGTAGTCGGCACCGTGAAAATAAGATCGTTGCTGTTCTTCGTTTACCATAACCAGTAGTGCAATTGGGGTATGGCCCGCTGCCAACATTCTGTGAAGTGCAAGGCTACTGTCCTTGCCAAAGCTGTATGAGAGTACAAATTTCATCTGTAAATCCTTTCGTAAAAAGTTCTCGATAAGTTTAACATAAACACTGTAATAAATCAATATTTATCATAATACAACAACCGAAAACGGCTATATAATAATGAACACAACTTTTTCACACCTTTACCTTTATTATGCTACTTGACTTCTTGTAAATTTGTTGTAAAATAGATTACAATACAATAAAGTAAATTATAATCTTGCCTAAACGGCTATTTTGAAAGGAAACACCAACCTATATGAACAAAACAAGAACCAGATTTGCTCCAAGCCCTACCGGTTATATGCATGTTGGAAATCTTCGAACCGCACTTTATGCCTACCTAAAGGCAAAGAAGGACAATGGAACCTTTATACTAAGAATTGAGGACACTGATCGTGAACGGCTTGTTGAAGGTGCGGTAGATATTATATATAGTACCCTAAAAGAAACCGGCCTACACTGGGATGAAGGTCCCGACGTGGGCGGCCCTTGCGCACCGTATATTCAAAGTGAGCGTAGAAACAGCTATATACCCCATGCAGAAAGTCTTATAGAAAAAGGTCATGCCTACCGTTGCTTTTGTAGTAAAGAGCGACTGGAGGAACAGCGGGCAAACCAGCCGGACGATGCCCCTGCCCCGATGTATGACGGGCATTGCCGAACCCTATCCGATCAGGAGATAGAAAAAAAACTATCTGACGGAACCCCTTATATTATTCGTCAGCTTATGCCAAACAGCGGAGATGTTTCTTTCGACGATGAAGTATACGGACATATCGAGGTAGATGCATCGCTGTTGGAGGATCAAATTCTTATCAAGACCGATGGCATGCCAACCTATAATTTTGCCAACGTTGTGGACGACCATGAAATGGGAATAACCCACATTATAAGAGGAAGCGAGTATCTTTCCTCCACCCCTAAATACAATCTTTTGTATGAGGCATTTGGTTGGGAAGTCCCTACCTATATACATTGCCCACCTGTTATGAAGGATGCCACCAACAAACTGTCTAAGAGAAACGGTGACGCTTCTTATGAAGATTTGGTGGAGAAAGGCTATTTAAAGGAAGCTCTTGTTAACTATATTGCCATGCTCGGATGGGGACCAAAGGATGAGAGGGAGATATTCTCGTTATCCGAACTGGTTGAAGTTTTTGATGTTTCGGGAATAAGTAAAAGTCCTGCCATCTTCGACTACGACAAGCTTCGCCATATTAATGCCGAACATATTCGCTCGATGCCGTTTGATGCATTTTGCGAAATGGTTACTCCTATAATAAAACAAACGGTTAAGGATGAATGTGAGCTTACACTGCTGTGTACCCTTCTTCAAAAAAGAACCGAACTTTTATCCGATATAGCCGAGCAGATTGATTTTATCGACGAAATGCCGAGCTATGATACCGATATGTATGTAAGTAAAAAAATGAAGACGACCAAGGAAGGATGTCGGGACACATTAAAGGAGCTATTGCCCGTGCTGGAAAATCTTTCAGATTTTAGCAACGAATCAGTACATGCTGCGGTTTTTGATCATATTGCAAAAAAAGAGGTTAAGAACGGTATTGTTTTGTGGCCACTTAGAGTAGCGGTTTCGGGAAAAATGTGCACCCCGGGCGGCGGCACCGAGCTTGCAGCAATTATAGGCAAAGAAAAAACGCTAAGACGTATCGAAGAAGGTATACGCCTTTTAGAAAACAGTTAACTTTGGAGAGTATATGACCGATTGTAAAGGGCAGACCTGCCCTATATGTAACCGTAGATTTTTAGATGAAGACGACATTGCGGTTTGCCCCGACTGCGGAACGCCACACCATCGTGAGTGTTACCTACAGCGCGGTAGCTGTGCAAATGCCGAGCTTCATCAAAATGGTTTTGTGTGGAGTCCCAGCAGTCCGGAACCTCTTCCTAAGAGCTGTCCCAACTGTAATGCAACAAACGAGCCGGAACGCTCATTCTGTTCGAGTTGTGGCAAACCGTTAGGTTCGCCGGTGCCGCTGGAGGTTGAGAGCGAAAAGAGCTTCATGGACGCTGTTTCGGCGCTGGAATCTTTTAATCAGGTTAATAACGTTGCCGAAAACGATGAGATAGACGGCATAAAAATAACGGATTGGAAAACCTACATTGGAAAGGCAACTCCGAGATATATCTATTCTTTTAAAAGGATGGATGCAACAAATCAAAAAATTCAATTCTGCTTATCGGCTATGTTTTTTGCTCCATTTTTCTTTATGTATCGCAGAATGTGGTTGATAGGAATTATTGCAATGCTCATTGATATAATTCTTTCGGTGCCGACATCCATTTTACTGGTTCATGAAGTTTATCGTATTTCTTTTGAAATAGATACCGAAACCCTTACCACAATTGCAAACGTAGCCAGTGTTGTTATGATAGCAATAAATACTACATGGGGTGCCTTTGCGATATATCTATACCGTAAATCGGCTGGGAAAAGCATAAAAAAAATGCAACAGAATTCCGCCACCGAGGAACAGTTTCAGGAGGTGCTTGCAAAGCGCTCCGGACCTTGTAAAGTTGTCATGATGGTTGTGGTTGGACTTTTCGTTTTTTCATTTTTCTCCCAGCTGTTAATGTTATAAGCTCCATTATCTCCGCCGGAGGCGGAGCTATTGGAAATACCTCTTGCAAAGATAACTTTGCAATTTGCACCTTTGGTGCAAATACGATGTATTTCTCAGGGTGGTAGGTTCGGAGGTTTCTACATTTTCTCCGCCGGAGGCGGAGCTATTGGAAATACCTCTTGCAAAGATAACTTTGCAATTTGCACCTTTGGTGCAAATACGATGTATTTCTCAGGGTGGTACTTGTGGTATATAAAGTACAGGCTACTACAGATGAGGTGTTCCATCGGTAGTAGCCTTATTTTTTATTCTTGTGCCATAGAGTACTGAAAGTCTTCATATACAAGTTTGCTTCCTATATCAACCTCCTGAGGCAAAAAGAAAAGTGCGACCTGATTTTCGCCTTTTTCACTTACTAATATTGCATAATCTCCGGCTATGTCCTTTACGGTATAATAGACTTTATCTAACATTTATCCTCCTTTATATAAATATATAATTTCATGGGTTAATCGGATATTAATATTATATATTATCCATCTTGTTTGTCAATAATAGTGGGTGCCCGAAAACAAAGCTTTTTGCAAAGTCGGCTTTTGTGGCACCCCTGAATATTTATCGGTGCGTATTGTTGACAAGCATAAAAAATATGGTAAAATGATAATATAAAAAACGTAGGGGGACGGCTTGATGAGATATCGATTAAATAGGACGGAGGGGGGCGAAGAGTTCAGCATCCCAAAGTCTGTTATCGATATGCTCGAAAAGCTTACCGATGCAAGGCTGAGAATTGCTTTAACCATCTGTAAAATGGGCGGTGAGTTTACGCCGCACAGCCTTTCAAAACAGCTATCCGGAAGGTATAGCCTTGCAACGCTGGAAAAGGAGCTTCATTTTTTAGAGGGTGCCGGCATGATATGGGCCCAGGAGGAGATATTAAAACCAGATAGAAATATTGCATCCCTAAAGCCTGCAGAACAAAAGACTAAGCCGGAGGATATTTTGTTGCTTGCTTCTACCAGCAACGAGATGAAATCGCTTGTTAGGCTTGCTCAGGACATACTTGGAAAAACGCTTTCCGGCGGAGATATAACCATTCTTGCAACCCTTATGTTTGCGGAAGGTATGTCGGTGGAAATGCTGGCGCTTGGTATTGCCCACTGTGCGGTAGAAAAAAACAAGCCCAACATAAGGTACATAGACAAGGTTATGCGTGGCTGGCTTGCCGATGGGGTTACCGATTTACCTTCGGCAGAAAACTATCTTGAAGAAAAGGATAGGCAGGAAAAACTTAAAAAACATGTTGCCGGAATGATAGGGGTAGAAAATGTTAGTTATGCCGAGTCACTTTTAATCATAAAATGGTATAAAGAGTTTGGCTACGACGATAAAATGATTAAGGAAGCAATAATGTTTGCCGGCGAAAAATCCTCGGTAAGATATGTAAACGGAATTTTGCGAAGATGGAACGAGCAGGGACATAAAACGGTAAAGGATGTTAGAGCCGCCAACACCTCAGGCAGTAATATCAATACCGTTAAAAAAATAGATAAAAAAGATGATGTAATGATAAAGCGGCGCGGCAGTGTGCCGGTATTTAGAAGCAAAGCAGGGAAGGCAGACGGCTAATGTTGACACATGAACAGTATAAACGTAGGGCTCTTGCCGAGATAGCGGCAAGGCGGCAGCGCAACCATTCAAGATTTGATATTAAGCTGGCAAAGCTATATAAACAACATCCCGAGCTGGCAAATTTAGAGACACAGCGAAAGGAGTTAACCGCCAAGGTCTCCGCAGAGGTTGTTCAGGGCGGTGAGCTTAAAGCTACCACGGTAAGGCATATCGCGAATATGCAAAAAATATTAAACGAGAGATTTAATTCGATGGGTATATCATCCGAAGATCTCGAACCCGATTATAACTGTAAACAATGCAAAGATACCGCAAGGTATGAGGGAAAAACCTGTAGCTGTGTAGGCGACCTTATCAACCGAATGGTTCAAAAAGATTTAGCGGCGGTAACCCCGCTGGAGCTATCACAATTTTCCACCTTCGACATAACCCTTTACCCCGATGATCTTTGTGATCAGCTTGATAAAACGGCAAGGGAGCAGATGAAGGACGTTCTTGTTTACTGTAAAGAATTTGCAAATTATTTTTCTCCAGACAACCGAAGCATTATGATGATAGGTGAGGCAGGACTTGGAAAAACACATCTTGCCCTTGCCATAGCTAACGAGGTTATTAATCGAGGGTATCTGGTTGTGTATGTAAGTGCCGGAAATATTTTTACCGAGCTGGAAAGCCGTCGTCGTGACGGAGAAACTCATCTTTTAAAGCTATTGTATGAGGCAGATCTGTTAATTGTGGACGATATAGGAAGCGAAATTGTTAACCCTACCACCCTAAACTATCTATATAACATGCTAAACGTTAGGTTGAACACCTCTCGATGCAGTATTTACACCACCAATATAACAACGCAGGAGTTATTGGTGGCAAGGTATACCGAAAAGATAGCCTCTCGCCTTCTTGGAAGCTGCGATCAGCTACATTTTGTAGGCGAGGACATACGACTTATGGAGCGGCTATGAGATTATATCCCGAACAGGATTCATCAAGATGCTATGCGACAATAGACCTCGATAGGTTAATCGAAAACTGTAATGTGCTTAAAAAAAATGCCGGCAACAAGGGTCTGTTGGCAGTAGTTAAGGCAGATGCGTACGGACACGGAGCGATAGAGGTTGCCTCAGCGCTAAGAGGTATGGTGGAGATGTTTGCGGTATCCACTGCCGAGGAAGCGTTCGAGCTTAGAGAGGCGGGAATTGAGGAAGAGCTTTTAGTGCTCGGATATGTTCCTACGGGACAGCTAAAGGCGCTTTCTATGCAAAACGTTATTATAACGGTATACGACGAGGAATACGCAGTAAAGCAGTCAGAAATTGCTGCCGGCGAAGGGTTTACACTCAGGGCGCATCTAAAGGTTAACAGCGGCATGAATCGCCTTGGGATATCGGTGGATAACGAGCCCGCGATGTTGAGATTACTCTCGCAGGATAGGCTTAAGATAGAAGGAATATTTACACATCTTGCAGTTGCCGACGGCGAGAATGAGCAGGACAAATTATTTACAATAGGGCAGCATAGCAGTTTTATTAAGAGGGTAGAAAGCCTTAAGCTTAAGGGGTTTAACCCAAGGTATATCCATAGTGAGAACACGGCAGGAACAGCCTTTAGCAGATTTTCTGAGAGCAATCTCGTAAGATGCGGTATCGGGCTTTACGGATATCCTCCGGCAGATGCTCCGATAGAGGGGTTGAAGCCGGTTATGCAGCTTTATGCGAGGGTTGCACAATGTCAATTCTTGAAAAAAGGAGATGCGATAAGTTACGGCCGAACCTATGTTGCAGATAAGGACATGACGGTTGCTGTAGTTACGGCGGGATATGCCGATGGGTACACAAGGCTTTTATCCGACAAAGGAATCGTAGAGGTTTGCGGTAAAAAAGCCAACGTTATCGGCAGGGTGTGCATGGATTATCTTTTTATAGATATTTCGAAAATAAATGTCGTTTCAATAGGCGATGATGTTAAACTTTTGGGTGACGCTCCCGCTATTGATGCAGCCAAGGCCGCAAAACTATGCGGAAAGATAAGCTATGAACTATTATGTGGAATTTCCACAAGAGTTATAAGGATTTACAACAAGGAGTAAAAGGATGGAAAACAAAAAATTAATTGATGAATTTTTGCTTAAAACCGGACTAAGTCCGGAACTCGTAGAGCTGGAACAGGAAAGCGATATGTTTAATTCCGAAATAAACAGCTCGATAAAGGGTGAGAAATCCTCGTTGGCAGGTATACCAACCTTTTTAACCGATGAAGGAGAAATAAATCCGAATACCAAAGCAATAGTAATAGATGCCGGAGGAACAAATTTTCGGGTTGCGGTAGTCAGCTTTAAAGAAGACAAAACTCCCGAAATAGAACATTTTAAAAAATACCGTATGCCGGGAAGCGATGGTGCGATAAGCTATGCCGAGTTTAATCGTATTGCTGTTGATTATATGGAACCGGTATTAAAAGAGAGCGATCTTGTAGGTCTTTGTTTTTCCTACGAATGCGCTATAGATAAAAGTCGTGATGGCAAAATTGTTAGTCTTTCTAAGGAGATTTACATCGATGGTGCTATAGGCAAACCGGTTTGTGAGGGACTTAACAAGGAGATTGAGGCGCGTGGATACAAACCAAAGAAATTCTGTTTATTAAATGATACTGTAGCCTCAATGCTGGGCGGTGTTGCCTCCTCGTCAAAGGATAGTTATGATGGATTTGTAGGTTATATAATGGGAACCGGAACCAACTGCTGTTATAGCGAGCGTTGTTCCGAGATAACCAAAAATCCCGACGTGGTTAATCAACCCGGAACAATGATAGTTAATCTTGAGAGCGGAAAATATAATAAAATGAAGCGTGGCAAGCTGGACGAAGCGTTAGATGCAAACACCAAAATGCCGGGAGATTATCTGTTCGAAAAAATGACAAGCGGTGCATATCAGGGAGATTTATTCCTAAGCGTGCTAAAAACGGCAGCCGATGAAGGCCTGTTTTCTGAGGGTTGCGCAAAGGCAATCTACGACCTTTCAGGTTTAACAGGAATGGAGATTGATATCTTCTGCTTTAACCCTAAAGCAATGGGAACGCTTCACGGGCTTTGTGATAATCCGGAAGATGTTGAAAGAATGCTTTTACTTGCCGATAGTTTTTATGAAAGAATAGCAAAACTTGCAACGCTACAGTTTGCCGGTATACTGAAAAGAACAGGCAAAGGTAGATACAAAAGTCGCCCGTTCTGCATAGTGGCAGAAGGCACAACATTCTATAAGTCTAAGTTCTTCCGTCCTAAATTAAACTACTATGTTAAACAGTATATAGAGGATAAAATGGGAAGGTATATAGAATTTATTAAGGTCGACAATGCCACCTTAATAGGAACTGCTGCCGCTATTTTACTGTGTGAATAAAACGCTGATAATAAATTTAAGCTGAATGACAATATGTTCGATTAGATGAATAAAAGCAATCCGACACTTTACAAATAAAAGTGCCGGATTGCTTTTTAACGAGTATCCATGTTGCAAAAATATTTTGCTTAGCAGTTTTTAACGCTTTTTATGTAGCCGCCTTTGCGGTTAGCCGGATATAAAAATTAATCCTTTAGGATAGCCTCTATTGCCGTCAGCTCGTCGTCGCTAAAGGAAAGGTTGTTGGCTATTTTAACGTTTTCTTCTATCTGAGATACCTTGCTGGCGCCTATTATTACCGAGCAGACCGCCTGCTGTACAAAACACCAGCTTAACGCCATTTCGGAAAGGCTTTGATTTCTGGATACAGCAATTTCATTTAGCTTTCTTGCCTTTTCTACCTTTTCCTCGGTAACCTTATCCGGAGAAAGAAAAGCACTTTTAGAGGCAGCACGGCTATCCTGCGGAATACCGCTAAAGTATTTATTTGTAAGCAAGCCCTGCGCAAGAGATGAGAATGTTATAGCTCCCATGCCTTCTTCAACCAGGGCATCAAAAAGCCCTTCTTCTTCGCAACTTCTGTTAAACATTGAATAGGAAGGCTGATGTATTAAACAGTGTACACCCATTCCTTTTAATATTGCACTTGCCTTTTTTGTATCCTGTGTGTTATAATTTGATATGCCAACATAAAGGGCCTTACCCTGCCTAACAAGGTGTGCGAGGGCATCCATGCTCTCCTCTAACGGCGTTTCGGAATCGGGCCTATGATGATAAAAAATATCAAAATAATCAAGTCCCGTTCTCTTTAAACTTTGGTCGCATGAGGCAACAATACTTTTTTTAGAACCCCACTCGCCGTAGGGTCCCGGCCACATGTAATACCCTGCTTTGCTGGATATTATCAGCTCATCTCGGTAGCAGGCCAAATCTTTTGCCAAAACCTTAGAAAAGCATTCTTCGGCACTTCCTGCAGGCGGCCCATAGTTGTTTGCAATATCAAAATGAGTAATGCCAAGATCAAATGCCGAAACTAACATATTCCTTGAAGTTTCAAACGGGGTACCCTCTCCAAAGTTATGCCATAACCCCAAAGAAACAACAGGTAATTTTAACCCGCTTTTTCCGCAGCGTCTGTAAGCCATATCGGTGTAACGTGATTCTTTTGCTAAATACATTTTAAACCTCCTTATAAAGGTATATTATCTCCGCCTTTTGCGGAGTTATTGAAAAAATAACAGGAGAGAAACATGAAAGCATTATTATTAGAAGAAGTAAAAAAACTAAAAATTTGCGACATCGAGCTAAGGCCGTTAGAGCCAAAAGAGGTGCTAATTGATGTTGCGGCGTGTGGAGTCTGCGGCACCGATATTCATCTATATAAGGGCGAGGAGGGAGCAGGCAGTAGCACTCTTCCGCTGATAATGGGGCATGAATTTTCCGGAACTGTAAGCAAGGTTGGCGATGAGGTTAAAGAATTAAAGGTTGGTGACAGGGTAAGCGTTGATCCAAATGTTTTTTGTAACGAGTGTTTCGAGTGTCGACGCGGTAAAACCTTATTTTGCGAAAATGCACAGGCCTATGGCGTTTCTATGTTTGGTGGCTTTGCCGAGCAGTGTATAGCCGAGGAAAGGGCAGTGTTTAAAATACCGGACACCCTTTCGCTTGAACATGCGGCATTGGTTGAGCCGGTTGCCTGTTGTTTACACGGAATTGAACGAGCAAACATAACTCCCGGAGATGCAGTGGTTGTTATCGGCTGTGGATCTATAGGGCAGATAATGATTCAGCTTGCTACACTCTCGGGTGCAGCTCAGGTTATAGCGGTAGACCCACAACAGGAAAAAAGGGATGCAGCAATAAGTCTGGGGGCCGCCTACGCCATCGACCCAATAACTCAGGATGTTAAGGCGGAAATAGAAAGGCTTGGAATAAAAACAGTTCAGTCGGTTATCGAGTGCGTCGGAAATCCGCGTACAATGGAACAGGCTGTAGACATTGGGTCGAGAGGTGCAACGATATTATTGTTCGGGCTTACCGTTCCCAATGCAAAGATGACGATTTTACCGCTCGAGCAGGTTTTTAGAAAAGAGCTAACCATAACATCTTCATTTATTAATCCGCTGGTAACCGAAAAAACCATAAGTCTGCTGGCAGCAAACAAGCTGAACCTCGATGCTATAATAACCGATAAAATTCCGCTGGAAGATTCGGTTAAGATTTTTACCGATGATAGCTACAGGCGAAGAGGAAAAATACTGATTACGAATTAAAAACATATTTTTCAAGCCTACTTATAGCTTCCTCTACTTGAGAAAAGGGTAGTGCGAGATTAATTCTTATAGAATTTTCTGCAAAGAAGTTTCTGCCGTCCTGCCATATAACTCCGTATTCATATCCTAAATTTAATAATTCATCTAAAGTTTTGCTATTGGCCTTTAACCACTCGGAGCAATCTATCAATAGTAAATAGGTTGCTTGTGGCTTAGCAACGGAAACCCCTTTTACCTTGTTGCTAAAAAAATCATAGGCATAGCTGATGTTATTAGATAACACCTCTTTTAGCTCGGATAGCCATTCTTGCCCCTGCACCTCATATGCTCCTATCAATGCATGCATTGATAGGACATTTATTTTATTATAATGCCCAAGCGAGGATTCTTTTTTTACCCTATCGCTTAATCTCTTGTTGTAAATTATATGGTAGGAGCTTATTAATCCGGCAAGATTAAATGTTTTGCTCGGTGCGTATAATGCTATTGTTCTTTCTTTAGCCTGTGAGGATATAGATTGTGTCGGAATGTGTTTATAATTATCTAATGTTAGGTCGGCCCAAATTTCATCCGAAACAACATAAACATCATACTTTTCAAAAAGGTTCATAGCCTTTTCAAGTTCCCAACTTTCCCATACACGTCCGGTCGGGTTGTGAGGAGAGCAAAAAACAGTTGCATGGATGTTATGCGTTTTAAGTTTTTCCTCCATATCTTCATAATCCATACGCCAGATATTATTTTCATCCTTAATAAGCGGGCTATGTACTATTTCATATCCATTATTGCCGAGAGAGCCGGTAAATCCTACATATGTTGGGCTATGTAATAATATTTTATCACCTTTGGAACAAAGAATATTAAGGGCGGTCACAACTCCACCTAAAACACTGTTTTCATAACCTATATGTTCTTTTTCTAACCCCTTAACACCGTGCTGGATTTCCTGCCATTTAATAATCTTTTCAAAATATTCTTCACGTACCGTAAAGTAACCGTAGGCCGGATGTGTGGCGCGGTCAATTATGCGATTAACTACCGTAGGCACGGTGGGAAAGCTCATATCGGCAATCCACATAGGGATTCTGTCGAAACCCTCTTTGGTTTGAGCAACCTGTATAAAGCTGTGGTCCGGTGGGACATCTACCGCGATAGAATCATTTCCGCTACGATTTAACACGCTTGTAAAATCATATTTCATTTTTGCTCCTTTTTTATTTCATGAATACAGCTTAAGGCTGTTTCACCTGGCTTCTGTATTCACTTGGGGTTAATCCTGTATACTTTTTGAAAATTCTACTAAAATATTTACTGTCGTTAAACCCAACTTCATAGCAAATATCAATCAGCTTTTTATCGGTATTCTGTAACATTTTCTTAGCTCTGTCAACCCTTAGCTGAGAAATATAATTTGTTAGGGTTGTACCTGTTTTTTGTTTGAATAACAAACATAGATAAGATTGGCAGATAAAAACTTCGTTCGCAAGAACCTGTAAAGATATTGGATCTGTATAATTTTTTTCTATATACCCCTTTACCGTTGCAATAATTTCATCCTGCTCTGAAGGGTTTTTTTCGATGTTTCTTCCAACATGAAGTCTTGCATATGCTAACAGCTCTTCCTTTATCTTGGAGATGGTGAGGCAGTTTTGAATTGTGTCGAATATCTGCAACATGTCGTCTTCTTTTTCGGCTTTAGCATTTGCACTGTCTAACAGGGCGCTGTTTATGGCGGAAGCTATCTGATGACATGCGACTATAACCTGGTTTTTGTGGATGTTTTTATTATTATCATTTATGTTGTTAAACAGGTCTTCAATGATGTTTAAAACCTGCAAAGTGTCTTCCTGCATGGTGAGATCGTATATTCTTTGATACCTGTTAAAATCAACACTAACATAGGAGTGGTCGACCGAAATGTCGGTATTTTGATCAAAAAGAATTTGATTTTGCGGGAAGAAAAATCTCCTGCTTAGTGTCTGCTTAGCTTTATTGAAGCTTGAGGAGAGCTGGGTTAAATCTGATGCTTCGTTCCCTACACCGATTGATAGAGATACCCCTAAAACATTTTCAAGATGGGTGCTTATCTCGTTGCATATTCCCTGTAAGCGGTGCGAAAGAGCCTGTGTGTTTTTGGTATTGATTTCTTCGCTTGATAATGGTAGAATACAAACAAACTCATCTTCGCTGTTTTCAAAACAATAACCCTTGCTGTCCTTTGATATTAGCTCCTCGGTAATATTAATAAGGGCGGTGGAAAACAACATAGGGTTGTTCCAATCATCCTGATATTTAAAGTTGTTAACAAGCAATACCAACACAACATAGCTTGCATTGAAAGGCAGTTGAAGCTGGAGATGCTCTACATCATGCATTATACGAGCTTCGTTTCTGGTGCTGTTGAAAATTAATCGTTTAAAAAATCTGTCCTGCATTAAAGAAAGGTTTGCGGTAAGCCTTTGCTCAATTTCGTTAAGGTAACTCTTTTTCAAGCTGTCCTGCTTTATACCATCAACGCTTCTCTCTATTGCGGCACGAAGTTCTTTTACGTTTATGGGCTTCATTATATAGTCTACAGCTTCGTATTTAAAGGCAGAGCGAATATAATCAATATCGGAATATCCCGTAACAAAAACAACCTTTGTGTTCGGACTCTTTTCCCATAGGTGTTGGGCAAGCTCAATGCCGTTCATTCGAGGCATATTAATATCAGTGATAACTAAATCTACGTGTTTATCCTCTATTTTAGACAATGCCTGCTTTCCGTTCTGGGCCCATTTCACATCTTCTATATCGTACTGCGACCAATTGATGCTTTCTAAAATGCCATCTATTGTACGCTTTTCATCATCCACAATCATTGCACTTAACATGCTTATACTCCTATTTCTCGGTTAACATAATAAACAAAACTTAAACATTATGGGGGTGTTTATTGAATTACATAAAACGTTTAAAACGTTGGGTTCTTTCGCTTAGTTTTCGAACAAAGCTATTGGTAACAATTTTTTTAATAAATGTGCTGATAGTAATATTATCGGCAACAATTTTTTTGTTTTCTGCAAATGAGCAGATGCATAACTTTAATCATGATATTACAGCTCAGGGGGTTAAATATCTTGGCGCCAACCTCGACGAGTTGTCGATTCATATGAAGGAAATATCTGAAACGTTGGTGCTCGACCCTACGTTGCTAAACTCTGCAACGCCGTCGGCAGATGAGAATGATTTTGAAGTTCAGCTACAGAACCGAAGCTACCTACAAAAGTTGATGGGGAATTACTATTACAACAATATACCAATATATTCTACTGTTTACTATGAGGATGAACCTATTTATATAAAGTATAATTACATGTTCGCTTGCTTAGAACAGTTAAAGGAAACAGGAATCACCTTGGACGAGTTAACCACTACCGATATTTACTGGACAGGACTTTTTGAATCGAGTGTGCCGGGGTTTGATAGCGATGATAGGTATATTGGGGGCGTGCGTAGCCTTATAAACTATGAAAACTTCGGGCATCTTGGTGGTGCTGTGAGTGTTTATATCAGCGAGAGTGATATACGAAAGCTTCTAAACAGCCTGAGCAGTTCAACCAACTCAACTGTAATTTTAACAGATAGCGAAGAAAGGATAATCAGCTCAACCGAACCGCAAGATATATCAATGAACTTTGCCGATGTTTACGGGAAAAGCACCGACGAGATTGAGGATTTAGAAAGGATATCTCTAAACGATGAAGAGATGTATTATGTAAGCAAATATATAGTAGAAAACACAGGCTGGGTACTGGTTGCCGGAACGCCGATAGGAAATATTATTGGTAATAATGATTTATCTATAGAAGGTATATTAATATTTATTGGTTGCCTTTTAGCGATAATAATATTTGTTGATATAATAGTGTCAAGGTCACTTAACAACAGGGTTAGAAATATTTTTGACAGAATAGCAAGCTCGGATATGCGAACGGAGGAAGATGAAGCTTATCTGGAGTTTAAGGATGAACTAAAAAAGGTGCTCATTGTTCATAAAACTCTTCATGATAAGAATGCTACACTTGCAGAGCGAATACTTCAGGAAGAGCTTGCGCATAAAAATGCAACGCTTTCGTTATTGCATGCCCAGATAGACTCACATTTTCTATACAACTCTCTCGATAGCATTAACTGGATGGCTAAAAAACATAAGGCGGAGGACATAGTAGACATGGTTCAGCTGCTATCAAAGTTTTATCGCCTTACCCTCTCTAAAGGCAGGGAGGTTATCAGCGTAACACAGGAGCTGGAGCATACTGCTACCTATTTAAAGTTACAGGAAATTCGATACGAATCTCAGCTGTCTTTCGAGGTGAAAGCATGTGAAGGACTTGAAAACAGAAATATTGTCAAGCTAACATTGCAGCCGCTGGTTGAAAATGCAATTATCCACGGAATAATGGAAAAGGAGGAGCCCTGCGGTAAAATTACGATAGCAACACAAATGTGTGATAATACTTTGCGAATAACCATCTCGGACGATGGGGTAGGAATGCCGAAAGACATAGTCGATGCCATCAACAACGATGAAGCTTTACCCGTTATAAAATCTAGAGTTAACAACGGAAGTAATTTTGGCATACGCAACATAAAAGAACGACTTAAAATTCATTACAAAAACAATGCATCAATAGTGATGCATTCCTCAGAGGAGGGGACGGTTGTGGAACTGATAATCGGATATACAGAGTAGAATGGGTTTCAACAAAGGTATAGAACTTTAATTAATAATGTGCTAATCAGTAGGGGCTAATTACATTATACACATAATATTGCTTTTTTCAAGAATATTTTTTGATGTTATAGAATGAATTTGTAATAGAACAATAAAGGGGTTTGCTGCGGCAACTCCTTTTTTTGTATTTTTTAACGGAATACATGTTAAAAAAATGTCCACTATAGATAAAAAAATAATACACTCATTTTAATTTGTAATGTTGTAAACTATGATTAAACCAAACGATGAAAGAAAGGAGTAAAAGATGAATGCAGGAGAGAAAGGCGCAAAAAGTGTATTATTAAACGTAATAACTGTAATAATAGTACTTTTATCTTTGTTTCCACTCTACTGGTTGATTTCCACTTCTATGAAAACAAAACTCGATGCATTTGCATTACCACCACAATGGCTGTTCTTACCTAACTTTGATAGCTACGCCTCTGTTATAACTTCAGATGGGTTCATGGAAAGTTATTTTAACAGCTTTATTATTGCGATAATAACAACGGTAATAGCAATCGTATTCGGAGTTACGTCGGGCTACTCATTGGCAAGAAACACCGGTAGAAGCGGAAGAGCAATGGGACTATGGATAATACTCTCGAGAATGATACCGCCGATGGGAATAATACTACCGTTTTATGTGGTATATCGAGAATTGGGACTGTTAGATCAACACTTTACACTTAGCCTGTTGTATCTCACCACGGTATTACCGTTTGTAACATGGTTGATAATGGGTTTCGTTAAGGGAGTTCCAAACGAAATTGAAGAAGCGGCAATGATAGATGGCTGCTCGCGAACAACATCACTCTTTAAGGTTGTAGTTCCCATAATAATGCCGGGTATTGCAACATGTAGCATGTTCGCATTTATGATGAGTTGGAATGAATATTTTTACGCATTGATCATGACAGGCAAAAACACCAGGACGGTATCACTTGCGATTCAACGCTTTATGAGTTCTTCCGGAACAAACTGGGGTGAGTTATGTGCAGCGGCTGTGTTGGTGGTTATACCAATCTTAATATTCACAATGATTAGTCAAAAAAGTCTTGTTAGCGGACTAACGAGCGGTGCCGTAAAAGGCTAAATATAAGTTTTTATTACATAGTAAATAATGGAGGAGAAAATGAGTAAGAAATTAATTAGTTTAATGTTAGTGTTGGTAATGCTAGTAGGAGCGTTTGCTTCATGTTCGTCCACACCGGAAACTGAAACTTCGGACGACGGTGCGGCGGCTGACAATCAAAACAGTTCACAAGCCACAGATGACGCAGCAGAATCGATGGAAGGCGTTGAGGTAAGCTTAGGTTTATCAGCAGGCCCACAAGCAGACGACCTCATAAACTATATACCTGCATTTGAAGAGGCAACAGGTATATCGGTTAGCATTGAAAGTGTAGCGGAATCCGGCTATCTTCAAAAGTTGCTATTAAGCCTTTCCGGCAACGACGCAACCTATGATGTGTTTATGTCTTCCAACAGCATGTGGGGACAGATACTTGATCCGGGCTGGGCAGAACCACTCGATGCATTTATCGACGATGATTCGAAAACAGACGCAGCATGGAAAGACGGTTTTTCTACCTCTATGTTGGATATCGTTCAGCGTGATGGCTCTCGCTATGCCGTAACATATCAGATGGGAACCAACATTCTTTATTATAATAAAGCTATGTTGGCAGATGCAGGATTAGATCCCGAAAGTCCTCCCTCAACTTTGGAAGAAGTTTTAGTGGCAGCAGAGCAAATTCATGACCCCGATAACGAGAAATACGGAATAGTTTTCCGTGGAACAAGGGAACAAAATCAAAATACATTCCTATGGGTTATGCTATGGTTCTCACAGGGCGGCGATTGGTATAACGTTCCTGATTCTCCAAACATTGCAGTATTAGACAGAGATGAAGCAATAAACGCAACCCAGTTCTTTGCAGATTTTCATCAGTTTGCACCGGACGGAATAGCAAACTACGGTTGGGAAGATTCCATGCTAGCATTCCAGCAGGGAAAAGCAGCAATGTGGATAGACACAAACTCCCTTGCAGGAAACGTACTTGATCCTGAATCCTCAGCAGTTTATGAAGATGTTGGCTTCTTAACATTAGACGAAGGTAAAGCAATCGGCGCACCATGGGTATTTATGATGGCTTCCAATAGCCAGGTTAAGGACGCAGCATGGCAGTTAATGCAGTATGTAACAGGCTTTGACGTAACATGGGGACAAACAACAGAAGGTATAAATGCTGCTCCAGCACGTAAAGATGTACTTGAACATGCCGATATCGCTGAGTATATGCATCCTGAATTAGCAGCTGCCGCAAGCAAAGGTTTAGAGAACGCAGCACCAATTTATTTCCCAATACTATCTCAAACCGCAGAAATTCGTGCCGAACTTGCAGTCGCAATATCTGATGTAGCTGCCGGCAACTTAACCTCCGAAGAAGCCATGAATAACACCAACAACACGATAATCGAAATCCTAGAACGTGATGGCTTGGAAGATTTAATGTAATAACAGCATAGCTATAAACCCGGACATCTTTCATATTTATAGTGAGAAGGTGTCCGGGAAATTTAAAACACATCTTATTTTAAGGGAGGAAAACGCAATGACACAGTCAATAGTAAAAGGTAATGCCGTTGCTGATCTCAATAAAAAGCAGTCAAATATAGTAAAACGAAAGGCAAGCAATTATTCTACCAAAGATAAATTAGAGCAGTTTATACTTATGGCACCGTCATTTTTCCTGCTGTTTTTGCTAACTGTTGTGCCTTTGCTTTTTTCGGTAGGCATTTCATTATTTGAATATTCTTTGCTCTCAGCAGATACCGCAACCTTTGTTGGTTTAGATAATTTCATACGTGCATTCAGCGATCCTGATTTTTGGCATTCGGTATGGATTACCATAGTTCAGGTGGTAACCACGGTTGTGGGGCAGATGGTATGTGGCATGGCTATTGCACTGCTGCTATCAAGAGAGTTTTTCGGCGTGAAAATTATAAGAGGGTTATATATTATTCCCATGATGATAACTCCGGTGGTTTCCGGTATTATGTGGAGAATGCTTTTTAACACCGACCTTGGAATGATTAACTACTTCCTATCATTAATCGGGATAGATAAAGTAAACTGGTTAGGCGATAGCTCCACTGCATTGATGACCGTAGTAATAACCGATATCTGGATGTCAACCCCCTTTGTGGCTGTTATTTTATTAGCAGGAATACAGGCGATAAGCAAGGATTACTACGAAGCATCTACAATAGATGGCGCAACCAAGATAAATCAGTTTTTACACATTACACTGCCACTTGTTAAGCCAATGATGTTACTTGCGTTATTATTCCGTGTGATGGATGCAATACGTAGGTTCGACTCCATTATGGCAATGACAGCAGGCGGACCCGGAAAC
The DNA here is from genome assembly GCA_964368815.1 of uncultured Oscillospiraceae bacterium. Taxonomy (GTDB): domain Bacteria; phylum Bacillota; class Clostridia; order Oscillospirales; family Ruminococcaceae; genus CAYJBH01. The sequence continues at coordinate 72,794 of CAYJDA010000007.1, forward strand.
GCTACCGAAACATTAAATCTTTTTGCATATTTTCAAGGTTTCACCTTCTGGCATATCGGTTACAGCTCGGCGCTCTCCTTTATTATGCTTGTTATAATATTTGGATTGTCGGTACTGCTGCTTAACAGAATACAAAAGGTTGACTATTAAAAATATATGCAATCACTATACAAAAAAATCAAACCGCACAAGATAGGTGCAGAGAGGGATGGACAAAATAATGATAGTATTAAATCCGTTTATTGATGGCAAATATATAGAATCTAAAACAGATAAATTTCAGGAAGCTTTTAATCCCAGCACGGGCGAGGTAATAGCTAAGGTGCCCTGCTGTACAGACGAAGAGATCGACCTTGCAATACAGGCAGCAAAAAATGCGTACCCTGCATGGGCGGCAACCCCTGTTATGAAGAGAGTGCAAATTCTCTACAAGGTGAGAGATTTGATAATACAAAATCTCGACGAGCTTACAAAGCTATTAGCCACCGAAAACGGTAAGGTTCTTGAAGAGGCAAAGGGCGATGTTCTTAAAGCCAAGGAGGGCACCGAGCTTGCCATAACCGCCCCGGCGCAGATGATGGGGCAAAGCCTGATGAACACCTCCTCAGGGTTTGATACAGTGCTGTATCACGAACCGATAGGCGTATTTGCCGGAATTGTTCCCTTTAATTTTCCCGCAATGATACCGATGGGATGGATGGTTCCTGCATGCGTAGCCTGTGGTAATACCATTATTCTCAAAGTATCTTCTTTTACACCGCAAACTGCATTAAAGATCGCAGAACTATATAGGGAAGCCGGATTGCCGGATGGCGTGTTAAATGTAGTAACCTGTTCACGTAACGAGGCAGAAAGATTTTTAACCGATCCTGATATTAAAGGCATTTCTTTTGTTGGCTCTACCAAGGTTGGACTGCATGTTTACTCCACCGCAGCCGCACACGGGAAAAGAGTGCAGGCATTATGTGAGGCTAAAAACCATGCGTTTGTACTAAACGATGCCCCTGTAGTAAGAACAGCGGCAGGCATTATAAACTCTGCATTCGGTTGTGCCGGTGAGCGTTGTATGGCTTTGCCGGTGGTGGTTGCACAGGAAGAAATTGCAGATGCCTTGATAGCCGAATTAAAAGCACGAGCAGCCGCACTTAAGGTGGGTCCCGCTTATCTCGAATCCAGCGATATGGGTCCACTTGTAAATTCCGGACATAAAAAATATGTGCTTGATTGGATTGAAAAGGGAATTAGTGAGGGCGCAAAGGTGGTTCTCGACGGAAGAAACTGCGTTGTTGAAGGATACGAAAACGGTTTTTATGTAGGGCCAACAATTCTTGATAATGTTACCGAAGAGATGACGATAGGCACGCAGGAAGTTTTTGGACCGGTTCTATGCATAAAGAGGGTTAAAACTTTTGAGGAAGGTTTAGAGTTGATGAATCGCAATCCCTTTGCTAACGGCTCGGTAATCTATACTCAAAGCGGATATTATTCCCGTGAGTTTGCACTAAAAACCGATGGCGGCATGGTTGGAATAAACGTAGGCATACCTGTTCCGGTTGGATATTTCCCATTTTCCGGACACAAAAACAGCTTTTTTGGTGATTTACATTGTCTTGGCAAGGACGCATTTCGTTTCTTCACCGAAACAAAGGTAGTCACCTCAAAATGGTTCACAGAGGAAGAAAAGTCAATAGCTAAGGTTTCAACCTGGGACGGCACAATCTAACCTGTGTGTTACAAACTATAACGACTGGAGGTAGGCAGTGGATGAAAGGTCGGCAGTTTTTGTCAGCGATGTAGATGGAACTCTCGTCCATGGCGAAGATTCTTTAAATAACGATGTTTTAAATGCTTTGGGTGAATTTAAGCATATAGGCGATTTCACTCTAAGTACGGGAAGAGGTATATCCTCGGCTGCTGAATATGCACGTCTGTTAGGAGTGCAAATCCCCTGCATACTATATGGCGGCGCAATGATTTACGACACGGTAAACGACAAAGTGTTGTACATTCAACCAATGGATCGCAGTATAACCTGCGTATTAAAAAAATTATTGGAAAAAGAGGTTGGGCTGAGCGTAACAGTATACACCGAGAAATATGCCGTAAATTTAAGAAAAAATGACGTATTGTCAACTCGAGGAGTTAAGCAAGACAGGCAGGCCCCTTGCGCCGAGTTATCGGATATAAAGAGCGATATTATAAAGGTTCTGATAACCCACGAAGACACCGAAGTTTTAAAGCGTATAAAGGACAGCTACTTTAATAGCAATATTTTTATGTGTACAGCGGCAAGCCGTCACTTTTATGAGGTAACTGCCAGGAGCGTAAATAAAGGCAGAGCATTATCTATACTGTGCGAAATATTGGGTTATTCCTCAAGATATAAATTTTCGGCGGGAGATGCGGATACAGATCTATCCATGAAGCCGCTCTCACATAAATTCTATGTGCCGTGCACCGCACAAAAACATATTATTGATCATGCTGATTTAATTATTCCCTCACCGGAAAACGGCGGTGTTGCCATTGCACTAAATGATGCAACAAGGATATGCACCGATAAGAAAGTAACAGTTAATTAATAAATTATATAAAGGAGTTTTTATGAGTTGGTTAAAAGATATTATAGGTAAAGACAAGGTAATTATTGCTATGTGCCATATGCAGGCAATGCCGGGCGATCCGTTTTATGATGACGATAAGGGCATGGAATGGGTTTACGAAATGGCACGTAAAGATTTAATGGGTCTGCAGGATGGCGGAGTAGATGCCGTTATGTTTTCCAACGAGTTTAGCCTTCCGTACCTAACCGATGTTAGGGTTGAAACGGTAGCGGCAATGGGTATGGTAATAGGTCAGCTAAAGAGAGACATAAAAATACCTTACGGTGTTAACGTTCTTTGGGATGCAAAAAAATCTTTAGATCTTGCTAAAGCAACAGGCGCTAAGTTTGTTCGTGAAATCTTTACAGGTGTTTATGCCTCAGATTTTGGAACATGGGATACAAACTGTGGCGATACAATACGTCATAAAAACTCCATAGGCGCTCAGGACGTTAAGTGTTTATTTAACATAGTGCCGGAAGCAGCAAAGTATCTTGCCGACCGCGACCTTGAGCAGGTAGCAAAAACTACAGTGTTTAACTGTAAACCGGATGCACTTTGCGTAAGCGGCATTACCGCCGGCGCAAGTACCGACAGCCAGCTACTTAAAAAAGTTAAGGATGTCGTACCATCTACAGTGGTTTTCGCCAACACCGGTGTTAGGCTTGAAAATGTTGAGGAGCAACTTTCTATCGCCGATGGTGCTGTTGTAGGAACAACCTTTAAAATCGATGGCAAATTTGAAAACGGTGTTGATGCAGAGCGTGTAAAGAGATTTATGGATAAGGTTAATTCAATAAGATAAGGAGTTAGCAATGAAACCAATTGTACAGATAGCTATCGATTGTGTAGAAAACGAAAAAGCGGCATATCTTGCCGATTGTGCAGTTCAAGCCGGCGCAGACTGGCTTGAAATAGGAAACCCATTAAATAAATTTGAAGGTGTGCATGCGATAGAGTATGTAAGCTCACGTTTTCCAAACGAGTATATACTGGTCGACTTTATGGTAATTGCCGGTGCAAAACGTTATGTTACCGCCGCAAAGCAAAGAGGCGCAAAAAATGTTACGGTAACAGCGCTTGCTCCGGATATTACGGTTAAAGAAACAATAGCCGAAGGGAAGGCTCAGGGTATAGACATTACTGTTGACCTATTCAATGTTAAAGACATAGTTAATGCGGCTGTTAAGTATGAGAAGATGGGCGCTGACTATATAATGGTTCATTTCGGCGTCGATCAAAAAAGGGAAAACCCTAACGCCTCCCCGCTTGATTCGCTGAAAGAAATAGCACAGGTTACTAAAGCCCCGCTATCCTTTGCAGTTTACGACATCGAAGAGGCGAAAAAAGCAGTAGAATACGGAGCATCGGTAATAGTAGTGGGCGAACCTCTTATTTCATCCGAAAATCCAACAAAGGATATGAAAGCCTTTATTGACGAGTTGAAAAAAATGGATGTAGTGCAACGGTAAAATATAAGGAGGGAAAATCAATGAGTAAAATGAGTGCAATGATTGTGCGCAATAACCCAAGAAGGTTAGATCTGGAAAGCGTTGATATACCTACGTTAGAAGGTAACGAGGTATTGGTGCAGGTTAAATCCAACGGGCTGTGCGGTTCTGATGTTCATGGCTTTATGGATGAAAATTCAAAAGGAAGAGTTGATGGACTAATAATGGGACACGAAGCGTCAGGCATAGTAGCTCAGGTTGGGGATGCCGTTGAAGGTTGTCCCGTAGGCACACGTGTTGTTATTAATCCTCAGTTCAGATGTAACAGCTGTTATGCCTGCGCACATGGATGGTATAATGTTTGCGAAAAAGCAAAGATTATAGGTTCAGCGCTTCGCGGATTTGTTCAGGGCGCGATGGCCGATTATGTTAAGGTTCCAGCCTCCCATCTACATATACTTCCCGAAAATCTATCCTTCGACGAGGGTTCAATGGTAGAACCCGTTGCAAATGCAATACACGTTGTTAATCGAGCCGGAATTTCACTCGGCGATAACGTTGCTGTAATGGGCGCCGGAACAATTGGTCTTTGTATGATAAAAATGGCTAAGCTTGCGGGCGCAGGAAAGGTTATAGCCATAGATATTGAGGATTATCATCTTGATCTTGCAAAACTTTTTGGTGCCGACGAGGTGGTTAACTCGAGAAACTGCGACCCCGTTGAAACGGTAAGGGATATGTGCGGTGGCATAGGAACAGATGTTACCTTAGAGGCGGCAGGTCTCGGAAAAACATATTCGCAAGCGGCATTAATGACACGTAAAAGAGGAACATTTGCCTTTTTTGGAGCAGCAAAACCCACGGTAGAAATGGATCTATACCCTCTTTTACATAGAGAGTTGAACATGGTAGGATGCACAGGGTTTGACAGGGAGTGCGATATTGCCATAGACATGATGGCTAACGGAGACATAGACGTTAAACCTCTAATTTCGCATCGCTTTAATATGGCGGATTCAACAAAGGCGATTGAAACGTTTTTAGATCCAAAACAAAATGTTATTAAGGCAGTTTTAGTAAACGAAGATTAAGCGAAAGAGGATAAAGACCATGAGAGAGCTTCTTGAAAAACTCTGTATGCTTGAGGGTATGTCGGGGCATGAGATAAATGTCGGCAAGTTTATCAGAAAAGAGTTTGAACGATATACCGATGAAATCTTAACAGATAATATCGGAAATATCACGGCGGTGTTTAGAAGTGAAAAAAGCAACGCTAAAAATGTGATGGTATTCGGTCACATGGATCAGCTGGGACTGATAGTTAAAAATATCGACAGCGATGGATTTATTACCATAGACCGTGTGGGCGGAATACCGGAAAAAATTCTGCCGGGACTTGAGCTGCTTGTGGGCACTTCTAACAACTGTTACATTCCTGCAGTAATGGGTAATCGCTCGCACCATATAACTCCGATTGAAGATAAGTATAAGGTGTCGAAGTTGGCAGAACTGTATGTTGATGCGGGCTTTAAATCAGAGCAGGAAGCAAAGGCGGCAGGAGTTTGTATAGGTAACCCTATAATCTACAAACCACGCTTCGGTGAGATGCAATCGAAATGTTATGGAACCGCTATGGATAATAGAGGAGCCTGCGCAATTTTGATTGATCTTGCCTCTAAATTCAGCGGTACCGACTGTGGCGTTAATGTGTTCTTAACTGCAACTGTATTAGAGGAATATAACCTGCGAGGCGCAGCTGTGGCGGCCGGATACATAAAGCCCGATTGCGCTGTTGCGTTGGATGTAGCTATCAGCGGTGATACACCGGATACCAAGGGTGTATTCGATGTTAAGCTGGGCGATGGCCCTGTTTTAAGTCGCTACACCTTTCATGGCCGTGGCACTCTAAACGGCGTGATACCACATCCGGTTGTGGTGGATACGGTTAAGGATATCTGTGAGAAGGAAAAAATACCGCTTCAGCTTATAGCCACAAGTGGATTGTTAACCGATGCTTCCTATGTACAGCTGCTCGGAGAGGGCGTTCCGGTAGTGGATCTGGGTTTCCCTTGTCGGTACACCCACACAGCGGTTGAAACCTGTGACGTTAAGGATTTAATTGAGCTATCAAAATTGAGCGAGCAGCTTGTTAAACGCATTACGCCGGAACTTAATTTCAAAAAAGAATATAAGGACTGAACTTGTATGAAAAAGTATTTTTTAGGTGTTGATATAGGTACATCACAATCAAAGGGTGTAATATGCGATGAGCAGGGAAAGGTTATGGCCTCTCATGCAATCGATCATACAACTAAAGAAAGCAAACCGGGCTTTTTTGAGCATGATGCCGAGCAGATATGGTACGCAGAACTCTGCCTTATAACAAAGGCTTTGTTAAAAAAATCAGAGCTTTCAGCTGAGCAAATTCATGCGGTTGGCTGTAGTGCTATAGGCCCCTGCCTACTGCCGGTAGATTCCGATAACAACCCCCTATATAACGGTATTCTTTATGGTATAGACAGTCGTGGTGAGGAGGAAAGGCAACAGCTAAGGGATGAGTTTGGCGAAGAATTTATCCTTAACCACACCGGCAATGTGCTAACAACTCAGGCGGTTGGACCTAAAGTTCTTTGGCTTGAAAATAATGAACCCGAGGTATATGAAAAAACAGATTGTTTTATGACGGCATCGAGCTATATGGTGTGTAAGCTTACCGGAGAAAGAGTAATAGATCACTATACGGCTGCCGCCGGGTATACCCCGCTATATGATATTGATAACCAGTGCTGGAGCGATGTTTTTTGTAAACGCCTGTTAGGAAATGCTAAGCTGCCAACATTAAAATGGAGTAACGAAATCGCCGGAACTATTACCGAAGTAGCATCACAAGATACAGGGCTTGCCGTCGGAACTCCGGTTGTAGTTGGAAGTGCCGATGCCGGAAGTGAGGCATTGAGTAGCGGCGTGGTTCAAAGCGGCAAAGTTATGCTTATGTTTGGATCAACAATATTTGTTATAGCCGTATTAGATAAACAGGTTAAAAGCAATACTCTATGGGCTTCGCCATATCTGTTTAAAAACAGCTATGCAGTAGCTGCCGGCATGAGTGCCGCAGGTTCCATAACCGGTTGGTTTAAAAAAGAATTTTGCCACGACCTTATTCACAAATCATCCGAAACCGGAATTAATGTATACGACTTAATGATGGAGGAGACAAAAAAGGTTCCCAAGGGCAGTGGTGGGCTGTTGGTGCTTCCATATTTTAACGGTGAACGTACCCCAATAAACGACCCTGATGCAACTGCAACCATCTTTGGACTTACCTTTAAACATTCACGAGCACATATCTATCGTGCAATATTCGAGGGTGTGGGATACGGAATAAGGCATATCGACGAATGTTGCGGCGGATTTGGCGACGATGTTGAAATCTTTTGTGTTGGAGGTGGCTCAAAAAGCGGCGAATGGATGCAGATAATAAGTGATATTCTTAACAAAGATGTTACTGTTAACAAGGTTACTCTCGGCGCATCCTACGGCAATGCATTTTTAGCGGGACTCGGTATTGGAGAACTAAAAAGTATTGATGATATTAATAGCTGGGTAACCGTTGAAAAACGTTATAAACCTGATACAAACCGCAAGGTATATGACAAATATTACCAACTATACAAACAGCTATATATCAATACAAAAGACATTATGCATGAGCTATAACCAATAATTTATCAAAACAAATATACAGCTACTGTTAAAAAAAGGCTTCAATGTGAACCGTGTTCACATTGAAGCCTTTTGTGTGGAGGGACGAAGGCTTCAAAACATTACGCTCAGCCTTAAATCTCTAACAACAGCAGTCAGGAATTAATTTTACTTTTAATAAATTTAATAAACATTTCCCAGTCGTATTTAAGCAGCTCGTGCTTTCCCTCTCGTAGGTGGTAACCTATTTTTCCGGAATGATATACTGTAGGTGTTGTAGGAATATCTGTTTCACACATTAGTCCGTTTTCGCCGTACCTATTGTATGCTTCGGATGCGCACACTGCCGAAAGAAATTCATTTTTTGGGCATGCCCAAGCATCATCAATTGCCGATGCAACATAAAGATATCTAGGCGCTATTAATGATAGTAAATAATGTTGGTCGAACGGCATTGTCTTCTCGGCAGACGCATATTTTTGGTAATTTATGGCAAACCAAAAAGGAAAAATTTTGGTAATATCGCTAACTTTTTCGCCGGTGTTGCCTCTTGCTAACGCTGCACCTCCCGCACCGGAATTGTTAGAAACTGTAAAAAATATTCTCTCATCCATTGCCGCGGTAAGTAATGCGGTTTTTCCAAGCCTTGAATGCCCGACGACCGAGATATAATCCTTATTAACAAGAGGACTTTCGCATAAATAATCCACAACTGCAATAAGCCCCATCGACCAACAACATATTTTTCCCGGTCGAGCATCAGCAGTAAAATCAACATCCATGCATGCACAAATGCCGGTGTTAAAATCATTATCATCTGTGGTTATGTCCTGATAATAAACGTTAACAAACATGAACCCACTATCCGTTACAGTTTTGATTATCTCGGTATCGCTATCTTCAAAACGTTTAAATGAAATATGTAAAAATGTCGGTAGGTTAGTACAGCCGCTCGGATATGCAATATCAATATCGAAACTGTAACTTTTATTTGCGGATATGAGGCATGTTAACTTTATTTTTTCGCAGGTTGCCCCCTGAAGATAGTCCTCTGTTTTATTGATTACCTCTGCGCCGGTAACACTGAACTTTTGCGGGGGGATGCCGAATAATTCAGCTGTTATTATCTCATATGTCTTGGCTTTATCAATAATGTTCGGTAGCTGCAAAGCAGATATGCAGTTAGATATGTTATGCATTATAATCCTTTACTTTATTTATTAGCCTGTTAGGAAAATGAAATTTGTTGTTTAGTTGTTAATATTTGCCATGAAAACATCCCTTGCCCAACCGGCCCATTCCTCGCTGACTCCTATGTCTTGGTATGTGGGATAGTCTTTTAATATCAAGGAACCCTTCCCTTTAAATGCAGTAATCATCTTTAACGCTTCACTCTCAATAAACTCCTTGTCGCCTGTCGGCAAGGTTTTTTGTATATCCAGTGGCGACCAAAAGCTTACTCTGCCCGAAAACTCGTCTGCCATTTTTTGGTAGCCGTATGTGCCCAGCTGGTCGAACTGTAAAACATCTATTCCGGCGTCAATAAAGTCCTCCATAAAACCATAGTTATAGCCGCAGGAATGTACAAAGAGATGCATACCATTTTCATGTAGTTTTTCTGCAATTGCCTTGTAAACAGGTTTAAACAATGTTCTAAATGAGTCCGGGCTGATAAAGGTCCTGTCCTGCGTGCCCCAATCGTCGACAAGAATTAAACCGTCTACATAGTAGTTTTTAAGCGTTTCTATCAGCTCAAGATTAGCCTTTAAAATTTTATCGAGAAATTTTACAACATTTTCCGGCTCTAAAACAAGGTCCATCAGTGCGTTTGTCATAAGCCGCGTATCTCTTAACACCGAAAAAACCGAAAATGGTGAACCGGCTAAAATATATTCGCTACAGTTTTTATTCTCGATTTTGTCATCCTCGGTTAAAAAGGAAAAATCGAGTTTCGGAAGTTCGAATTTGTCGAGATCATCCCAGCTTTCAAGCGCACCTTTTACACACTCACCCTTAGTTAAGCCGTTCATTCTTCCCATAATATTTCCGTAAAAATCATAGCAAACTTCACCGTTAAAGTTGTTTGCCTGCTTAATAAGATCGGGGTATTCGCCCCAGCGCATCTTCTCTTTTAGATGTTCCGGAATAACTAACGAATACAATCTTTTTGTTGAAAAATCATTTTGATTCGGAGGATTAAAACTAACACCCACCCTATCGGCTTTTTTGTGCTCAATAATGTTTTTAATAATTTCTCTTGAAGTCATTATAGCGCTCCTCTTTCCATGATGTTATAACTAAAAAGCCATTCTTATAAAATCATTCGGGCCATGCTCGGGTATGCCCAAAATTTCTTTAGCCGTTTTAACATAGTACCAATAGTTTTCAACTGTAATGCCGTTTGGAATTCTGTGGTCGAGACCAAAACATACTCTTCCACCTCTCGTCGGCCCGGTTAGCTTATACTCCAGCTCCTTTAATATTGCCGACTTATCCTTTCTCAGCGCATGTTTATCGATGCCGCCTTTTATAGAAAGGTTAGGATATTTTTTTCTTATCTCAACTATATCCATATCAGCCATAGGCTCAAACGGGAACATGGTGTTAACACCGCAATCGATAAAAGCATCAATAACCGGATTGATGTTTCCATCGCTGTCTTGAGAAAAAATCTTGCATCCCTGGCGCTCCATTTCGTCCCAAATCTTACGGTAGTAGGGTTTCATAAATTCAGTTACTATGTTTGGTCCGATTAATGGCCCCGGTTTTCCTGCTAAATCCTCATGAATGGATACTAAATCTACCGGCAAAATATCCCACACTCGTTCATAAACTTTAAGGGTTGTATCTGCAATTGTTTCAAGAATATCCTCAACTAACTCAGGCTCTTCATAAAAAGCGATACAAAGTTCTTCCTCACCCATTAGTTGACGCGGCTCGTCGAAACCACCGGGAACAAATCCAACACTCAGTGTGCCCTCATCCCAAAGTCGGCGGGCGTTAAGCAGCTTTTCCTTGTCTACTCGCTCCTCCTTAAATAGATAGTCCGGCTTAATTTTTAGCCAATCATCCTGCGTTTTAACCGGGTATTCAAGCGGTAACGGTATGCTCGCACTTGCCTTTATAAGCTTCACCTTACGCCCATATTTATCTATGGTTACCGTTTCGGTTGAATTATCGGAAACTACAACTTCCTCTCTGTTATTTTCAAGGCCGCAGTTAACCGGCAACACCATATTTTTTACATTATCAAAACCAAAAGCAGACAGATTAAGCTCTGCCTCGGATGCCCCCTGCTGTATCCACTCTTTATCAAGACCCACCAACAATCCGAACAGCTCGGTTAGCATTTCTTTGCCGGTGAACTCACCCGTCATATGTGCAATGTAATCCTCTCTACTCCAAAGCATATTGTGCTCCCTTTCAAAAATTATACTAATAAAGTCTACTTGATTTCATATTAACATAAATGTTTTTATAATGCAACAACAGCTGGCCAAAAAGAATACTATAAATTATTAACAAAATTTACAGTGAAAAATTAAAATATTTCACAAAAATCAAAAAAATACTTGTAATAAATAAATTGATGTGATAATATTTTTATGTTATTATCAACTTAGCAAATGAACAAAGTCTACAGAATTATGGGTTATTTAGTGTAATTATTACACAGATATTACAAAAATGTAATTTTATAGAATATTGTGCTCCCTTTTTTAGGGGTAAATTTGAATGCCTTGATAAAGGGTATCACAATTTTTACAATGTAAGAATTTATCTGCACAATTGTTAAAAATTTTAAGATAATAACACTAATACAATCAATAATCAACAGCGAAGGAAGGAAGGGAACATGGCCTCAAAAGTTATGGCATCAGGTAAGAAATTGCAAGACCCCTCTACTCAAACGAAGAAAAAAGGATTTTTATACTATCTAAAGCGGGACAAATTTCTTTATCTATTAATTCTACCATCCTTTATTTTTTTGGTAATCTTCCGATACACCCCGATGTACGGTATTATCATTGCTTTTCAGGATTACAATATTTTCCAGGGGGTTCTTGGAAGCGAGTTTGTTGGTTTTGAGGTTTTTGAAAGAGCTTTTGGTGAGGAAAGATTTTGGCTCTCGGTTCGAAACACAATTGTGCTCAACGTTCTACTATTGTTAGTAATGTTTCCGCTAACCATTATACTGTCGCTGATGTTAAACGAGGTCATTCACCTAAAATTTAAGCGACTGGCTCAATCTCTTTTATATCTTCCCCACTTTGTATCTTGGGTTGTTATTGCCGGTCTTGCGTTTAACATGTTTTCAACTCGTGACGGTTCCATTAATAATATAATTAAGGATCTCGGATTCGAGCCGATTCCCTTTCTGGTTGACGAAGGTTGGTGGATATTTACATACGTTCTTAGCAACACCTGGAAGGATATCGGCTGGGGAACTATCATATATCTTGCCGCATTAACGGGTGTTGATGAAGCCTTATATGAAGCTGCATATATAGATGGAGCCACTAAATTACAGCGTATTTTATATATAACAATTCCTTCTATTAAACCAACCGTTGTGGTTATGTTTATTCTTCAGCTCAGCAGAATGATGAGTATTGGCCTGGACGCTCCTTTACTTCTCGGTAACGACGGAGTTATAGCAGTATCAGAAGTTATAAGTACATATGTATACGATATGGGTCTTTTAAATGTTCAATACAGCTTTGCAACTGCGGTAGGCCTGTTTCAATCGGTAATTAATGTCGGCTTGCTATTACTCGGTCAGAGGTTGGCAAAGGCTATAGGTGAAGACGGAATATTCTAAGGCTTGACGGCTTTGATTGAGAAATAGAAAGGGACACTTTTTTATGAAAGTTTTTAATAAATTACCTCTCAGCGAGCGTATCGGACTGGTTATCACCTATATACTGATTGTTTTTGTAGTATTAGCTAGCCTTTACCCGTTTTTAAACATAGTTTCAACCGCCATGAGTAGCAACCGTGCAATTCTATCCGGTGAGGTAACCTTTTATCCGATAGAACCACAGCTTGAATCATTTATAGAAATCCTTCAAAAGCAGGATATATGGCGCGCAATCGGCGTGACGGTTTTTGTTGTTCTCATGGGAACCGGTATAGGACTGTTTATTACCATCTGCTCGGCATATGCGCTATCTAAAAAAAGGCTTAAAGGTCGCTATGTAATATCGCTGTTATTCCTTTTTACGCTGTTTTTCAGCGGCGGTATTATCCCCACCTTCTTAGTAGTTGAAGGGCTTGGGCTACTTAATAGTCTTTGGGCGTTAATTCTTCCTACCTGTTTAAATGTATTTAACTTCATTATTATGAGAACCTTTTTTACCCAGCTACCGGAAAGTTTGGAAGAGGCAGCTATCCTAGACGGTTGTAACGACATATCGGTATTGATGCGAATCGTTCTTCCGCTATCGTTGCCCATTATCGCAACCATCGGCCTATTTTATGCGGTTACCTACTGGAACGAGTATTTTACAAGCTTGATGTACATTACCGATCCTGAAAACTTTACCCTACAGCTAAAGCTTCGTCAGCTGATTTTTACCGAAGAGCTTAATCAACTGGGTACCGGTGAGGGACTAGGTCAACAGGTAATGCCGGAATCGCTTAGGGCGGCAAGTATTGTTGTTTCCACTGTGCCGATCATCGTTATTTATCCCTGGCTACAAAAATATTTTGTTAAGGGCGTTATGCTCGGCGGCGTTAAGGGTTAATGTTTATGGATACTTAATGGCAATACGTCATTTTAAAGTATAATATTAGTAAAATGGAGGAAATTTATGAAAAACAAGAAAAGACTATTGGCTATGCTATTGTCCGGCACAATAATGCTAACAATGCTTGCCAGCTGTTCTTCGGACTCCGAGCCAGCAGGAGATGATGCTCCTGCAGATGTAACATCGGAAGCCGGAACAGAGGATACCGCTGCTCCTGCAGACGGTGAACTAATCCCGATTACAGCTATGCTGTTCGACCGCGCTAACACACCTGAATCTGAAGGCACCGTAGACAATAACCGTTGGACAGAGTTCCTTAACGAAGAGCTTGCAGAGCGTGGCGGTACCGTATCATACGTTACAGTTCCTCGTAGTGAAGAAGCAACAAAAATCCCGGTTATGATGGCTTCGGGTACTGCTGCTGACATCATGATGATGTACAACTCATCATTAGTTGCAGACTTTTATAACGATGGCGGAACCTACGACTTTGCTCCCTACATGGACGCTGCACCACAGATGTTAGAGTACATCGGTGAAGACGTTATCGCAATGGGTAGAAATGCCGAGGGCGAACAGTGGGGTATTCCGGCACGTCGTTCCACAGTTGCAAGAACCAACGCCTTTATCCGTGAGGACTGGTTAACAGATCTTGGTATGGAAATACCGGAAACCGTTGAAGATTTCTACGATGCAATGGTAGCATTTAAGAATGAAAATCCGGACGGTGTTGACCCGGCACAGGTTGTTGCATACAGCACTAACAACCATCTTTTCCGCTACACCTTCTCGGAGCCTGAATTCTTAAACAGCAACGACTATTTAATTTACTATGAGCAAATTCGTCCCTATGCAGATGAAGGATTTGTTGAGTATCTTAAGTTTGCAAATCAGCTTTATAACGAAGGCTTAATGGATCCTGAGTACTTTGCTCATGACGACTTCGGTCAGACACAAAAAGAGCAGATGGTTGCAGGACAGCTTGGATACCTTGAAGCAGACGCTAACTACAACGTTGATACCCTTCGTGGTTCACTACTTCAAAATCTCCAGATAAATGATCCGGATGCCGAGATGGTTTCTATGCTACCACTTCAAAACGTGCATGATGGCGAAGTTTACAACAGAACATACCCAGAAACCGGTGCGTTCTTATTCATGCCAAAAACAGCAGAGAACCCAGAGATGGTTATGCAGTACCTAGACGTATTGTCGGGTGATGCAGGATTTGCAATCTTCCACGGTATCGAAGGCGAGCACTTTGAGTATGTTGACGGTGTTCCGGTTGTTATAGATGCTGAGCACAATGCAACAACAAAAGACTACCACCGTCATGACCTATTCTTGGTAGGTAACCAGGGTTACTACCAGACTGAGGAAGAGTTTATCGCAGCTACTGCGAAGGAGCTTCCCGGATATGAAGAGTATGTTACTGCCAACTACAGCAATGCTGCTGCAGGCATCAGACTACCTAACGTAGACTATGTTTCACCAACACAGGCAGAACAGCATGCAAACTACTCAACAATATATAACGACTACATGACAAGAATTATCACAGGCGCTCCTGAAGATGTAGAGGCTACATTTGAAGAAATGAGAGCAGAATATGATAAGTATGAAATAGACATAGTAGTAGAAGAAAGAACTGCCTATTTTGAGGCTCTTTTCGGATAATAATCAATCCTGATATGTCTTCAAAGGACGGCGACTGATATGAGTAGCCGTCCTTTTTGTAAGAAAAAGTGTTTATTTTTATTAGTGTAATCAAAAAATTAAGAAAGGAACCAGTTAGCTTATGTATAATATTGCGGTTGTCGGTGCAGGTAACATTGCTCCTGCACATATAAATCCACTTACAGAGTTTGGCTCAAGATGCAAAATTGTTGCTATTTGCGACATCTACCCCGAAAAAGCCGAGGCTTTAAAAGAAAAATTTAACCTCGACTGCGAAGTATTTGACGACCATGTAAAAATGCTGGAAAGCGGACTTAAGATTGACGTTGTTCATGTATGCACACCACCCTATACTCATGCAGAAATTGCAATCAATTCCATGAATAAAAAGGTGAATGTTGTTGTTGAAAAGCCAATGGCAACCTGCCTTGAAGAGTGTGATGCCATGATTAAAGCAGAGCAGGATAACGGCGTGGTTATGGCGTGCATAGCGCAAAATCGTTATCAAAACTCTATATATAAACTTAAAAAAGTATTAGATACAAACAAGGCGGGCGACCTGCGTGTAGCACATGTTAACTCCTTCTGGTGGAGAGGACACAGCTACTACGACCTATGGTGGCGCGGCCTTTGGGAAAAAGAAGGTGGCGGCCCTACCCTTAACCACGCAGTTCACCATATCGACATGATAAACTGGATTAAGGGTGGCACACTGCCAAGCGAGGTTACCTCGGTGCTTGCCAATGTAATGCATGATAATGCAGAGGTGGAGGACGTATCCTTTTCTACACTTGTTTATGCCGACAGCACTATTGCCCAGGTTACCGCCTCGGTGGTTCACCACGGAGAGGAACAGGGATTGGTTTTACAGTGTGCTGACGCAAAAATTGAAGCACCGTGGGACTGCTTTGCATCAACCTCGCGGCAGAACGGGTTTCCCGACCGTAACGAAGAGCTCGAAAAGGAACTTAACGAATACTATGAGGGAATTGAGGATTTAGAGTTTACCGGCCACGGCGGCGAGATAGATAACGTGTTTAATGCACTCGATAACGGCACCCGCCCCTTGATTGAGGGCAAAGACGGACGTAATACTGTAGAGCTTATAACGGCAATATACAAAAGTGGAGCCCTTAAACAGACGGTTAAGCTTCCGCTCGATAAAAATGATGAATTCTACACCTTTGAGGGGTTACTTAAAAATGCACCGCATTTTTATGAGAAAACAGGCGCTGTAGAAAACTTTGCAGCAGAAGAGATAACAAGAGGCAACTATAAATAGGAAGGAGTTAACAATGGCACAGAAAGACGGCATGAACTATGCACCGGAAAAGGAATCCAAAATCGTTGTAAAAGAAGGTGAATTCGTAATAGCGGCAATAGGCCTCGATCACGGACATATCTTTGGAATGGTTAAAGGTTTGGTTAACGCCGGAGCAACAATTAAATGGGTATACGACCCAGACGAAGCCAAAATGGACAGATTTATTGAAATGTTTCCGGCCGCTAAAAAAGCTGCAAGTGAAGAGGAAGTTTTAAATGACGCTGAGGTTCAGCTTGTAGCGGCTGCCTGCGTCACCTCAGAGCGTGCCGCACTCGGCGTGCGTGCAATGAAGGCGGGTAAACACTATTTTGTTGATAAAGCACCTCTAACAACGTTGGAACAGCTGGCAGATGTCAGAAACACAGTAGCCGAAACCGGCAAAAAGTTTGCTGTGTGTTATAGCGAACGTTTAATGGTTGAGTCTGCAATCTATGCCGGTCAGCTTATCGAAAAGGGTGCAATAGGAAAGGTTGTTCAGGTGCTCGGTATGGGACCTCACAGCCTTAACGAGCCAATGCGACCAGCCTGGTTCTTCGAAAAAGAAAAATACGGCGGAATTCTTTGTGATATTGGAAGCCATCAGGTAGAGCAGTTCCTGTTCTACACCGGTGCTAAGGATGCAAACATAGTAAATGCAAAAATTGCAAACTACAACAATCCCGACCATATAGAGCTTGACGACTTTGGCGATGCAACACTTGTTGGCGATAATGGTGCAACAGGTTATTTCCGTGTTGACTGGTTTAGCCCGAAAGGACTGAGCACATGGGGTGATGGACGTACTTTTATTCTTGGAACTGAGGGATATATCGAGCTACGCAAATATACAAATGTTGGAATATCTGAAGATCAAGACAATGTATTCTGGGTAAACGCTGATGGTGAGCATTTCGAAAATGTTTCCGGTAAGGTTGGTTTCCCATATTTTGCTGATTTAATTTTAGACTGTATCAACGGAACAGAAAATGCAATGACTCAGGAGCATGCATTAAAAGCGGCAGAGCTTTGCGTTAAAGCACAGATGCTTGCAGTGGATGTTTCAAACAGAGCAAAATAATTAAAATGGTAAATAAAACAATTGTTGGAATTCAATCATCAAGTGTAAAAAAGTATCTTACTACATATGAAGATGTAAAAAAAAGCTTTAAAAAATTTAATGACATTGGATTTAAATATATGCAGCTTCAATGGGTTGATAACTCTGTGAGCTCGCAAGAAATAAAAAAGGCTTTAGAGAAAACCAACATCACAGCAGTATCGGTTCAGGATTATTATTCCGAGTTTGTGAAAAATGAGGAATACTACATTGATCTTTGCAAAACCTTAAGATGTGAAGATTTAACAGTTAGCGGAGTGCCGGTAGAATTAATGAGCGAAAGCGGATGCTTAGAATACTCAAAAATTCTACAGGCTTTATCCGATAAGCTTAAAACATTGGGAATAACTTTGTCCTTCCATCCCAGGAACCACGAGTTTAGACCAATAAACACCATATCTGCAACCGATATAATAATGTTAAACACCGATTTGTTGCTCTGCCTTGATGGCTTTCATTGTTATACAGCCGGAATTGATCCTGCAAGCATGATAGAAAAATATTCGAAAAGAATCTCATCAGTTCACTTTAAAGATTATAAAGGCGATAACATAGAGAATCTTTGTCCGATAGGACAAGGTGAAATCGACTGGAGTAAAACCTTTGAGGCCTGCAGTAAATTTGGAATAAAATACTGTTATGTTGAGCAAGAGCGCTGGAGTAATGAACCGTTTCACGCTCTAAAAGAAAGTTTTGATTACTTAATCAGTAAAAAAGGATTTGAAAATTATTAACTGCTAACCGTTAGAGAATATTTTATATACGCACAACGCAAAAACTGTGTGTATAATAAGATGATTTTCTAACGGTTTTACTTTTTGTTTGAGGAAAGAACAACGAAAAAGCTTGCAAGCAAGGATTCAATACTCTGTATCAGACAATACGTTGCAACACAAAGTCCTATGCTCTTAACCTCACACGGTAAATACAAATAAAACAATATTTAATACAAAGACATGTGAAATCATAGGCTGTTCAACATAAATAGTAAGCATAGCCTACATCAAAAATAGCACTTGATCACAAAAAATAAGCAGAAAAGTATTGACATTGCACATAGTTAATGCTATAATTATTAAACGCTAATATATCATTGTACAAAAGATAAATGATTAGCAAAATAACGCGGGGTGGAGCAGTTCGGTAGCTCGTCGGGCTCATAACCCGAAGGTC
>CAYJDA010000008.1:0-49617 GCA_964368815.1 uncultured Oscillospiraceae bacterium
CCGCTCAACTTTTGTTATTATAGCATGTTTGTTTTATTATTTCAATATATTTTATTAATATTTTTTTATTTCTCGGAGTGTAGTAGTGAATTGCTACACTCCGAGAACATTTGTGTCATGAAGATTTAGTTGTATGTTGGAGGTTTACGATGTTTTGTTGCCTGTTCAAAGGCATATGCAGCCTTTATCAACAGTGGTTCACTGAATGGTTTGCCTACAAAAGTTATACCAAAAGGCATGTTATCATCGTCGTATCCTGCCGGAACAATAATGGATGGATATCCCGATATTGGTGAGCAGTCAGTAATGCCCGGGCATACTAAAATATCAAGATCGCTTGAATCAAATATTTTATTTAATGCCTGCTTTGCTTCTTCATGACTTTTCATCTTACCTAAAATGTATTCAGGGTCGGTGCAATTTCCTGAGGTTTTTAACTCGGCATCAAGTAGGATACTCATGCCATACTTTAATCCAATTTCCTTGTTATCGGCGTAATAGTCTATCATGTCGTTTAAAGTTCGGCATTTAGTAGAGGGGTTTGTTGAAAGATATTTGTTTAAGCACATCTTGAATTCATATAAAAGAACACAGGAATCACTTTTTAAATGGTTAAGCTTTATGCCTTCAATTAGTTCGGCTCCGCAAGCCTGCAAATCTTTATAGGCCCGTTCGGCAATCTCAGACTGTCCTTTAACAAACTCGGATTCATACCCTCTGTTTATTCCAATCTTCAAACCTTTTAGTCCATTTAAGTCAAAATAATCGGTATAGTCCATCGGTAGGTCGAGACACCAGGTTGATGGATCATTCTCGTCCTCGCCTACCAGTATGTTAAGTAGTTCAGCGGCATCTGCAACTGTTCTTGCCATAGGACCTGCTATGTCCTGTCCTGTGCATATAGGTAAAATCCCGTGCCTACTTACTAGACCTCTCGTAGGTTTAATGCCAACTATACTGTTAAGGTGAGATGGCCATATTATGGAACCATCAGTCTCGGTGCCAACTGCAACCGTTGCAAGACTAGCCGCCATAGCTACCGCAGAACCTGAACTGGATCCCCAAACATCACCTTCTTTATTATAAGGATTTATTACCTGCCCACCAGCCGAACTGTGACCGTTTTTCATAGTATATGACATATAGTTTGCAAGCTCGGTCATGTTTGTTTTGCCAAGAATAATCATGCCCGCCTGCCTCATTTTCTTGGTGATGGTGGCGTCATACGGCGCAAAGTTATCTCTTAAGGCGATAGATCCCGCGCGTGTTCTCATTAAGTCGTTTGTATTGATATTATCCTTAATCAGTACCGGTATTCCGTGCATAGCACTTCTTGTTTTACCTTTTTTGCGTTCCCTATCCATTGCTTCGGCAATATGAACTGCATCAGGGTTTAGCTCAATTACACTATTAATTGTCGGTCCCGATTTATCAATTTCTGCTATTCTTTTTTGATAGCTGAGAACCAGTTCATAAGAACTCAGCTCGCCGGACTGCAACATATTGCGTATCTGTTTTACGGTTAGCTCTTCAACATTAATCAAGATAGTCCCCTTTCATCTATAATTGACCTGTCTCGGCAAGGTACACGCCAAAGAAACATTCAAGCGCAACCTTAAGCTGATCCTCATCTAAATCAAAGTTGTGATTATGTAGAGGATAAATGCAATCTTTATCAGGGTTGTTTATACCTACCCTAAAAAAACTACCCGGAACATTTTGCAGATAATAGCCAAAATCTTCTGATACCGGTGTTTTTTCTACGGCTTCCAGCTGTAATCCAAGCTTATTTGCCACATCTGCTACCGTTTGTGTTTCGGTTTCATGGTTAGCTAAAACAGGATATCCTCGCTCAAATCTGTAGCTATATTTTACGCCATACATTTCGCAGGCAGTTTTAACAGCAAGCTCTATCCTTTCTTCAATAAGCTCGGACGTTTCCTTCTCATAGGTTCTTACGGTACCCTCCATAATAACCTTGCTTGGGATTACGTTATAGGAGTGACCACCATGAATATTACATATACTTATAACTGCAGACTTAATAGGCGATATAAATCTGCTTATTATACTGTTAATATTTTGGATTGCTGCACCCATTGCTGCAACAGTATCGACCGTGTCAGACGGGCGGCTGCCATGTCCTCCCTCACCTTTAAGTTCGATAAAAAAGCTGTCTGAAGCTGCCATATATGCCCCTGATCTTATACCAACAACCCCTGCCGAAAGTTCGTCGGAAACGTGAAACCCAAAGATTTTATCCACGCCTTCAAGGCAACCGTCTTTAATCATAGGAGCGGCGCCACCGGGGGGAAGTTCCTCTGCGTATTGGAAGATTAAAACAACACTCCCCTTGATATAGGACGGATTTTCGCTTAGCAAATGAGCCATACCGAGCAACGTAGCCACATGAGCATCGTGTCCGCAGGCATGCATTACTCCCGGAATTTTGCTTGCATATTCAAGAGGTTTCACCTCCTGTATTCCAAGTGCATCTATGTCGGCCCTAAATGCAATGCATGGGCCCTCAGTGTTATTGCTCATTGTAGCCACAATACCGTTTTCACCACAATCACGGTATTGCACATTAAGTGAAGTTAGTTGTTCCTTTATATACGCAACCGTTTCCTCCTCATGAAAAGACATACTGGGATACATATGCAGGTGTCGTCTATGCTTTATCATGCTTTCAAGCTGCTTTGCTGCATATTGCTTAATTTTTGTTATCATATTTACTCTCCATAATTCTCACAAGGCTTTTTCAAACGAAAAAGCCTTGTGAGTAAAAGTTACCAAAGTGTATTATTTTTCATCTCTTTAATGAGAATGTAAATAAGTAGTCCCACGGTGGCTGCTAAGCCTATCATAACGATATACATTACAGCAACAAATACCGACTGTGACATAAAAAGAGTAGGATCCATAATGTTTACCTCCAAAATTATTTCTTATCGGATGAAATTGCGGCTGTTACCTGCTCATTCATCACCGACCATTTAAAGTTGTTATCCGGAGCTATCTTGCTTCCTACACCGATAACCACCATTCCTATAAATGCTGAAACGACCGGAGCAGCATAGGAGGATATTGTGAAATATGCTACCAGTCCACAGCTCACGCTGAGAATCATGGCAAGTAGAACAGCTGTTTTGTTACATTTTTTATCGTACATTCCATATGCAACAGGCCATATGGTTGCTGCAACGGCAGAACCTGTTAGATAAAGTACCTGATACATGCTTGCCGGCTGGTTCCAGACAAGTATTACGGTAAGAACCGACATTCCAATCATGGTGTAACGAACATATTTGACAACCTGTTCGTTTGTTGCCTTGGGTTTAAAAACACCCTTATAGATATCCTGAACCAATAGGTTTGAAGATGCTGTAAGCACACTGCTGACGGTTGAAGCAAGTGCACTATAGATAATAATAAGAACTAAAACTGCGCCTGCAGGACCGAGTAGTTGGCTTACAACAATCGGGAATACCATGTTTACCTGCGGAATAATATAACCATTTGCTACTGCAATAAAGGCTAACGAACCGGCTAAAATCGGAACTGTTGTCCAGATAAGGCCGCTTAAAATAAAGGAGCGAAATGCAACTTTTTCCTTTGCGGCATATATACGTTGCCACCAAATATTACTGTGGAATATCTCTCCTGTAGCAAACAAAAAGTTGCTACCAAGATACATTAGACCCACTCCAGAAATAAGGTTCATGAGTTCGGGTTTTGATTGCATAACACCTGTATAAACATCAGCAGGACTAAATTTGATAAAGGCTAAAACTGCAGTTATCAAAAGAACTCCCAGAATTAACATGGCCATAATAAAGTCGGTAGAAAGAATGGCCTTTAAACCTCCCTTAAAGGTATATATGGTACATACTGCCATAATTATTAACATGCCATAATGATATTCGAGGCCTGAAAGTGCTTGCAGCAGAATTCCTCCTGCCATTGCCTGTGTCATTAAAAAACCAATAAAATACCATGCTGATATTATAAGAAATACAAACCAAACCGGACGACCAAATCTGCAGCGGATGAAATCACCGCTGGTGCAACCATTTGGCATAATTTTCTTAATTCTTAAAGCTAAAGGAGCAAAGATACACAGACTTAAACCTGCTGTCGCATAGCCAAAACAAGCAACAATACCTAAAGTATAGCCCTGCTCGGGTGCTGACATGGTGGTATTACCTGTAACCCATGCTGCAATAAGTGTTGCTGTGCTTAATGCTAAACCAACGCTACGACCGGCATATAGAAAGTCGTTTGAGTTTTTATTTAGTCGCTTTGCGGCAAAAAATCCAAATGATAGCAACATGATGGATATTACACCCACAACAACAAGTGCAATGGGTGCACTGATAAATGTAGTTTCCATTAAATTTTACCCTCCGTACTTATGTTTTTACTCTTCAGCAAATGGATCAACGTCTTTATATTTGCGATTTCCAATCAAGATGTAGCTCACCGTGCAAAGCGTGGTAAAAACTCCAATAGCAAATATAATCAACGCTACAGTATAGTCCGGCATCCGGTATCCTCCTTCCTTAATTTAGTGTTTTTTGATAAAAAGGCGATTCACAACAGCATTTTTACTATTGCGCATCACCTTTGATAAGTTATTTATATCACAAATAAGTGCAATTGTCAACAAAATGTTATAAAAAAATGTTAATTATGTGAAATTGCACAGCTGGTTTAATTATTATCTTTTTAATTTTTACATATATTATATTAAAACCATCCATGTTATCAACTACTCTTATTGTCTAATGCAGGATAAAAAGTGTAAAATTTTAACTTGATGAAACTAAGCTTTTTTTCAAATTCACAATATTATTGTCTAAAAAAAAGACTCCCTCACCTTCCAGCAATGCTTTTTGCAATTCCGGTCCGGCTAGCCCAAAACGTTTGGCAAGCCGACCATCGGAGCATACCACCCTATGGCAGGGAACCGATTTATCCTTACAGCTACACATGGCGAAGCCAACAATCCTGCTACGTCGTGGATTGCCGGTAAGACGAGCTACCTGACCGTAGGTGATAACCTTGCCGGCAGGTACTTTTCTCACTATATCATAAATATTTTTATATAGCTCATTCATAGATAGTATGTATGTTTAATATATTCATTATTGCCCCTTAAACCATAACAGAGCACATTTTTTGCATTTAACTTATAGATTTTTTATATTCTGACCCCCAAACCTCAAGTGCATTTAACACCGGCTTTAGGCTCGTGCCCAGTTCTGTTAAGGAGTATTCAACTCTTGGCGGCACCTCGGCATAAACTTTTCGTGTTACCAGCCCACTACTCTCCATCTGTCGAAGGTTTGATGTTAAAACCTTTTGAGATATTCCCTCAATAGATTTCTTCAGCTCTCCAAAACGTTTGGTTCCCATATCTAAATCTCTGAGAATTAATATTTTCCATTTATCACTAATCAATGTTAATGTAGTTTCAACTGGGCAGCCCGGTAGTTTATCAAGCATCATTTTCTTCATTGGTTTCCTCAAGGTAACTAAGGCACAAACATGTGCGTACTTTACAAAATCTCACTATAGCTATAAAATAACACATGTAAGTGAATTTGTCAAATAAAAAAAAGGAGAGCATTTTGAAAAAATTGATATCAGTTTTATTATCAATCACAATATTGTGTTTCAGCTTAATAGGTTGTTCTGATACTTCCAGCGAAACATCGTCAGAAGTTTTGAGGGTTGGAATGGATCTAAAGTTTCCACCATACTCCTATGTTGATGCTGATGGTAATCCTGCAGGACTTGAACCTATAATATCCGAAGCATTCGGTGAGTTTCTAGGCATGGATGTAGAGATTGTAAACACTGATTTTAGTCTGCTGCTTGGAGCTCTTGAAGTTGGTGATGTAGACATTCTTATTGCAGATATGTCGGTAACCGAAGAAAGACTTGAAAAAGCTGATTTTTCCGATCCTTATCGCTATTCACAGTCTTTGGCGCTTGTAAATAAAGATTATGCACAGGCAAACAACGTTACTGATGATATGCCACCGGAAGAATTTTTCCATCTTGAAGGATCTGCATTTATTGGATTGGCCGGAACCTTTGGTGTTGTTATTCCGCAAAGTTTTGGAGCCGAAGTTACCGAGGTTACCGAAATTGGCAACGGTATTTTAGAGGTTACTAACGGACAATCAACAGCACTGGTTGCTTCCAGTGAAGTTCATGGTTATCATGCCGCTAATAAAGATACAACTGTTGTGTATAGTGGAATAGGCGACGTTTCGCGTTCTTGTTTTGTTGTTCCAAAGGGTGAAACCGAGTTGTTGGAAAAGTCAAACGAATTTATTGCAACTATGTATGAAGATGGTGGACTTTACGATCAGATTAGAGAGGAATTCGATCCTATAGTGGCAGACTTTTTAAAGAGTGATGAACTTGGGCTCGACTACATCGTTAATGAGCCCGGAAAATAATGATACATGAAAAAAACTGAGATATTACAATACATTATTGTTGTTATGCTTTTTGCTCTGGGCATTGGCTATGCTTTATTTAATTCGTCCGACAATCCGAGATATGATTTAATACTAATTGATTATAGTTTATTACTTGATGCATTTATTGGGACGATATATGTTAGTTTAGTCACCCTTGTAGGGGCATTGGTGATAGGCTTTGTTCTATTTATGATGATGCGCTCAAAAATAGTGTTTTTAAGAGCGATTTCAAATGTTTTTAACGAAATAATTATGGGCACTCCGCTGCTTGTTATGATTTTTTTAATTGTATATGTTTTAGGTGCCATTATTGGCAATGGTGATAAGCTATTACTTGGAATTATTGCTCTGATTCTATATAACGGTCCATATGTTGCAAATGCGTACGAAACCACAGCAGCAGTTGTGGACAGAGACCAGTATACCGTTATGGAACTATATAAATTTAAATGGTATCAAAGGTATCTTTATATAATAATTCCACAGATGATAAAACCATTTATACCCTCACTTATTAATAATCTGTCGAGTGTAATAAAAAGTTCATCGCTTTTAAACGTTATCTCTATAACCGAGATAACCTATATTACAACGGTAATATCCTCTCGCAACTTCGCATTTATAGAAGGATATTATATTATGTGGCTTATGTATCTTATTGTAACCATACCGCTGTCGTTACTTGCTAAATATGTTGGAAAGAAGGTGGCGTAATGGACTTATCGATAAAAAATCTTAGTAAATCATATGGGTCCATAACGGTACTCAACAACATTAATATACAGTTATCAGGCTATAACTCTATTGGAATAGTGGGTGAGTCCGGTTGCGGAAAATCGACCTTGCTCAGACAGCTTGCCGGGATAGAAGTTCCTGAAAGCGGAGAGATAGTTATTAACGGACTATCTCCAATAAAAAGCACCTCGGAATTTCGCGACAAAATAGGGGTGGTTTTTCAAAAACACAATTTATTTCCACACCTTACATTGAAGAAAAATATAACCGTTATTCTGCACAGGATAAAAAAAATTAGCAAAGCTAATGCAAATAGTAAAGCTGACGATATTTTAAGACAGCTTTTTATCGAAAATGAGGCAGACAAAAAACCGCATGAAGTTTCTGGCGGTCAGGCACAGCGAGGATCTATCGCCCGGGCGCTAGCCACTGATCCTGAGTTGATTTTTCTTGACGAACCAACTGCCGCGCTCGACCCCATCCTCACTCAGGAGGTATTAAAGGCGGTTACTGAACTAAAAAAAGATGGGCGAAGCTTTATTTTTATTACACATGAAATATCATTTTTAAAAAGTTTTGCCGATTATGTTATCTTCTTAAAAAACGGTGAAGTTTTTGAGCATGGCGATATTAATACTCTTCAAGCTCCGAGGACAGATGAACTAGCAACATTTTTAAAAACTCATTAGAGGTTGTTATGACAATAAAAGAAATTTATGAGGCTTTCGATAAAATTGGATGTCTTTCCTTTACGACCATCAATGATAAAGGTGAGCCGGAGTCCAGAATAGCGCATCTTAGAGCATATGATGATGACGGTATATACTTTATGACTATGTACACTAAAGATTTTTATCGTCAACTTAAAAAGGAAGAAACCATTTCAATATGTGGGCTTTCGGCAGCAACCGAGATAGAGCATGATGAAAAAGGGTTTCCAATTTTTAAACCGGGATACGCCATAAGAATGACCGGAAAGGTATATGAAATATCTATCGAAGAGATAAAGGAAAAACACAATCCGGTTTTTGATTTTTGCATAAAAGATCAGGAAATCTACAATGCTATGGTTGTTTTTTGCATTACCGATGCAAGAGGTGATATTTTTGATTATGATTTTGAAAAAGTTAGCCGTGAAAACAAACTACAGCGAAGCTATTTCGCATACGGTAGTGAAAAAATAAAGCATAAAGGCTTGGTAATTGATATCGAAAAGTGCATATCCTGCGGGATTTGTCAGAAGAAATGTTCATTTAATGCCATATCAAAAAGCGAAGAAGCATATAAAATTGACACTCATCGTTGTGATGAATGTGGAGACTGCCTAATAAATTGCCCGGTATCTGCGATTGAAAATAGATAGCATGAATATCATTTGACTTTTATGGCGCAATACCTTATAATTTTGTTATCAGATTAAAGGATAATAAAGAGGTTTACATTGAAGAATGTATTTATAACCGGAGTAGCCGGTCTTCTTGGCTCTAACTGTGCCTACCTTTTAAGAGACAGATATAATGTTTTTGGTGTTGATAAAAATGTTGTTAGCATGGAAAATGTTTCAATTGAGATGGATTCGGCACTTAACACCTATAGGATTGAGGAGCTGTTACTATCTAATAAAATTGATGTTTTTTTGCACTGTGCGGCACTTGTTAATGTAGATACCTGTGAAAAAATGACAGCATATGCAGATTTGGTAAACTATCAGCTAACCGAAAATCTGCGAAGATGTTGTAGCAAGCATAATATTAAGTTTGTTTTTATATCAACCGATGCGGTTTATGGTGGAAGCAAGCAAGGACTAAACACCGAAGAGGATATACCGGCCCCTGTTAGTGTTTATGGTAAAACCAAGTTGATGGCCGAAAATGCTGTTTTAGAGGATGCTGGCAGCCTTGTTCTTAGAACTAACATGTATGGATATAATTACCGTGATAAAAACAGCTTTGGAGAGTGGGTTCTACAGGCTTTAAACTCCGAGGAAGAGCTTAACATGTTTAACGATATCTACTTCTCTCCCATACTTGTAAACAAACTCACTGAGGTGATTGAGCTTGCTATAAAAAATGACCTGTCAGGACTTTATAATGTCGGATGTACCGGCTCTATAAGCAAGTATGAACTGGGTTTAGCAATTCAGAAAGCTTTTGAACTTACAGGCATAATTAATTCTACCAGCTCTGAGAACTTTAATTTTCTTGCACCGCGTACAAAGAATATGGGGCTTGACAATTCAAAAATTAAGTCTGCACTGAATATCGAGATAAATACCCCCCTTGAGGATGTTAGTCTATTTAAAAAGCTATATGACGAAGGTTACCCTTTGGCACTAAAAAGGGGAAGTTAATTAATGTGGAAAGGATAATCGATGATAAAGGGTAGTAAAATTTCACTTAGGGCGGTTTGTGAAGCCGATCTTCCTTCGTTACTCTTATGGAGAAATAATCCCGACTTTCGCAAGTATTTTAGAGAATACCGTGAGCTGACATTGCAAAATCAAAAACAATGGTTTGATAAGTTTGTTGTAGCCGATGATAGAACATTAATGTTTTCTATTGTTCTTAACGACGAGGAGGAAACTTTAGTTGGTGCCTGTGGACTTTGTTATATCAACCACATAAATAGGCATGCCGACCTTTCACTCTATATTGGTTATAACGATGCATATATCGATGATTACGGTTATGCCGAGGAAGCCTGCGAACTATTATTCAGATATGGATTCGGAGAGCTTAATCTTCATAAAATTTGGACAGAAATTTACGAGTTCGACCAACCTAAATTTAATCTTTATACCAAGCTTGGTATGCGTCAGGATGGGTTGTTACGCGATAACTATTTTCATAATGCAAGGTGGCACAACTCTCGTATGATGTCGCTACTTGCCGATGAATTTTATGCCGGAGAAAATTCATGAAGGTGTTAGCATTAATTCCTGCACGAGGCGGAAGCAAACGAATAAAAAATAAAAACATTATTAATTTTTGTGATAAGCCCATTATATCCTATCCAATTACCGTTGCAAAGCAAAGCGGCTTGTTCGAGGAAATAATGGTATCAACAGATGATTCTAAAATTGCCGAAGTAGCAAAACAATATGGAGCTGAGGTTCCCTTTTTGAGAAGCGTTAAAAACTCCGATGATTTTGCAACTACAACCGATGTAATTGTTGAGGTGTTAGAGGAATATCAAAAACTTGAAAAATTTTATGACTATGTCTGTTGTATTTATCCGGCTGCAGTATTTATAACGAATGAAATTCTAAAACAGGCACAGGAAATATTAGTGAGCGGTTCTGCTAACAGTGTTTATCCTGTTGTTAAATTTTCTTTTCCACCCCAGCGAGGGGTTAATCTCGATGAGGATGGCTTCGCCAAATTTATTGAGCCGAAATATGAGTTTACCCGCAGTCAAGACCTTACCCCTATCTACCACGATAGTGGCCAGTTTTATTTTTTAAAGGTAGAGGATTTTCTACGAGAAAAACGTCTAGTTTTGTCTAAAACAAAACCGATAATTGTTGAAGAAACAGATGTTCAGGATATCGACACAATTACCGACCTGCAGATTGCCGAGTTGAAATATAAACTAAAAAACAATATTTTGTTACCTGAAGTATAGGCGAGAAAAAATATTGGATATAATATTTAAGCTTGACAAATAACGGTGTTTCTATTATAATGATAGATATAAAAATATGCGGAATAGTCCGTTTACGATAGGGGGGTTAAATTTGTCGGAAGTACGTGTAAAGGAGAACGAGTCGTTAGACAGCGCTCTTCGTCGCTTTAAGCGTTCCTGTGCCAGAAGTGGAGTCTTGGCTGAGGTTCGTAAGCGTGAACATTATGAAAAGCCTTCTGTAAAGCGCAAGAGAAAAGCAGAGGCTGCAAGAAAGCGCAAGTATTAAAAACATTAATAAAACTATCGCAAGTGAAATTCATTTGCGATAGTTTTATTTTGCTTTTGAAATAGGGAAGATTAGTAAGAGTTGTGGATAGTAGTAGCCATACCAACTAAATTGGTTTCGGCTCGCAACAGATTATATGATTACATCGGTGTAAAGCGTGATTGAATTACGAGATTATGGTTAGGAGGGATCGATAGATTCTTTTAACTCATAAGGAAGTTTTATATCAACAACCGTTCCATATTCTTCGGTGGAGTTAATACTAAGTCCATAATCCAAGGATGAGTAACTTTGTATCAGCTTATGAATACTTAAAAGCCCAATCGATTTTTCTATGTTTGAGTGTAACATTTCAGCCGCAAAATCTTCTTCAAAGGAAGCATATAGATTTTCTAACTTCTCTTTGCTCATTCCGCATCCGTTATCAGCAATGAGAAGGTGAAAGGAATCAACCTCACAGTAAGAGGTAATGTCTATAGTTCCGCCGGATTCTTTTTCTTTAAATCCATGTATTATTGCATTTTCTACTATAGGTTGCAAAACAAAAGTGGGAACATTTTTATTCCGTAGATCGCTTGGCACAGAACACTCATATCTGATTTTTTTAGGGAATCGCGCTTTTTGTATTGTTATATATCTATCAATTTGCATTAGCTCATTGTTTAATGTGCTGATTGCTCCTGTCTTGAGGTTGTAGCGAAGTAGATCTGATATGGCACAGGCAACAGAACTAATTTTGGGAACATTGTTAATATTGGCAAGGGAACTTATTGTATTAAGGGTGTTATATAAAAAGTGTGGGTTAATTTGCGATTGTAATACCATGAAAGCCATACGATTTTCAATTAACTTATTATTATAGTTTTGCTTTAAACTATCCATTAACCTCATGTTAAGCTTGTTGTAGCTATCTGTGATTTTGGTAAGCTCTTTATTAAGTGATGAATCATTTGATTCGATAAAATCAACAGCGCCGCTCTCACATGCATCGATATCATTACATATTTTATCGATTTTACCTGTTAATCCTTTTGAAAGAATATAGGAAAGGGCAAAGCTAATAAGCAATACAATCAATATTTGCATTAAAACAGCAGTTGCATTATTGCTGTAAGCATTTTCTATAATATCATTGTCGAAGTATTGAACAATTTTCCAACCGGTTGTGCTGTTTTGTAATATACATGCAGAATAGTTAATGTTATTTGCCATTACTTCAATAACCTGTGGTTCTGAACTTGCTTGTAAATTAGCCGCAGACGTGTGAAGTTGATTTAACATTTCAGCAGATGAACTTGATCTATTGTAAAATACATTGTTGTTAGAGTCTAATAATGAAATTTCTGTAGGAGGATCTATATTTCCATCGATAATACTTAGCAAAGAATCAAAGTTAATAGCTATATACAATGTTCCAATATCTTGGTTACTATAAATGTCCCATAAAGAAATAACAACCGGTAGCAACACTTTACCGTAAGAAGTTGCAGTTTCTGAAAAATCAATAGGAGCAATATAAACTCGATCATCTTCCTGTTGCGCTAAAATGGACCATTCTTCAAGATTTTCTAATGTTTTATCAAGTCCAGTGTACGAAACAGTGCCATAATCATAAACCATGCCATTTCGTCCGATATAAACAACTTGTAGTATGTTTGGATCAAGAAGTAATGCCTGAGAAATCGAACCGGTCATAAATTCATACGTGTCAATTTGCTTTTGTGAATAGGGTATGTATGGCGAGGTGAGCGCATTATTTATATCTGGATTAATAATGTGGAGCGAGCGAAGCGCAGTTGAAGAACCAATAATTGTATCAATATTGGCACTTATCTGTACTGTAATATCAGATAAAGCTTCTTGATATTCGTCGTTCATATCCCTAATTACACTACTAAAAATAAATGATCCGAAAATAGTAATTGGTAGTGCCAACACTAGGCTTGTTGCAATAAATATTTGTGCCCGATACGACATCTTTTTAATAGAGAACATTAATCACCCATCAATACAACTATCTTTATTATTTTATCAGAAAAAATATGTTTCATCAATATAAATATAATATTTAACTATACAAAAAACGGTTGTAGCATTTTATTTTTGCCACAACCGTTTTATTAATGATTATATGTTACGGCAAAATATTGCCTGCAGAGCGATATATTTCATACCACTGTTCTCTTGTAAGCTCAACATCAGCGGCTTTTGCCATTTCAAGAACGCGGTCAACATTTGTAGAACCTATTATTGCTTGCATCTTTGCAGGGTGCCTTAAGATGAATGCAATAGCAATGGCTGATTTGGTTACACCGTATTCATCGGCATATTTTTGAAGTGTTTCATTTAACTCAACATATTTATTGCTGTCGAGGAAAACACCTTCAAAGAAACCATACTGTAATGATGACCAGCT
Source organism: uncultured Oscillospiraceae bacterium (assembly GCA_964368815.1). Classification (GTDB taxonomy): domain Bacteria; phylum Bacillota; class Clostridia; order Oscillospirales; family Ruminococcaceae; genus CAYJBH01. The sequence goes on from CAYJDA010000008.1 coordinate 13,559, forward strand.
TTGAATTGTAATATTTTTGATACGGCAATATTCAAGTATGCCACCGTCGCGGTTAATTGTTGCATCATTTTTCATATTAACATTTAAGCCAACGTCTATCATGCCGGTATGTGCTGCACTAAATTGAAGCTGATTAATAATAATTGGTTGCTTTAAAGCAGTGTTCATAAGCTCTATCTGTGATGGGTTTTGATTACTAACTCCAAAATGACGAACCTTGCCACTTGTTTCAAGCTTTGTAAATGCTTCGGCAACTTCTTCCGGTTCAATTAATGTATCGGGACGATGAAGTAGCAATACATCTAAATAATCTGTATTAAGTCGTTTTAATATTCCATCAACAGAATTAATAATATGTTCTTTAGAAAAATCAAAAAAACCTTTTCTAATACCGCATTTAGACTGTATTAGCATCTTTTCTCTCGACGAGGGGCTCATGTCGACAGCTTTTGCAAATACTTCTTCAGAACCACCTGCACCATAAATATCTGCATGATCAAAAAAATTAATGCCTGCATCCATCGAGCTATTTACTAATTTAGAAACTTCATTTACTTCCATCTGAGAAATTCTCATGCAACCAAGAGAAATAGCCGAACCTTGAAGTTCGCTGGTTCCGAGTTTAATAGTTTTCATGCTTACCTCCGTTGTTATTTATCCAACATCATCTCTAAAATAGTTGAGTTGGTTTCCTTCATTCCTTCATTACTTAATACGCCAAGATTAATTAGTGTTTTTTCTACATCAATGGTCACGATACCATCATAATGGGTGGCCCCGATTCCTTTCATAGCAAGGTCTGCAGCACGCAGTGCCGAAGTAACAGCCGTTGCAATTTTCAATGCACAGCCCGGTTTAGCACCATCACATATAACTCCTGAAATGTCAGCAACCATAGTGTTAATGCCGTATTTCATGTTTAGCTCGTTGCCATCAAGCAATAAAATAACGCCACAGCAAGTACCTATAGATGCGGCTACACCGCAGGCACACAAAACTGATAATCGACCGATAAACCGTTTTGTGCTTATCGTTATAAGTATGCTAAGTGCGAGAGCGCGCAGAATATCCTCTTCAGAACGATTTAGCTTTTCGCCCACTGCGGCTACCGGCAAGGAGGCAGTTAACCCTTGGTTTCCGCTCCCGGCAGCGCTCATTACCGGCATGTCACAGCCAGACATACGAGCATCGGCTGCTGCTGCGGTGCACGCTATAGCGTAGTGCGCGATATCCATGGTGAAAATGCCCATAGAAGCGTCTTGCATCATACTCTTGCCAACCTTTAAACCATAGTCGTTTAAAAGTCCTTCCTTTGATATATTGCCGTTAATTTCCAACACTTCTTTCAAAAAGCTTAGCTTCTCGACATCAACACCTTTAACAAATGCGGTCAGCTCGGTAAGGTTGATGCTGTTGCTGCCCTCTGAATTTAGAGTGGTTGCTTCCTGCTCACAATCATTGCTGTATAACAGTTCACCGTTCTTTTCGAGCAGGGTTAAATTTTTATGGCTTTGCGAAATTATCGCACGAGAGGTTCCTTGATCAGTTAATATTTTAACTTCTATAAAAACTTTTTGTTTAGTATCGGCAAGGCCTATGTTTATTTTACCAAGCTTTACCAACTCTTTTGCTTCATTTTTAATTTCATCGTTTAAATCGGTAAGAACCATAAGTTCTTTTTCAGGAGAAGCAGATAATACCCCAAGCGCCACAGCAATATCAAGTCCTATCATGCCAACCGAAGGTATGCCAACGTTCATACCGTTTTTGAGTATGTATTGGCTAACGTTAACATTCACCTCTTTAATATTACCGCTTGCCTCTTTTGCAGCATATGCAGCAGTAAGAGCAGCAGCTGCTGGCTCGGTGCATCCCAATGCTAAAGACAACTCAGATTTTATTAGTTCGATGTATTGCATTTCTTTTTCTTGTGTAATAATATTTTTCATTGTTTCCCCGGTGTGATATCATTTTTAGTATTGTTTGTTCTATAATTCTTCGGCGTTATACCGGTTTCACTTTTAAATGCATGGATAAACTGAGAGACATCATTATAGCCACATATACCTGCTACATCAGTGATGTTTAATTCTTTTTGCTGTAATGCTTCCTTTGCTCTTGCTATCCTAACTTGTTTAAGATATGCCGAGTAGGTTACGCCCACCTTTTCGCTGAATAAATGGCTAAGATAGGTGACATTAAGAAAAAAAACATTTTCGGCAAGATGCTTTAAAGAAATATCCTTGTTGTAGTTTATTTCTACATATCTTCGCAGGCTATTAGCAATGTTATCGGGATTTCTTAGCTTCTCCATCTCCTTGCAAAGGCCGGATATTAGTAGGGACACTTCGGATATAAACTCTTTGCTATTGTCGAAATCAGATATTCTGAACTTATCCTCGTTAAAGGCAAACCCCTCGTAGCTACATAACGATGCATTGTCGTACATAATTGATTTTATTTTGCTAAAAGTATGCTCGTAGCCCGAAATAGCTATATTGCCAAGAGAATCCATGCTTGAAATTATCTTAACAAATACCTTTGTTGCATTTTGGTCATCAGCCTTTTTCAGCCAAAGGTCAAATAGCTGCAAATCATTTTCGGAGGGTGTATATTTTTCGTTATGTTCAGAGATAACTTTATCGTAGTATAATATTTGTGAATCATAAAAGAATTTGTTAAAAACCGCCTTGGTTGCTTCTTCACAGGACACCTTAAGCTGAGAGATTCCGGTGTGTACTTGGCTTACGCCCACTTTACAATTTTTATTAATGTATGATACATTTAAGCTAAGCTTTGTAACAAAGTCCTTAACCGTGTGCTGCCCTTTAATTACTAATCCAAAAGTTCTTTGGTTAATGGTTGCAATTCGGTAATCAGGTATAGGAATTGATGCTCCGATGCGCTGTATACATTCGTTTAGTTCATTTTTTGTTGGAACGCTTGTTGCGTCAAAAAGAAATATTGCAAAGGTAAAATGAGAAAATATTTTGTTAAAAACAATATCCTTCATCGGATTATAAATAATCTCGTTTGAAACAAGTATTTCATCGATATACTGAATAAGCATATCATCCTTTTCAATACCCTTTGTAGGAATTTCTGAAAGAGCTTTTGCCGGCAGATGTTTTAAAATGGTCTCCAGAAGATCTTCCTGCCGTATGGGCTTTAGCAGATACGATTTTGCACCATGGTTTAGCGACTCCTGCGCATACTTAAAATCGGCATACCCGCTAATCATGATGAAAATAACATCCTTGTTTATCTGGATAGCTTTTTTCAACAATTCAATTCCATTTAATAGCGGCATGTTTATGTCGCTAATAACAATATCGGGCAGCTGTTCACGGAATAGCCTAAGACCCGCCTTGCCATTTTCGGCTTCAAATATTTGCAACTCACTTAAACGCTCACAAGCCTTTAGCTGCACTACAATAGATTCCCGAGAATAAGGTTCATCCTCAACAACCATTATCTTCATACTAATCCTTTTTAGAAAAATGCACTCCCTAAAATTTTAAGCTTTTATAGCACCCGCTGTCAACCCTTTAATTATATATTTCTGTCCTAAGCAATATATAATTAGCACAGGAATCATAGACATAAGATAAGCCGTAAATGCCATTGGGTAATCGAAGGAGTATTCAGTTCTAAAATTATATTGAAATAATGGCAAGGTCCAAGAGTCTTTGGCACGATTTAAAAGTATTAATGGTAGCATAAAGTCGTTCCAGAACCATAAAGAGTTCATAACTACTACAGTAGCAATCATTGGTTTGCAAAGGTGCAGTACAATCTTTGTATATGTCTGAAATATTGAACATCCATCTATTTTTGCAGCCTCTTCTATCTCATAGGGGAGAGAGCGCATATAGTTTGTAAACAAAAACACCCCTTGAGTAAGGCTAAATGTTGCATATAGCAGAACTAGTCCAAATATATTTTGCATTTCGAGACGAGCCATCATCTGTGTTACAGGGAGCATTATGACCTGTGCTGGTATAAACAGACCCATAATAAGATAGTAATTTAAAAATTTATAGTATTTTTTGTGTCTGTTACGTGCTATTGCGTATGAGACTGACGGAACCAACAACAAAACACAAAAGATAGATAAAGTGGTAATTATTGTAGAGTTTTTTAAAAATAACCAGTATTCACTATCGCCAAAAAGCCTTGATATGTTGTAAAGATAAAATGATTCAGGAAAAGCAAAAAAGTTGCGTCCGGCTTCTTCTAATGATTTGAAGGAGTTTATGAGCACGAGATAAAGAGGTGTGGCAATAAGTATTATTCCGATTGCAAGAATGATATTTCTAATGGATAACCAAACAGTTCTCTCGTTCAATACTTTTTTCATCGCCAATCCTCCTTTTTATTTGTGAACTTTATCTGTATTATAGAAAAGGTTGCGATAATAACAAAAAGTATCATTGCCTCAGCATTAGCACTAGCAAATCTCATGTTTCCAAATGCATCTCCATAGATTAATATACCGATTAGCTGGGTGGAGCGAACCGGTCCACCACCTGTTAGTGCAAATGCATAGTCAAAGGATGTAAACCCCATCTTAACTGTTAAAATTGTGTTTACGGTAATAGTAGGTAGTAAAAATGGTAATGTTATATGACGGAAACATTTTAAGATACTTGCACCATCCATTCTTGCGGATTCATAGACATCTTCAGGTATGGATTGAAGTCCTGCAAGAAAGATGATAGTAGGCATCGAAACAGCCTGCCATAAATGCACAAATAATACGGCATAAAGAGCAGTGTCGGGCGATGCAAGCAGGTTAAACTTTAATGCTTCAATACCGAGGGTCTCGCCTATAACAGGAATAAGTCTGTAAAACAACTGATCCCATATCAGTGCTATGGTAATGGCACCAATCATCGCAGGCACAAAGAATACCGATTTTAAAAATGTTTTAAATCGTTTGATAGAATTTAAACTCAGTGCAAGCAACAGCGCTATTGAAACAACACCTATAACTAGAACTACCGCATAATGAAGCGTTACTGCCATTGAACGCCATAATATTGGACTGCTTAATAGGGTTGTATAGTTTTGAAGCCCAATAAAATTATACTCTATGTTTATTCCGTTCCAGTCTGTTAAGCTAAACCCTATACCAGTTATGACGGATAAAACATAAAAAAAACTATACAAACATACAGGAATAATTGTAAACAGGAAATATGTCTTTGCGTCTAAAAATTTAATTAATTTCTTCATTCCCCACTCCAAATTGATAAAATGCGGTGATTTAAAATAATCTAAACCACCGCAATTGACATTTACTATTGAGCTGATGTTAGCTCTATTGATGCATCCATCTCTTCTAGGAATTGGTCAATGTTTTGATGAATTAGGAAGCCCTGAGCCACACTATATATATCACCGGTGATGTTGCCGGGTATTGTTGCTGCCGCCCAGTCATGAACACGTCCGTCTTGAATAATGTCGATCATTGGCTGTGTTCCTGCATCTTTATAAACAACTTCGGTTATGCATGAAGGCGCACCGTCATTATCGCAGAATATTTGAGCATTCTCTGTTCTTGTTAGGAACTCGAGGAACATTATACCTGCTTCCTTTTCAGCATCTGTTGCATGTGCTGAAAGTGCTACTGCGCTGTCGATACCGCTAAGTGTGTTTGTAGTTTCAACTGAATCATTTGGTATTGGGAATATGCCTAAATTAGCGTCAGGGTTTGCAATCATCATGGTTCCTCTTGAGTATGAACCTGTTGGTGTCATTGCGTATTTACCGTTTGCGAATTCCTCCCAAAGAATGTTATGTGTTACGCCAAGTGCATCATCATTCGCATAGCTAAAGATTTCCAACATTTTTCTTGCAAACTCTTGGTATTCGGCATTTCCTGTGAGAGTGGCTTCACCTGCAACAACGGCTTCTATTGTTTCAATACCTTCAGCCATGTATGCAACGTTCATACCCTGGAACATATGTCCGATACGGCCCGGGTCTTTTGCATCTATACCCAATGGTTGCACGCCTGCAGCTTCAAGTGTCTCAAACACTTCGATAAGTTCGTCATGTGTTGTTGGTATTTCTATTCCATGCTCTTCAAAAATATCTATGTTGTAGAAAATGCCATAGAAGTTATTTGAATAGGGTAGGGCATAAATTCCGCCGTTGTCTGATGTAGACATCTCGATAGCAGAAGGATTAACCCTTGAAAGGAAGTCTTGACCTGTAAGCTCTTCGATATATCCATTTTCAATTTTTGCCTCAAATTGAATTTGAGTTGGGAAATCGGTGAAGATCGGCGGTATATCACCGGAGGCGATACGTGAAGTTAAAACTTCGCCAGGATCCGGAACCGTATTCATTTCGACTATGTACTGAGGATATTCGGCATTAAAACGGTCTACAATTTCTTGATATCCCTTCTGTGGACCTTCCTCGCCTTTTTGTTGATAGTACTCAATTGTTAGAACTTCGCCTGCAGGCTCTTCTGCTGCATCTTCGGCGGTATCTTCGGTTGTTGCGGTGTCTGCAGTGTCTTCTGCAGGAGTTTCAGCCGGCTCGGATGAGCAGGAAACAAACGATACTAGCATAATAGATGCAAGTAAAATAGCTAATAATTTTTTCATAACTTTTTCCTCCTAAATTTGTTACTTTATCGGATAATCGTGTGCCGCTTTAACTGCAACGGCAATCTTTTCGATACTTATGTTTTCGCCTTGAATTGTACAATCAGCACCTAACATAAGACCCTTTGTGCCAAAGCTGTCAATAATAGACTTAACCTCAGCCCTAATGCTTTCATCGCTTCCGTTTAAAATATTGCCTTTGTTGTTCATGCCACCAAGAACTGGTTTTTTGAAATAATCACGCCCCCTTTCAAGTTCATAATGATTATCTTTAACCGACCAATTAACAATGTCGGACGGATAAACACCGTATCTGTCTATGTGTGATTTAAAATCGAAATCCGGCTCACCACAGATATGAAGCATGTTATACTTGTCTGTTGCATTTTCTGCAACTTTCAAAATCTGAACATCATAAGGCATAACGAGCATTGCCCATTCGTCATATGTAAATCTGCCTACCTCGGCAAACTGACCTGAAAAATATATACCGTCTGCTCCGGCGTCCAAAAATCCTTTTGCCCAAAGCTCTAATTTATCAGCAATAATTTTAATTCCAGCAGCTACCGCTTCGGGAGCAGTTTTGCAGTGTTCCATTAATATATCATCGCCAAATATCATTGAGGCAGCTTTAAATGGACTAAACATAGTTTGAAAAACGAGAACTTCGTTGCCAACATCCTTCTTTATTAGTTCAACAACCTCTTTTAATTTATTGAATGATTCACACTCTGTGCCGGGGAACTCGATTTTATACCAATCATCCGGCTCAACAACCTTACTGTTTGAAACGTACCGATAATCCTGCATTACCTTAATAACGTCCATGTCCGTCTCTCGGTAAAGTTTCAAATGAATTTCTGCCATTTCTTTTGGGGATAAACTGCCGGGATAGTGAAACCAAAAACCAGCCGGTATTTTATCCGGAATTTCATTTGACATCACCGCCTTAACTCTCTCCACTTTAGTCATGTAACATTCTCCTTTTAGTTTTCCATAACATGTATTAATATGTTTGCACAATTAATAACATGCTAATATTATAATTGAAAAAAAATAACAATAATATGAAAATGTTTAGGTTTTTTACGGTGTATTCTTAGGTTTTAACACTAAACATTAACAAAGAAGAATGTTTTTGCACATAATGCACAAAGACGGTGCACGAAAAAGCTATATTTTTTCAGTAAAAAACAACCATAACAGCATATGTGATAATCTACTGTTTTGGTTGTTATTAATAATAATGGTTAATTAGGACTATACAACGATTCCGGAAATACATTTAACAGGACAGTTTTCGGCACATTTTGCGCATCCGATACATAGCTCATGGTCAATGATTGCATTGTTATCGGTAACTGATATTGCTTTTTCTTCGGTAGGACATACTTTAGAGCACTTCATACATCCTATGCACCCGGCACTACATGCCTTGCGGGTGATGTTGCCTCTATCTTTATTTGCACATAGTACGATTGGCTTTTGGTTGTCGGTAACAAGCGAAATTATTTTTTTAGGACATGCTTCGATACATGCACCACAGCCGGAACATTTGTTCATATCAATTGTAGCAAGACCGTTATCAACAGTAATAGCGTCAAACTTACATACAATTTTACAGTCTCCATATCCCAGACAGCCATAGCCGCAGGTGCTTCTACCACCAAACAGGGTAGCACAGGCTTCACAGCTAATCACACCGCTATATAAATATTTGTCACTTGTATTGTCGTAATTTCCCTGACATCTGATTACTGCCTTTTTGGTTACTACCGCATCAACAATAACTCCCATACATTCACCAAGCATAGATGCAACTGAATTTCCACCGGGAGTACATAAATTTAGTTTGGTTTCCTTTTCTGTAGAAATAGCCGAAGCATAGTCGGCACAACCGGCATACCCGCAAGCGCCACAGTTTGCCCCGGGCAAGGCATCTTCGAGTTGCTGCGCCTTCTCATCTTTTGGCACAGAAAAAAGCTCTGAAAATACAACCAAAACAACGGCGCCAACAGCCCCAACACCGACTATTACTGCAATCGGTATAATTATAGTCATGTTACCCTCCTAAACCTGAAAAATATTTTCTATTATGCCGCCAAATCCCATAAAGGAGATAGACACTATGCTTGCAGATACAAGTGTTATCGGAAGTCCAACAAAAGCCTTTGGCGGATTTGAGTTTTCCAACCTTCTACGAACTCCGGCAAACATTACCATTGCAAGCATGAAGCCAAGCCCTGCACCGGCGGCACAAACAATGCTTTCAACAAAATTATATCCGTTTTCAATATTTAACAGCGTTACACCGAGGATAGCACAGTTAGTTGTTATAAGGGGGAGGTAGATTCCGAGAGAGTTATAAAGCGGTGGTATAAACTTTTTTAGTAGTATTTCAACAAGCTGCACCAACGTAGCAATAACTAGGATGAAGCTAATTGTAGAAAGGTATTCAAGTCCGTTAGGGTAGAGGATATAGGTGTATATTGGGTGGGTAACCGCTGTAGCAAGAACCATAACAGCAATAACAGCACAGCTCATACCAAAAGCAGAATCCAACTTTTTAGATACACCGAGGAAGGGGCAGATTCCGAGAAACTTAACCAGTACATAGTTATCCACAAGAATCATTCCGAAAAACACTACGGCAAGTTCAGCTCCCATTATTCTTCCTCCTTTATTAAATCATCAATAGGCTCAACTGTATTATTGTTAGCCTGCTCTATGGTGGTTGCAATAACATCGGTGGAGTGTTTGGCCTCCGGAATATTTTCGGATACAGCAGTTTTTAAACCACCTTCTTTTTCAAAGGCAGGACATCCATTTTCGTTGGGACACCCAATACAGCTGTGCCCCTTAGGCGCCGGCCCAAAAAATGGAATTTTTTCTAATTGTAATGCTAAAGCAATTAGTATACCATATACGAAAAACCCACCGGCCGGAGCCGCAAATATTGCCATTGGTTCGATAAATCCGTTTGTAATAGAAGCGGAAAAAAGTGTGCCTGCTCCCAGAAGCTCTCTTATTCCACCCATCAACAGTAAAGTAATGGTAAAGCCAATGCCCATCGATATCCCATCGATTGCACTGTAAAACACAGTGTTTTTTGAGGCGAACATTTCAGCTCTACCAAGAATCACACAGTTAACCACTATTAATGGCAAGAAAATTCCGAGCGATGCATCAAGTTCCGGAAGAAATGCCTTAACAAACATCTGCACCACAGTAACAAATGTGGCAATAATGGTAATATATGCAGGTATTCGAACTTTATCGGGAATAATGTTTCTTAACGCCGACACAACTATATTGGAGCATATTAAAACAAACGTTGCGGCAAGTCCCATTCCAAGTCCGTTAAATGCTGAGGTAGTTACAGCAAGGGTTGGACAAACTCCGATAATTAAACGCAGTACAGGATTTTCGAGCAGAATACCCTTAACAAATAAATCTTTTACCTTATCTACCATGCCTTATTCCTCCTCTGCGGTTATATCGATAATTACAGTAAGAGCTTTATTAACCGATTCATATACAGCACCGGACGAATAGGTTGCACCGCTGATGCCATCATAATCCGTATCTGCAAGTACAGTTGTAAGGCCAATAAACTGTTCTATAAAATCTTCTTCGTAAATTCTGTCGCCTATGCCGGGTGTTTCACTATTATCCCCGATTGCTATAGCAGTGAGAGTGCCTTCTGCATCAAAGGCTACAATAATAGGAACATCTCCGCCATATCCCTTAGAGGCAACAGTAACAATATATCCGGCTGTATCCTCACCTGTAGTAGCTTTGTATGCAGCGTTAATCATTGTTGCGGAATCACCCGTTAGCTCGATGTTAACAAAGTCGTCGGCCTGTGGAATTAGGAGTCTCATATTACTCTGCTCGGCGGACAAAGTGTTGGCTTCAATAATAGGAGCTGTGAGCTGGTTTGTAAGGCTTAATAAGAGTGCAGCAACCATACATATAGCGCATAGAATACCAACCGGCATCAACCTGTCTCGCCAAACCTCATTAATTGGTGCAGTAACAGATGCTTCGCTCTGTTCTAAACTTTCCTTTTCGGTAATATTATCATTGCTTAACATGTCTTCGGCTATAGCTTGTTCCTCAGAACTTTCTTCCTGTGACACAATTTCATTATCTTCAACTTCGGCTTCTTCGATTGCTTCTTCGCAAACAACATCACTGCAATCGTCAACCGTTTCAACGACTTCTGAAATATCAGCCTGCTCTGATTCGTCGGCGTCAGAAACGTCATCTGCTTGCTCTGATTCGTCGACGTCAGAAACTTCATCAGACTGTTCCGATTCCGCTTCACTGGATATTTCATTTACAGTTACATCATCTTCAATTTTATCAGATGATGTTTCCGGTTCGGCTTCGTCGGTAGTATCTTCAGGCAAAAGCGAATTTTCAACTTCGCTCTCCTCGGAATCATCAGCCTTTACTATTATAAGATCTTCCGCTGAAGAATCTTCTAAAGTAATTTCTTCGGTAGCCACATCAGATTCCTTGTCCACTAATATGGGGTCAGAATCGGTTATTGTCTGTTCCGAATTTGAATCTTGCTCGGGCACAGAAACGTCCGAAGTTATTTCGGCAGCATCTTCAGTTGTTATTTGGTTTATAGTCAGGTTTTCGTTTTCATTTTTTTTATTTTTTGAACTTGGCAAATCCTTTACCTCCTAATACCCGTTGACGTGTCAGCTTATTTATGAAAGGAACAAGTATGTTCATTACCATTATTGCGTAAGAAACACCTTCAGTCATGTTGCCGTAATTTCGTATTAATCCGGTAATTAAACCAAGACCAATGCCGTAGATGATTTTACCTTTTAAAGTATATGGCGAGGTTGTATAATCGGTAGCCATGAAAAAAGCACCCAGCATAAGTCCGCCGCCGGCAAACTCTAACACAACATTTCCAAAAAGCTGAGTTGCCGAAGTACTGTCGCCAGTAATAAATGGAAAAGCCAGCACAACCAAAATATAGCTTAATGGAATAGCAGGGGATATAACCCTCGACATAATCAAATAGATACCACCCATTAATAGCGCTATAGTACTTGTTTCACCAAGAACTCCACTATGAGTTCCTATTAGCAGATCAAGATACTGCACACTAACCGTCTCTGCAGCTACAAAAGGGGTAGCCCCGGCAAGGGCTTCTACCGAAGTTACCGACGGAACATAAGGGTAATTTGTCATAGCAGAGGTAAACGATAATGCAAGAACCATTCTACCGACTATTGCCGGATTTGCAAAGTTGGTACCTATACCACCAAACAACATTTTAACAATGATTATTGCTACAAATGAACCGATTATTGCCATCCAAATAGGTAGAGTAGACGGAAAATTGAAAGCTAACAGTACACCGGTAACAACCGCCGACAGGTCTCCTATCGTTTGTGGTTTTTTCATTACTATTGCCCATATAGCTTCAAAGGCAACCGAGGCCGATACTGTAACACAAATTAATATAGCGGCATCTATACCAAAAATCAGTATAGAAGCAACCGTTGCAGGCAATAACGCAAGGAGAACCTTAAACATTATCTGCCTTGTTGTTATTCCATCTCTAATGTGAGGCGATGAGCTCGCCCAAAGTCTATCATACATAATTAACTCCTTCCTCTTTGCATAACCTTAGCTAGCTTCATCGTAGGAGTTAGTGGTCGCTTAGCAGGACAGGTAAATGAACAGCACCCACATTCTATACATGATGCAATGTTCAATGCAGTAAGTTCTTTTATATCTTCGATTTCGTAGCTGTTCGAGATTTCAACCGGAGAAAGGCCCATAGGACATCCCGAGATACAACGGGCACAGTTAATGCATTGAGTGGTAATCGGTGGTCTTGCAAGTCGTTCAGACAAAACTAATACCGAGTTGGTTTGCTTTTGAATAGGCAGATCAGGTGAAGGGATGGTTGAACCCATCATGGGCCCACCCATAATTAGCTTACCAATCGGCTTAGAAGGACCGCCGCATTGTTCAATAATATCCTTAATAGGTGTTCCGATGATAACATCTAAATTTTGAGGGTTTGCAATGGCGTCACCATCCACCGTTATCCTTTTTTTGATAAGCGGAATACCGGTTTCAATATATTTTGAGATGAATGAAATTGTTGCTACATTTAAAACAATAACACCAACGTCGGATGGTAACCCTCCAACTGGCACTTCTCGACCGGTTAAGGTTTCTATTAAAACCTTTTCAGCGCCTTGAGGATAACGGCTCTCAAGCGGAACAACCGAAATGCTTTTATCACCTGCAGCAAGGCTGAATAACAGATCGATTGCTTCGGGCTTGTTGTTTTCGACCCCTATCAATATTTTTTTGATACCTAAAAAGCGTTTAACAAGAACAATTCCCGCCATGACATGATCGGGACATTCAAGAATTTCACGGTTATCAGCAGTAATATATGGTTCACATTCCGCGGCATTAATAATTAAAGTATCAATAGCAGTAAGATTTTTTGGTGAAAGCTTTACTGCAGTGGGGAAGCCGGCCCCCCCAAGGCCCACAAGCCCACTGGCGGCAACAGCCTTAACAAAGCTGTCGTAATCGTTAACCTGTGGCGGTGCAATATCTGTCGACATGGTTTGCGCTTTGTCAGATTCTATAACAATACACTTTTCTTTACCAGAAATGAACTGCATCTCTGTAATATCTTTAACCTTGCCGGAGACACCGCTAAAAATAGGGCTTGATACAAAACCACCGGCCTCGGCTACCTTTGTTCCGACACAGACTTCATCCCCTTTTTTAACAATAGGAGTTGTTGGAGCACCTATATGTTGACGCAATGGAAGATATATTAATTCCGGTATCAACATATAACGAGTCCGGCAGGATTCCGTATGTTTGTTATGTGGTGTATGCACACCTTCAGCACTTCGCCATAGTTTTTTAAACAATCCGCACCTCTCAATTGCATCATTCTTTTTATATTTTCCACTACGTTATATCAGCACATAGTGTTAATTTATTAGTATAGTATCGCAGGTATTCCTTATCCGTCAAGCGGACAAGTGAGTATTAATTAAAATCAGCACAAAAAATAATTATTTATAACATAAATAATTACTACTCCTTATTCTATCACTAAAAAAACACATTTGCAACCTAAATATTCAAATAATACAAGAATAAATAAAATTTTGGGTATAATAATAACGGTTAAGTGCTTTCGAAAAAAAGGATGGTAAATAAATGCAGGAAAATCGTGGTAATGAAACTATTATTGAAAATGGAAGCATTTTTAAAACGAAAGGTAGACGAGCTATTCACTGTTTAACCGTTATCGGACAGGTTGAAGGACATACAATAGCTCCTCAAAGCCAGAAAACAACCAAGTATGAACATGTAATCCCACAGCTTATTGCAATAGAGGAAGATCCTGAAATAGATGGTCTTCTTGTAATATTGAACACGGTAGGAGGTGATGTTGAAGCCGGATTGGCATTAGCCGAGTTAATTGCAGGAGTTCAGAAACCATCTGCATCGCTGGTTTTGGGTGGAGGGCATTCCATAGGTATACCTCTTGCAGTAAGTGCCGATTGTAGCTTCATTGTTCCGACAGCTTCAATGACTGTTCACCCAGTAAGACATTCCGGAACACTTCTCGCTGTTCCACAAAGCCTTGAATACCTAAAGGAGATACAAAATAGGATTACCGGCTTTGTTGCAAGAAATTCAAATATTACCGAAAAACGTCTTTGTGAGCTCATGATGAACACCGACCAACTTGTTATGGACATCGGCACCGTGCTTAATGGCGCGGTAGCGGTGGAAGAAGGATTGATAGACAGGCTCGGAACGCTATCCGACGCACTGAATTTCCTTTATACAATGGCGGATAAAATGGATCCTAAAATAGAAAATCCAAAACCTCAAAAAAAGAGAAGCTCACAAAAGAAAAAAACGTAAGCTCAGATAGGAAACGAGATGAAGTAGAATTGCCTCTACCATCTCGTTTTTACATTAAAATTGCGGAAAATAAATTATTTTATAAATAATGGTTGAAAAAACTACGATTCTATTGTATAATAGTAGTTGCGGAATTTTCCGTAACGGTATATCTGTTTTAGGTTATTTTTTCTTTTTGGAGGTTATATGGGAGCTCCCTCGGTTCTTACAGTCGTACTAACGGGCATCTTGCTGGTATTTTTCATGCTGTTATTATTAACTGCACTTATAACAGCTTTTGGTGCAATAATGAGAGCATTTAACAAGCCGAAGACATCGCCGGTTACAGCAGAACCTGTTGTTGCTGCAGCTCCGGTAGCCGCACCTGTTATAAACAACACAGTTGCGGACGATACCGAAATAATTGCTGTGATTTCAGCAGCGGTAGCGGCAATGGACGCCGGCACAGTAGTTTCAATTAAGAAACAACAGCAAGGCAAATCAATTAGCGGTAACTCCGTTAATGCGTGGAAGCAGTCTTCGATACTGTCGTATCTCCAACAAGTTTAATTAGAGAGGGCTAATAAAGATGCAAGAATTTTTTGAAACTATACAATCCATAATTATGAATTCCGGCTTTGTAGCATTTGCCGAAGAGCCGTTATCACTTGTAATGATTGCAGTCGCTTGTTTTCTTATCTGGCTTGCAATTGCAAAGAAGTTTGAGCCGCTGTTGCTACTCCCAATTGCTTTTGGTATGCTTCTTGCAAACCTTCCGCTTTCCGGGCTTGCGAGTGATGCCGCACCTATCTACAATGCAGAGGGTGAGGTAGAACAGGTCGGTGGACTGCTATACTACATGTATCAGGGCATTAAGCTTGGAATCTATCCTCCGCTTATCTTTTTAGGTATTGGAACCATGACCGATTTTGGTCCGCTACTTGCAAATCCAAAGAGTTTGCTGCTTGGTGCTGCCGCACAGCTTGGTATTTTTGCAACCTATTTTGGCGCTGTTGCACTTGGGTTCTTGCCCGAAGAGGCAGGTTCTATCGCTATCATAGGTGGTGCAGATGGCCCTACCGCTATTTACACAACCGGTAAGTTGGCACCTCATCTACTCGGTGCGGTTGCGGTTGCGGCTTACTCCTACATGGCGCTTGTTCCTATAATTCAGCCACCTATTATGAAGGCTCTTACAACTAAAGAGGAACGCAGTATTAAGATGACTCAGCTTCGCGAGGTGTCGCAAAGAGAAAAGATCATCTTCCCAATTCTATCAACCATTGTTATTTCGTTAATTCTTCCATCTGCAGCGCCTCTTGTTGGCATGTTGATGCTCGGTAACCTGTTTAGAGAGTCCGGTGTTGTTGAACGTATTAACAAGACAGCCGGTAACGAACTTATGAATATAGTTACCATTTTGCTTGGTCTTTCGGTTGGATCCACAACCAAAGCTTCTACCTTCCTTACAGCAGATTCGCTTATGATTGTGGGACTCGGACTTGTTGCATTCTGTATCGGCACAGCCGGCGGTACAATTTTTGGTAAAATTATGTGTAAAGCTACCGGTGGAAAAGTTAATCCACTTATCGGTGCCGCAGGCGTTTCAGCTGTTCCTATGGCCGCTCGCGTGGCACAAAAGGTAGGACAGGAAGAAGATCCACAGAACTTCCTCCTTATGCATGCTATGGGTCCTAACGTTGCAGGAGTTATCGGTTCAGCAGTTGCCGCAGGTATCCTAATTAATATCCTCGGTTAAATAATTATTTACTAAAATAGGGCTGCCGACCCGGCGGCCTTATTTTTTAATTGTGTAAAATTAATTAATAGTTATTCACAGATTTTACATAATAAAATATTAATATATCTATCATTAATTAAATATGGAGGTATAAATGCCCAGCAAAGAATATCTTGAAATGTTGAAAAAAGAGGAAGGAGATCCTTTACAGCCAATCGAGTCAACTCCAAAGGAGAAGGCAAAGGATTTTTGGTTTTATCATCGTGCTATTTTTTTAGCAGTTGGTATAGCAGTAGCGTTTATTGCTTTTTTCGTATATGAAATGGTTACAAAAGTCGACCCCGATGTTGAAATTGCAATTATAACCGCACATCAATATGTACCTAACGAAACATTAGAGGCTTTGCAACAGGATTTTACCGCATTTGCTAACGATTATAACGAAGATGGTCATGTTTCTGTTAGTATAAATCTATACAATCCAGCTACGGGAGAGGATGCTGAAGCGGCTGATCCTAATATGCAGATGGCTACCGTAACAAAAATGATGGCTGATATGAGCAGCATGACATCAATTATTTTTCTAACCGACAATTTCGACGATACTCAAGCTTTATATGAGTTATTTTCGGTAAAGGATGACGTCTCCACCATAGCAGATACCGCACAAGAGGCCGGACCGTTGTTAAGCGAAACTGCCATGAAGCCTTTAATAACTGAGTTTTCTGAGCCCGCTGCCTTAGAAATGTATGAATACTTCCATGAAAATTTAATTATTACCACGAGGATTATGCTGGTTGAGAACTTTAGTGACGCAGAACAAAAAAATTATAACAACTCTATGGATGTGTATAATTCCATTGTTAATGAATAATTAAAAAATGCAACAAGCTAACCACATTTTAGACACCTTGTTTTTACACTGAATGAGAAAAGCTGAGGATACATGCAAAAAAACACTCGAATTAAAACTAATAGACTTACATTAAGGCCGTTAACGATTGATGATTGCGATGATGTATGCAAATACGTTTGTGATGATGATAACTGTCGTTTTATGATTTTTTTTCCGTGCGAAAACGCTGAGGAAGCTTTCAATTACTTAGTAACATCACAATCAAATTGGTGCAATGAAAAGCCTGCTTTTTACGATTTTGCTGTGGTTTTATCAGATGTTGTTATAGGTCATGTATCTATTTATTTTATAAACGAAGATGACAATTCTTCGGTAGAGCTTGGATGGGTTTTTAATAGGCAATATCAGGGTAGAGGGTATGCTACTGAGGCTGTAAATGCACTTCTTGATTTCGCAGCTAACCGCCTTGGTTATAGCAAAATTATTGCTTGTTGCGATTACCGAAATGTGGCTTCATACAAGTTGATGGAAAGAGTTGGAATGACACTTATAGACGATAAAAACATGAGATTAAATAAAGGTGAAAACATAAAAACCAAAGAGTTAAAATATTTGTTGGATATTAATACAAACAACATCACTTAAGTTTGTACAATTTAACATGTTGACATAGCCAAATACATGGGTTAAAATTTATTCACTGGTATGCATAAATAGAAAGGCTTGCTATGAATAATATGCTGAAAATGGCGGTGGTGGGAGCCGGCACATGGGGAGAAAATCATATAAAAATATATAACGCTCATCCTTTCGCCGAGGTGGTAGCACTATGTGATTATGATGAAAAAAAGTTAAATGAAGTAGCCGACCGCCAAGGTGTTAAACAGCGGTATACCGACTATAATGAAATGTTTGAAAAATCAGGGTGTGATGCCGTTGCGGTGGTTACTCCTGATTTTTTACATGCAGATATAGCAGTGGCTGCTGCAAAAAGAAAAAAACACATACTAATTGAAAAGCCAATTGCAACCACGGTAGATGATATAGAACGAATGATGATTGCAATTGAAGAAAATAATGTTCGTGCTATGGTGGATCTACATAATAGGTGGTCGCCGCCCTTTAATGCAACTCAACAGGCAGTTCAAAATGGTGAAATAGGTGAAATCTATAGTGCATACTTCCGATTAAATGATATTGTGTGGGTAGCAACCGATCTGCTTCCCTGGGCTGCGAAATCCTCTATACTGTGGTTTCTTGGAAGCCACAGCCTAGATACCCTTCGCTGGCTTATTGGGGATGAAGTGGATGAGGTTTACAGTGTTAGTCGTCGTGGGGCATTGGATAAACTCGGTATTGAAACCGAGGACATGTATTTAACAACATTAAAATTTCGTAACGGAGTAGTGGCACAGATGGAAAACGGATGGGTAACTCCGAACGGAAACCCATCTGTCAATGATATGAAATTCACACTGTTAGGCAGTAAAGGTGTTGCATCTATGGATATCTCGGGTCATAACCTACTCCAGATTCATACCGAGGAGCGTGGCAGAACGCCAGATATTCTTGTTCAAAATTCAGTTTTCGGACAGCCTAAAGGTTTTGCCTTTGAAAGTATAAGAAGTTTTGTAGATTGTTTGTTGGCAGACAAACCCTTTAACGTCTCGATAAAGGATGCTGCAAACACCTCGCTTACCATTTTAAAAATTATGGAATCCGCAAAAACCGGACAGCCTGTTAAGGTTACCGGTTTGTACGAATAACGAAAAACCTAATCAAAAAATAGTTTCATAATCTCTGCCATCGGCAGAGATTATTTATGCTTACCCAAACTTACCATTCCAATAGCTCCGCCAAAGGTGGAGATTATTTTACAACAGAACTGGCCTTATCTGGCGGCCGGTAAGAGCTACCTCTATGGTGTCCGATATTTTTGCGAAATCACATATTAAGCTGGTTGGTTTTTGATATGGATCGTCCTGTGTAAACGGAACAAAAAAATAATTTTTTGTATTAAGAAGCTTTCCGATGTTCTGCGCTGAAGCTGCAAGACCGTCGTTTGTTGCTATGGCCAAAACAACCGGACGGCCACCTCTTAAATGACTTTTAACAGCCATAGTAACCGGAGTATCGGTGATGCCGTGTGATAATTTTGCGAGCGTGTTTCCGGTACAAGGGCATACAAGCAATATGTCGAACATTTTTTTAGGACCTATAGGTTCGGCGGAAGAAATGCTTGTTATTATTTCTTCCTGTGATAGTTCGGAAAAAGTTTTTTTCCAATGACCGGCACTTCCAAATCTGGTGTCCGTTTCTGCAGCGTTTTCCGACATAATAAATCTAAGATCGGCACCGCCCTGCTTTAGTTTAACCATCTCATTATAAACACGCTCAAAGTTACAAAAGCTACCACATAATGCAACTCCTATTTTTTTATCGTACATATAATCCTCCTTAATAAATTTTCAATAGTTCTTATAACATATTCTGCCGCTGTATTTGGGCTGTATAGGGCGGGTAATCCTGGTATCCACTCAATTGCAAATCCGAGAGATTCGGCTTCGCTTATTGAAATACCACCCGGAGCAGAAGCGAGATCCAGTAAATAGGTATCGGTTTTTAAACAGGAAAGATCATCTTTACCTATCACCTTAGAAGGAACTGTATTTACAATAACTTCATTTAAAGGTAACATAACTCTAAGCTGGTCATAATCAAATGCTTTTAATCCTGTTGCTTCGGCTTCTGCGCGTGAATCTTCCCTCCTTGCAAAAATTGATATATCACAGCCGAGGGAAAACAACATCCGTGCAAGTTGTTTAGCTATACGACCATAACCGAGAATTGCTATTGCAGAACCTTGTAGTACCTTTTTTTGCCACAGCATTATACGTAATAGCGCACCTTCGGCGGAGGGTAGAGCGTTTAATAGTGAAAAACTTTCTTCTTTAGTATAATCAAATAATTTTAAGTCCCTGCCGATGTTTTCTTCTTCAGGAGAAATTGCACCGGCAAAAAACAATCCATTGTGTCCCTTAGCTGCAAGTGCTCTAAAGGCTGAACCTTCCTTATGAAGAGGGGTGGGAAAAATAATGACGTCAGCTAAATCGACCTGCTCAGTTTCCAGAACTTCTATACCTCTGCATTTGTAAAGTTCAATAATTTTTCTTTGTCTGGCATCATCACCAAAAACACAAAATTTCATGCGCCTCCTTGTTAAAAACTATACTACTCAATAGTATGGCGACAATATTGATTTTGTTAATACAATATAAAAAACGCCACATCCCGTTTGTAATGTTTTGTGTGAACTAACAAAAAAAACAACAAATTTTCTACGTTCAAACCTATTGACATTGACTGTGAATATGCTATAATAAAGACACTCCAAAAGGAGAAACAAAAGTTACATACAGGCAAATCCTAAAGTTAATCTTTATAAAGGGATTTGAAACAGAAGGGGGTGGGTCCGATGGATAATGAAATAGTGTCATTAGTTCCGATGTCATCGGAGTTGCCTACGCAGCTGATTCTCGAGTAAAAAACGAGATAGGCAGAGGGTTATAGCAGATTCGATTTAATAGTCGGAAATGCAAATATAAAAGGAGTAGCCAAGGCGGTTATACTCTTGCAAGACGACATAGTGTCGTAAAGTGTAACTATACTCAAGAAAAATGTGATAGGTGACAAACGGCTGTAAAGGTCGTAATACATAAAGCGTAGAAAGTTTATCAATAGAACACCTGAAGATATTAAAGATTTAGCTACATCAATTCTGATAGATGGTGAAAGCATCTTGATGGAATACAAACAGTAAACTGTTAGTAGAGATAATCAAAAAGAGGTGTTAACAATGAGTAACCGGTATAGTAATACCGATGATGAATTAGTTTCATATTGACTGAACGGTTAATATTTACTCTTTACGGTTTCGTTGATAAAGGTTTTGTGTATTAAATAAAATTAAATAAATCTCTGCGATAAAGTGAAAAATAGATAAATGTAACATGCAATTTAACATTGGTTTTAACTTGTTTATAGAAGCGTGTGGGTCGTTAGTGAGTTAAAGAAGCTGTTCGTGATATATATAACCGAATAAGTTTGATAGAGAATACTATTTTCGGTTAAGGTTACACTTGATATGGTAGCCGCAAGGGTCTGCATAATTAAGAAAACTGCATATTTATTAACATAATTAAGTTATGTAGATACCGGGGAGTAGGCTGTTAGGGTAACAAATTATACATATACATTTGATAATACAATGCATGAATTTAGCTTAGGTGAAATTTTGTTATATAGTACTTTATCGAGCAAGTAATTAAAAAATGAATAAGCTAATAAGCCGTCTTTAGAAAATTCTGAGGACGGTTTATTTATTATCCGGTTAAGAGAAACAATGCTTTTTGTTTCCAATATTTTGTAGTTGATATAAATATTGGAAGTGTACTGTGCAAATTATATCTTACCATTTTTCATAGTAATTATGTTCATAATACCGATGACCATTTAGTATGCAACTGTAGTAAAGCTGCGGGTGTCAAGATAATTTAATCCTGTCACATCATGCTGTGCCAAACTTAAAGTTCAAATGCTTGATTAGGGGATATGTTAGTGCTATACTTTAGTCAAAGGACACATGATGCGCGCCATGTTTCCAATAAAAAGTTAGGAGTTAAAATTATGAAACAAGGAGTTCAAAAATTTGGGCGATTTCTGAGTGCCATGGTTATGCCAAACATTGGAGCATTTATAGCTTGGGGTATTATTACAGCACTTTTTATTGAAGACGGGTGGCTTCCAAACGCAAAATTAGCAGAATTAGTCGGTCCGATGCTGACCTACCTTTTACCTTTACTAATAGCTTATACAGGTGGTAGGGCAATTGGTGATGTTAAAGGTGGAGTAGTTGCCGCGATAGCAACCTTTGGTGTAATTGCCGGCGCAGACATTCCAATGTTGCTTGGAGCAATGATAGTTGGACCTTTGAGCGGTATTATAGTTAAGAAATTCGACGATATGACCCAGAGTAAAATACCGGCCGGATTTGAGATGTTGGTAAACAATTTTTCAGCCGGAATAATTGGAACGATACTACTTATTATTGGTTATTACGGAATTGGACCACTTGTAACTCTTGGAACAAATGCTCTCGGTGTAGGCGTAGGTTTCCTTGTAGAAAAAGGCTTACTTCCGATAACAGCTATTTTTGTAGAACCTGCAAAAGTTTTATTCCTTAATAATGCAATAAATCATGGAGTATTTACTCCTCTGGGTGCTGAACAGGTGGGGGAACTCGGACGTTCGGTGTTCTATATGATAGAATCTAATCCCGGCCCCGGACTTGGGTTGCTACTTGCCTTCATGGTAGCAGGTAAAGGCAGCGCAAGAAGTAGTGCCTCCGGTGCAGCGGTAATTCATTTCTTCGGCGGTATTCATGAATTATATTTCCCATACGTTCTTATGAAACCGATAACTCTTTTAGCATTAATTGCCGGTGGCGCAACCGGAACATTTATTTTTTCCACCTTTGGCGGAGGGCTTACAGGCGCCGCTTCACCGGGAAGTATAATTGCACAAATGATTATGACTCCGGCAGGTGCACATATTCCGAATATTTTGGGAATTCTAGCTTCCGCTGTTGTAACGTTTTTGATTTCTGCAGTATTAATAAAACGAAGCTCTTCCGGCGACGACGATATCGAAGCTGCACAGAATAAAATAAAAAACATGAAAGCTAAATCGAAGGGTCAACAAACCGAGGAAGCAACAACTGACAATAATGTTCAGGTTAAAAATCTATCCGATGTTTCGTTTATTATATTTGCATGTGATGCCGGAATGGGAAGCAGTGCAATGGGCGCTACTAAACTTCGAAAAAAACTTAAAGACAACGGTATAGACGGTATTACGGTAAAGCACTCTCCCGTGTCTGAAATACCGAAGGAAGCACAGGTGGTGGTAACACATGCTCAGCTAAAAGAAAGAGCACAGCAGGCAAATGATACTGCATATCTTGTTACAATAACCGACTTCCTCTCGGCTCCTGAATATGATGATTTGATAACAAAACTAAAAGAAGATAGAAAATAAATAAAAGAAAGGCATCCTAAATGACAGAGTTTAAATATACAATAGTAGATGAACATGGTATACATGCAAGACCTGCAGGTGAACTTGTGAAGATAATGCAGGGTTTCGAATGTGAGATTACCTTTACTAAGGGCGAAAAAAGTGCGAATGCAAAGAAATTATTTGCAGTAATGGGAATGGCTGTTAAAAAGGGCGAGGAAATTATTGTTCGCTGCGATGGGTCAGACGAGACACAGGCATTAGAAGCAGCACAAAAATTTTTAAGCGAAAACCTATAAATTTAAGTACACCGGTAGAGGGGCAATATGTATTCGATACCACAGCGGCTGAGTAAGATTTTCACAATACTTTTTATTACAAAAGATCCTGTGAGTGTGTCGACACTTGCCTCCTCGCTCGGCGTCAGCAGACGAACAATATTTCGAGAGCTTGAAAATGTTGACATTGTACTAAAAAAATTCAATTTACGGTTAGAAACAACAGTTGGCGAGGGTCTCTTTTTGAGTGGAGACGAACAAGATATCAACAAACTTAAAGAGGTTGTTGACGCACAACGAGAAACCCTCGCAACAAATAAAGAACTTCGTCGAATAGCCCTTGCATTGCTTTTACTTGATAGTGTTCAATGGAAGAAGTTGTATTTCTTTTCAAGTGTTCTGGAGGTGAGCGAGGCAACAGTTAGTCTGGACCTTGATGTTCTTGAGCAAGAATTACAGGGGTATAATATCCAGTTGCTACGCAAAAAGGGAATTGGTGTATTAATAAACGGTACTGAGCCTAACATCAGAATTGCATATGTGAATTATCTACTTAAGGCTCAAGTAGGCACAAACCTTACTTCAACCTTGGAGGAGATTTTACCATCGGATATCTCTCGAGGAGTACGTGACATACTTGCGGAGCAATCGATTTTTATTAACTGGATGACGAAAGATGCTCTTTTAATTCTTTCCTATCGGCTGATAGTTCAAATATCAAGAATAAAGTTAGGGCTAACATTGACAGCAAGCGAGGTAGTAAAGCTTAACACACTCTATAGTGAGGTTGCAAAAAAACTAGCGACAGAACTGGAATATTATTTTAATATTGAAATAATTGAGGAAGAACTCGACTACATTGTTGAGGGATTGCGTGCCGCAAGAACTAAAACCGGGAGCGAGTTTTATGAAGACGAGAGCATGGCCTTTGCCCGAGCACAAAGTATCACATATAGAATGATCGAGCGTTTTGACACCTTACTTGCACCGACACTAAAAATAAATGAAGATCTTGTGAGAGGACTAAGCATCCATCTTTGGTCGGCGATTTTTCGAATAGAAAGAGGCTACAAGATAAAAGACCCTCTAGGGGGACAGCTAAAGGCAGAATATCCTGATGTATATCGAAATACCGAATGCGCATGTGATGTTTTGAGAGAAGAGTTATCCTGCTACATCCCAGAAGAGGAAATCGCATGCATTGCTACCCATTTTGGGGCAGCGGTAATGCAGATAGGACAAAGTCGTGTGAAGCGCAGATTACGTGTAGGCGTGATATGTCTTGGAGGAATTGGTGTTTCCTACATGATGGCGGGTCAGGTGAAAAAACTGTTCGGTAAGGAAGTTATAACCGAGGTGTGCGAGTATAATCAACCATACAGCTATAAAAATTGTGATTTTTTGGTCTCAACCAACAGCGTTCCTGACACCGATAAGCCAACTGTTATAGCTCATCCGATACTAACAGATACTGATATTAGTCAGATTAGAAGATTAGTTGATACGCTGGCGGTAATCACTTCTAATGATGAAAGCGATAGTAAAGTTTTTTCCTTTGTAGACAATTTGGGGATTGCTATCGAACATACGAAAAACATTGAACACATCCTCAAAAATTTTGCGGTGATAGAAATACAACAGGGTATGAATATTAAGGAACTTGTAGAGTTTGTTGGATATCGTTTTGCAAATAGTCAACAAGACTGTGAGAGGATATGCTCAAGTCTATTGGATAGAGAAGCGGTATCAACACAGCTTATAGAACAACTTAATATTGTGCTTTTGCATTGTAGCACTAATGGGATAAAAAAGCCAATTGTGGCGCTTATTTATCCGAAAGACAATGAGTTTGTGAACTCAATTGGACAAACAGCGAAAAGTTGTCTGCTTATCCTCATCCCACAAAACTCGTCTGCAGAACTCAAGGAGGCAATCGGGGCATTAAGCAGTTCGCTAATAGAGGATGATCAATTACTGCAATACATTGTAAATGCAAATGAAAAGGCAATCGAATCAAAGCTTGAACTAATATTTTCCATCCACCTCACCGACTATTTTAGAGACCGTTTTGGTGGATGATAACAATTAAGAAAGGAAAGTCACTAATGCTAAACAAAACAGAAATTATTTTAAATCAAGCCACAGAACACAAGGATGAAGCCATAAAAAGATGCGGAGAATTACTTTGTAAAGCAGGGTATGTATCAGCAGAGTATACTGAGGGCATGTTAAAAAGGGATAACAGCTTTTCTACCGCTATAGGAAACCTTATCGCCATTCCTCACGGTGAAAAGGATTATGCAAAATGCATCCTTAATACCGGACTTTGCGTTATAACCTATCCCGAAGGCATCGACTGGAATGGCAATGTGGTAAAACTGGTTATTGGTATTGCAGCTCGGGGAGAGGAGCATCTAGAAATACTTGAGAATATTGTCGAGGTGCTTGAAGAAGAAGATGATGTAGAGAAACTTGTTAATGAATCAAACATAGACAGCATTATAGCAGTTTTTTCAGCAGGGCAGGAATGATTTTTAATAAAGATATTAATCATGTTTTAACTTTTTAGCCTCAAGAAAGGGATATTTGAAGATATGATAGTTGCCGTAACGTTAAATCCGGCTCTTGATAAGACGGTCACCATAGATACGCTTAAGCCGGGAGGGCTGAACCGTATCAAATCGGTAGTAGTTGATCCGGGTGGTAAAGGTGTAAATGTAGCAAAGATGGCGAAAGTGCTCGGAGTGGAATGTATTGCAACCGGCTTTTGCGGTGGTGAAGGTGGAAAAGAATTAATAAGCAGACTTAGTAGCCTTGGAATAAGGCATGACTTTGTTGAAATTGCCTGTAATACACGTACTAATATGAAGGTGCAGGACGACTGTTACGGGATAACAGAGCTCAACGAGGCCGGGGCAGAAGTAACCAATGAAGAGGAAAAGAAACTTACAGATAAACTTCTTTCCTATGCTAACGAAAACACGGTGTTTGTACTTTCGGGAAGTACGCATGCAAACGCAAACCCGACATATTATCACAGTCTGATAACAATGCTTAAAGGAAAGTGCAGAGCAGTTCTCTTTGATGCTGATGGTGCTGCATTTGAAAAATCGGTTGGAGCTACACCGAACTTTATCAAGCCTAATGCAGAAGAGCTATCTAACTACTGTAATAAACCAGACATGTCACTACAGGAAATGTATGATGTCTGTCGCGAGTTTGTTAAAGGAGGAGTCGAGCTGGTTACTCTTTCAATGGGCTCGAAAGGTGCGGCATTTTTCACAGCCGATGAAGCTTATTTTACACCGCCGGTAGATGTGGAGGTTTCTTCAACCGTCGGTGCAGGAGACAGCATGGTAGCTGCAGTAGCTTGCGCGAAGCATCTCGGATATTCTCTTGTTGATACGGCAATTCTTGCAGTTGCATGCAGTGCAGGCGCTGTTACGACACAGGGAACTAATCCTCCGGGGGCACAGCTGGTAGAGGAACTAAAAAAACAGGTAAAACTGATTGCGTTATAGTTATTAATTAAGAAGGAGAATAGATGAACACAAGAGCTATTAGAATGTATGGAGCAGATGACCTTCGTGTTGAAGAGTTTGCTCTGCCCGAGATTAAGCAGGACGAAATATTGGTTAAAATAATAACGGATAGCGTGTGTATGTCCACATACAAACTTTTGAAACAGGGTGTGGAGCACAAAAGATGCCCCAAAAATGTAGCGACAAACCCGATTATCATCGGACATGAATTTTCAGGAACCATTGTTGAGGTAGGGGAAAAATGGCAGGATGAATTCAAGGTAGGCGAGCGATTTGCATTACAACCTGCACTTAATTATAAAGGCAGCCTCGCATCACCTGGATATTCTTATGAGTTTTTCGGTGGGGCTGCTACATACGCAATTATTCCTCAGGAGGTTATGGAACTCGGCTGTCTGTTACATTATGAGGGTGAGGGTTTTTATAATGCTTCGTTGGGAGAACCAATGAGCTGTATTATTGGTGGATATAACATTATGTACCATACGAATAAAGTAAACTACGACCATTCTATGGGTATAAAAGAAGGCGGCAACGTTCTGATACTCGGTGGTTGCGGACCGATGGGGCTTGGCGCTATCGAATACCCGATTATAGCGGGCAATCGCCCTAAACGTATTGTAGTTACTGATGTAGATTCCGGACGTATTGAGCGTGCAAAGGAGCTCATATCACCGGAGTTTGCAAAAGAAAATGGAGTAGAGCTATATTATATTAATCCTAATGACTACGACGACCCGTACAAGTCACTCCTTGACATATCGCAGGGTATGGGATATGACGATGTATTCGTTTATGCGCCAATAAAATCGCTTGCCGAGCTTGGAGATAAGTTGATGGCATTTGATGGATGCATGAATTTCTTTGCAGGTCCATCAAATAGTGATTTTACTGCTGAGATGAACCTTTACAATGTACACTATATTTCAACACATATTTTAGGTAGTACCGGTGGCAACACCGATGATCTTAAAGAGGCACTGGAACTGTCATCTAAAGAAAAGATAAGACCTTCTGTAATGGTTAGTCATATATGCGGACTCTCGGATATTGCAACCGCAACCGAAACACTACCGGATATTCGTGCAGGAAAAATACTTGGGTATACACAATTTGATATGCCACTCGTGTCTTTGGCAGAATTTGAAGAGCGAGCAAAAACTGATCCGCTTTTTGCAAAACTCGATGCAAGTGTTAAGAAGCATAGCGGACTTTGGAATGTTGAAGCTGAGAATATTTTGTTGCAGCATTTTGGTGTGGAATAAGCTTGACGAAAGGAGTTTTCTATGATTTCACTAAAAGGATTAGGCGTATCACCCGGAATTGCAATTGGAAAGTTTCATTTTCCAAAAGAAAGAGTTATTGATTATCCGTTGGAATATTCAGATAATATTGAAAAAGAAATTGCGCGATTTGAAAGCAGTAGGGCACTTGCAGTGGCGCAGCTTGGAGAGTTAGCGGTTAAGACTGCTGATTCACTCGGAAAACAAAACTCGTTGCTGTTCGAAATTCATCAGATGATGTTAGAAGATTTAGACTATTGTGATACAGTTAAAGACACTATTAAGAACGAGAAAGTTTGTGCAGAATATGCTGTAAGCCAAAGTGCACAACAATTTGCAGCCATGTTCTCTGATATGGAAGATGAGTACATGAGGGAACGAGCTTCCGATGTTAAGGATGTATCGATTAGAGTTATCGAAATATTAACCGGAAAGCAAAGCGAGCAAGAAACACTTGGAGAACCATGCATATACTGTGGTCTTGATTTTACTCCGAGCGAAACGGCACAGTTCGACAGAGAGATGGCGCTTGCATTAGTAACCAGTTACGGCAGTAAAAACTCCCATACAGCAATATTTGCACGAACTCTTGGTATTCCTGCAGTAATAGGATTGAAGGATAACCTAACTCAGGAATTGGACGGCAAAATTGTTGTATTAGACGGTGAGACAGGTGAAGTATATGTTGAGCCGGATGAAGAAACCCTTTCTACATTTAAGAAAAAACAAAGTGAAGGTGCAGAAAACTCAAAACGATTAGACGGATACCGTGGAAAAAAGACGGTGACTAAGGGCGGAAAGCTTGTGAAGTTATATGCAAACATCGGTTCGCCGGCAGATGTTGAGGCGGTATTAAAAAATGATGCTGAGGGAATAGGGCTTTTCCGTAGTGAGTTTTTGTATCTCGAGAGCGATGACTATCCGAGCGAAGAAACTCAATATAAAGCATACCGAAAAGTTGCTGAAGGTATGCAGGGGAAAGCTGTAATTATTCGAACACTGGATATAGGTGCTGATAAACAAGCTGCTTATTTTAATCTACCGCAGGAAGAAAATCCCGCGATGGGAATGAGGGCTATCAGAATTTGTTTAACAAAACCGGAAATTTTTAAAACACAGCTGCGTGCTCTTTATAGAGCATCGACACACGGAAACATTAGTATTATGTTGCCGATGATTACATCAGTTTCAGAGGTGAAAAGAGCAAAAGATATAATTAAAGAAGTAAAGGCAGAGCTTTTAGCGGAGGGGCACAAGATCGATGAGTATCTTCCGGTTGGTATAATGATTGAGACACCGGCCGCTGCGGTAATAAGCGATTTGCTTGCAAGAGAGGTAGATTTTTTTAGTATCGGCACCAACGATTTGATACAGTACACTCTTGCAGCAGACAGGCAAAATGACAGTATTTCTTCATTCTGCGACGACCATCATGAAGCAGTAAAACGATTGATTAAAATGACCTGTAGTAGCGCACACAAGCAGGGGATATGGGTAGGTATCTGCGGAGAGCTTGCAGCAGATAAAGACATGACAGAATTTTTTGTGTCGGTAGAGGTAGACGAGTTATCAGTAACCCCATCCCAGATACTTCCCTTAAGAGAGAGACTCAGTCGTAGTTAGTTGAATAACCCCAATAGATTGAATACATTTCAATTTATTGGGGTTATTTTATGAATGAAAAATCCGTTTGTCGACACGACATAGAAAACATAGATGTTATATTATTAGCAAAGCAGATCTTTGAATTTTGCACTCTGTGCTAAACGGAATGTTTCACAGGGTGATAGCTGCAATATATTTATTTTAAAGTCTGCAAAATGACCATGTTGCAGGCTTTTAGGTTGGATGATATAATAAGCCTATAAAGGAGGTTTTATGAATGTTTCATGGTTTTGTAGTGATCAACAGCGATACGATACATTAGGTTGTTACGGTAACAAATTTGTTAGTACCCCAAATATGGATAGGCTTGCTAAAATGGGGGTGAAATTTAATAAGGCATACTGTCAATCCCCTGTGTGTGCGCCAAGTAGAGCCAGTTTTTTAACCGGAAGATATCCGAGAACCTGTGGTGTTCGTCAAAACGGACAGGATATACCGGCTACAGAAAGATTGATTCCTAAAATTTTATCGGAACATGGATATACAAGCGGATTATCCGGCAAGCTCCATATCTCGGCTATTAATCATGCAACCAAGAGAAATATTGAACCGCGAATTGATGATGGTTATGATTATTTTAGATGGTCGCATCATCCTTCAGCGATAAATCCTAAATCCAACTGGCCGACAAACGATTACATATTGTGGCTTAACTCAAAGGGTGTGGAATATAGCTCAAACATGTGACCCTTTGCCGGTTAGAAGAGCATATTGGTAGATAAAAACAAAAGGATGGAGCTGTATATTAAGTGCGGAGTAATTTATGGCCTTATGATAAAGGCCATTTGAAGATAGTTACTCAACACATCTTGAAACTCCTGTGCACTTATATGTTTTCTGCTTTTATATAACACTGCTTCACCTATTGCAGAAAAAATTGATGTTGCAAGCATACTAATATACATTTCCTGTTGTTGAGTTGTTTTAATAAAGCTTGGCATGGAATTGGTGTAAAGCATGTTTAACAGCTTTAGCAACCATTCTTGATATTGCTCGTTTAACTTTTTATCGTTTACCGAAATAAGAACTTCATCTCGATAACGATCAATATTTATTGCAATAATTGCTGCGATATCCTTCATAAACCGCTTAAATGATTCCTCGGTCATCACAAAATTCTCAGTGGTTTCAAATAAACTTAACTTGTTTTTTGAAAATGACAACACAACCTCGTTAATATCACGGTATACGGGTTTTAGCAACTCCTCAGCAATTTCCTCCTTGCTACCGTAATAATGGTAAATATTGCCTACCGACATTTCGGCAGTTCTTGCTATTGCCCGAAGAGAAGTACCCTCGATACCCTTTTTTAAAAATTCGTTCTTTGCCGCATCCAGGATCTTTAGCCGTTGCGTTTCCTTTAAGCGTTGTGCCACATTGTACCTCATTAATATTATTAAAAACTAATTTGTAATAGTTATTATCCTAAGCTATATAGTACACTTGCAATGGATTATTGTCAAGATTATTATCAATTTTTTCAATAAATTAAGTTATAAAACAATTGACAAAACTGTAAAGCTATGTTAATATTAATAAGCACTTATTAACTGCCGAATTGTGTAACGGTAGCACGGCAGACTCTGACTCTGTTTGTCTGGGTTCGAATCCTAGTTCGGCAACCACTCTTATTATTACGACTTAGTGTTTCTAAGTCGTTTTTTATTTAAAGGATGTTTGTTATTATGCAAGAAATAAATAAACTGGATGTTGCTGCAAAACTTTTTCCTGCAGTTACAAATAAGAATAACTCCTCTGTGTTTAGAGTTTCGGTAATACTTAAAGAGGAGATAGATTCACGAGTTTTACAGCTTGCGGTTAATATGATATATGAACGCTTTAATCTATTCTTCTTCAGATTAAGAAAAGGTTTTTTTTGGCACTATTTCGATAAAAATCATGTTTATTTTACTGTGGAATGCGAACAGTCGTCACCATGCACCAGTATTATTGCACATGAGAACAAAAATTTTATTATCAAGGTGTTATACTATGGTAATCGTATTTCTGTTGAAGCTTTTCATTCAATAACAGACGGAGGAGGAATTTACGAATATTTAAAATCACTAACCTATTACTATCTTACAATTAAACATGGACCGTTTGAAGACGAAGGAAAGATATGTTTGTTTGATGAATTTGATGCAAACAGAAATGAAGATAGCTTTATTAAAAATTTTTCCGCTCCAAAGAATAACAAGCAAAAGCAGAAAAACAAGGCTCAAAATTCTTTTAGATTGAACGGGATGAAATTTGTAGGTGGGGGTCATAGAGCGATTACCGGATTAATATCGGTCAATCAGCTTAAAGAGCTTTGTAAAAAACATGGATGTACCGTAACGACATTTTTAACTGCTACACTCATGATGGCAATTTACAATGAACAACAAAAAACTTCACTAAATAAATCACCTATAGTTATATCAATTCCCGTTAATCTTAGGAAAGTTTTTAAATCAAATACCTTGAAAAATTTTTTTGGTGTCGTTAATGTGGGATATAAAATGACCGATGCAACTACCTTCCGGGATTTGTCCGAATCTATAACCGAACAGATGGCATATTCCTTGAAGCAGGAACAGTTAGAAGGAGCCTCCGAACAAAATGTTAAAATATCAAACAATGTCCTGCTTAAACACACCCCTCTTTTAGTTAAAAACATGATTGTTCCGGTTGGTTTTAATATTATTGGTGAAACAAAAAAGACTATTTCGTTATCTAATATCGGAATGGTGGATTTTCCCTCCGGGGCAGCTGATTTTATAGAACATACCGAAATGATGCTCTACCCAACACCAAAAAGTCCTATTAACTGTGCCGTATGTTCCTTTTATGATAAACTATCAATTAATTTTACCGCAGCCATTACCGACGGTTCGATAATCAGAAATTTCTTTAGGAGTTTAGCGAAAGACGGCTTAGCTGTAACGCTTTACTCAAATGGATGGGGGGAAGATTATGAACAGATGTAACGAATGCAATGTAGATATATATGAAAGCGAGCAGAGGTGTCCTTTGTGTCACAGCGAAATAGAGAATGCACTGCCAAATATAAAAACAGCTGTATCATATCCAAACTATCGAGAAATCACCAAAAGAAGATCACAGCTTAGGAAGTTACCGGTTTTTATCTCAATTTCAGCATCAATAATTTGTTTATATATTAATGCATTTACTCATGCCGAAGGTGGTATACTCTGGTCGATTATTGTGGTAACTGCTTTAATATTCGCTAACGGAGTTTTCTATACAACGAGATCCACTGCAAGAAGGTTTGGAGCTAAGGTTTTAATAAACCATATACTATTGTCGGCACTGGTAATTATTGTCGACTTTACCACAGGTGGGCAATTGTGGTCCACAAACTATGTTTTTCCATTCTTAACCTTTGCAACCATCATTTATCTTACAGTGCTGGCAATAAGAAGTAAAAGGCATTTTTCAGAATATTTTGGATATATACTTGTTGTTATGTTATTAGGGTTAGTACCGATAGCCATCTATTTATTAGGTCTTGCGGATGCAACATGGGGAGTTTTTCTATCTGCAATATGCTGTATAATAGTTGTTATTGCGCTTACAACTTTCTTTTTTAATAGCCTTAAGCAGGAAATAATAAAAAGATTCCACCGATAGATAATAATAAACACGTCCCCGAATTATTGAATACGACAACTGTCGCATTCAATAATTCGGGGACAGATAAATGCACTGTGAAATAATACTACTATTTTTTTTGCGAAATCATTGAACCTTCTTTTATTCGCGTTGCCTTTGTCATCTCAAGACCGGTAGCATAGTCTAGCTGGCGCGATTCATAATCATTTACACTTTGCCTTGTGTATCCGGTATATTCCCAGGTTGCATCAGCGGCATCCTTTCTCCAGGGGCGACGCTCCCAGTAGTAACCACGGAATGGATCTCGGGTTTCGTTCATATTATTGAGTATTATGTCATGAAGTTCGCATATCTTGCTGTAGTGGTTCGGCGAGTTTATGAGATTATTTATTTCGTGTGGGTCCTCTTTTATATCATAGAACTCATCCTGGCTCAGTAAATTAATCGACAGCTTATATCTTCCGTCAAATACAGCCCTCATTGGTTGAAAGCCACCAAATCCATCATGATCTACTTCATACCTTCCAAACTCTATGAAGCTATAACGTTGTCCAACCGGCTCACTTTTTGTTAGCAATGGTAGCATGCTTTTTCCGGCGAACATTTCCGGTACTTTTACACCGAGCATTTCAAATACTGTCGGCGGCAAATCGATATGAGAGGCAGGAGCAGATGACACACCTTCCTTTTCGATACCTTTTCCGGTTATAAACAATGGAATACGTGCCACCTCATCGTAAACGGTGGACCCCTTTCCGGTCAAACAGTGTGATTGAAAGGCTTCTCCATGGTCGGATGTGTATATAATGTAAACATCCTCCATAGCATCAATGACATCTAAAACACGCCCGATTTCATGATCTACAAATTCATTGCATCCAAAATAAAAAGCATTTTTTAATTTTATATCATCACGATTCATTTCGGCTCTATTACCTGCCCATGCTTTTTGGTAGTCCGGCTTATTCTCTAAAACGTCCTTAATGTTGGGGCTGGCGGGGAACTCAAAATCAACATATTTTTCCCAGTATTCTCGAGGACAGATAAAAGGATGATGTGGTTCATCATAAGAAATGCTCAGGAAAAAATCGTTGTCAGCATTCTTGTGTAAAAAGTCAATAGCTCTGTCAGAGCAACGATGCGCATAGGTGAATTCGGCAGTAAAGTCGCGTTTTAACATACTGTTTTCATCACGCGAAAGTACTCTCTCTTCATCAGATAATTCCTCAAGGTAGCAACGCATATCGTACCAATAATCGGAATCCCACCCGTCAGGACACTTTCCTAAACCGAAATAATCACCTCCGTCGAGATGCCACTTGCCTATGTACGCAGTGTGAATATTGTTATCGGAAAGACGCTGGCCTATAGTTTTAACATCAGCGGCAAGGCCAACGGAGTTAGTCCAGGAGTTGCAGGAATGTGGAAATAAGCCGGTAAATAAGGAAGCACGTGCCGGTTGGCAGACGGGCTGTGTGGTATAAGCACGTTCAAAGCGCATTCCTTTGCTCGATAATTTGTCAAGATTGGGAGTGGATAGCCCGGTTTTTACATTTGCGTTCACCATATCGTAACGCTGGGTGTCTGTCATAATGAATACAACTTTTGCCATGTTTTTCCCCTTCGCTGTCGATGTTAAATATTTGTTTTCTCAACCGCCTTCATAGCTTCCAGTGTTTTGAGTAGAAGATCTTCAATTGGCCAATTAAGATATTCGGCTCCCTTTGAAATAACTGCTCGATCGCAACCGGCCGCGAAAGATTTATCTTTAAATTTCTTCTTTAATGATTTAAGTTCCATGTCGCTCACACTTTTTGAGGGGCGCATAAGTGCTGCCGCACCTATCAAACCGGTAAGTTCATCCACTGCAAAAAGAATTTTTTCCATATGCTCACTCGGTTCTATATCTGAGCACTGACCGTATCCATGACTTGCAATTGAGCGAATAAGTTTTTCTTCTACACCTTCTGCCTGCAACAGTTCAAAGCATTTTTTGCAGTGCTCCTGAGGATACATGCCAAAATCGATATCATGAAGAATGCCAACAACAGTCCAGTACTCAACATCTTCATTATATTCCTTTGCGAAATACCCCATAACTTTTCCAACGGTGTCACTATGAACTATATGAAAAGGTTCGCTATTATATTTTCTAAAAATTTCCTTTGCTTTTTCTATCGTTAAATGATTTTCCATACATATTCTCCATCATTAATGTAATCACATTATATCATTTATAACACACTAAAGCAAGATAATTGCAAAAAAGAGCAAAATGGAGAACAGTACGAACCAAAAGGTATTTCCAATAGCTCCGGCTATGCCGGAAAATATACGAAGTTTCTTGTACGAGAAATACATTGTTTTTGCGCAAGGTGCAAAATGCAAAGTTACACTTTGCAAAAGGTATTTCCAATAGCTCCGGCTATGCCGGAAAATATACGAAGTT
>CAYJDA010000008.1:49717-82933 GCA_964368815.1 uncultured Oscillospiraceae bacterium
TGCAAAAGGTATTTCCAATAGCTCCGGCTATGCCGGAGATTATATAAATTTTTCTTGCATTTTACATAATTTACGTGGTATAATAATTACAGGATAAAACCTTTGAGGTAGAAGATGAAGCTTAACAACATTACAAACCATGTATGTGGGCTTGTTTCGACGCTTTTAACGATAGCGGTTGCCAATTTAATGCCTGCAAGGGAATTACCAAAAAGAAAATCGGAGGACAATAAAATGCGTAAATCAATAACAATTGCATTGCTGTTAGCGGCAGTAGCCGGAGCCCTCGTAACAGTTTACTTCTACCTTGCTCGCAGAGAGCGTGAGCTAAACGAATATGAAGAAATTTTGTTCAGTGATGATCTTGGCGAAATTCCAACAGGCGATTTGGTAGACGAGCCAATAGTAGATTAGTGGAACAGGATAATATAGTCGCAATCTCGACAGCCCACGGAAACTCGGCTATCGGGATTGTTAGGTTGTCCGGAGCATCGTCTCATGCGATAGCATCCGAAATGTTTAAAGCAGTAAACCCTTCTAAACCAAATGGTTATGAGGCTAGGTTTGGTGTTTTGTATGACATTGAGGGACCTATTGACGAGGCGATTGCTCTTTATTTTTATGCCCCAAATTCATATACCGGCGAAAACGTAGTGGAGTTTAGTTGCCATGGCAATCTTCACCTTCTTAAACGTGTTGTTGAGGCAGCAGTATCGCTAGGAGCGCGCCAGGCAGTAGCCGGAGAGTTTTCCAGAAGAGCCTTTATGAACGGCAAACTTTCACTTTCTAAGGCTGAGGCTGTATCAGCGTTGATATCCGGAGAGGGTAGACGCTCAACCGCAGCAGCCTCTAATGCGTTATGTGGAGTTTTAGGCCGTGAAATTGAAACTCTTTCAAAAGAGCTGCGTTCGGTGGCGGCTATGGTAGCGGCAGCATGCGACTATCCAGAAGATGTAGATCTCGAAACAGGGGATATGATTGACAAATTAGTCCAAATTAGGGACAAGCTTCTAAAGCAATCAAACGATGCTATGTTGGTTCAAGATTACGACGGTGGTATAAAAACGGTAATTATTGGAAAACCCAATGCCGGAAAGAGTACAGTCTTAAACCTCATATGCGGTCATGATAGAGCTATTGTCAGCCCTGTTGCAGGTACTACAAGAGATGTGGTTGAACAGCACGCCGAGATAGGCGGCTATCGGCTGATAATCTCCGATACTGCTGGAATTCATGATACCGATGATGAGATAGAAAAAGAAGGAATAAGAAGAAGTCATGCAAGCTTAAGGGAGGCGCAGCTGGCGGTTGTAGTTATAGACGCAACACAGCCTTTTGATGACTCTTTTTGTGGACTTACTGCAGGAATAAACTCAATTGCTGTTATTAATAAAATTGATGTAGAAAATAAAATTGAGCGAAATAAATTAACCGGATTCAATAGGGTTGTAGAAATTTCAGCCATAGATCCAAGCTATCGCAAAAAGCTTATAGAAGAAATCATTGCCGCGCTACCGGAGCTACCGCAACAGGATGTGTTGCCAATATCTACAAGACAGGCAACGGCAGCAAAAAATGCTGCAATGGAAATTGATGAAGCGGTTAAATGCTTACGGATGGGAGTATTAGACGTTACTTCGGTGAGACTGGAAGAAGCATATTCCTCTATATGCGAAATGTTACTATTAAATCCCACCGATGAAATAATCAATTCAATATTTGAAAAGTTTTGCATAGGTAAATAAGGATTGCTCTATACGATTTAGTTAAATAGCGCATATTAGTTGAGCAGAAAGGTTGAAGAATGGTTCAGGTAACAATTATTAATAAGTTGTTTTACAATCGAGCTGATGAGCTGAGACAAAAATTTCCTGAATGCAATTTTATAACAGGGGAAGAAGGTTGTGAGGAAAGCACGATAATTTGGGGTAATATTAACCCCGATAAGTTAATAAATCACAAAAACCTAAAGTGGATGCAAACACATTCCGCGGGAGTAAATCACTACATTAACGAAGAGTTTCCCAAAAATACCATTCTCACAAACTCTACAGGAGCATACGGTCTTGCTATTGCTGAGCATATGCTTGCGCTTCACCTTTCCTTGACAAAGAAGTTAAATCTATATCGGGACAATCAGCATCGTCATGAATGGAAATCTCAAGGAATAGTACGTTCCGTAGCTTCCTCTACCGTTTTAGTAATTGGGCTTGGTGATATTGGGTGCAACTATGCGCAAAAAGTTAAAGCTCTCGGCGCTCACGTAATAGGTGTACGAAGAACAGATTTGCGAAAGCCGGACTATGTAGATGAGCTATACTTAAATGAAGAGATTGAAACGCTGTTACCGAGAGCAGATGTAGTGGCGGTAGCTCTGCCGGGAACAAAAAAAACAGAGAAAATTATTGATGCTGATAAAATTTCCTTAATGAAGAATGATGCCATCATTATTAATGTCGGCCGTGGTAATGCTATAGATACCGAGGCGCTTTGCGATGCATTGTTAAGCGATAAGTTATACGGTGCTGCACTGGACGTAACCGATCCGGAACCATTGCCGAAAGAACATCGAATTTGGGATATTCCAAATGTAATTATTACTCCTCACATAGCAGGAGGTTTTCATATGCAAGAGATCATAGATGAAATTTATAATCTATTTATAGTTAACCTCGAAAACTTCTTGCAGGGTAAGCCGATGAAAAATGTTGTGGATTTTGAACAGGGGTATCGAACAATTGATGCATGAAGTTGACGCATGATATAGCTGAATAATTGCGCAAAGACTTGATTGTTATCGCAAAATGTGGTAATATTAATACAGAATAGGGAAATGGCAGTTGCTGTTGAACTATTTAAGAAAAATAGGAGGTGAAAACCATGGCACATGTTATTAACGATAACTGTATCAGCTGCGGAGCCTGTGAAGGCGAATGTCCCGTATCGGCAATTTCGATGGGAACAGATCATTATGTGATATCCGACGACTGTATTGATTGTGGAGTATGTAAGGATTCATGTCCTGCAGATGCAATCGAGGGTTAGTAATTAAAGGTGTATCGCTAATTACAGCGGATACACCTTTTTTACGACAATTATTGATTTATTAACCGTTTACCGGAGAATTAAATGACAAAAGAAGTATTAAATAACGGAACGGTTGTATATATAGATGATGTTCATCGCTTCGGCACAGATGCAATGCTTTTATCACATTTTTGTGAGCTAAAGCGGTTGGAGTCTGCGGTGGATTTTTGTAGTGGTTGCGGAATAATACCGCTCAGATTTATTGACGCAGGTGCAAAAGGTAGGATTACCGCAGTTGAATTGCAACCTAAAGCGGCTAAACTTATTGAAAGGGCAAAAACAGAACAAAGCATAGATAATTTAGAGGTTGTTTGTAGAGATTTAAACGGTTTTAGAACCGAAAAACTTTTTGATGTAGTTAGCTGTAATCCACCTTATTTTGAAAGTGGAGAAAAAGCAAAAGTGTTTTCTCGAGCAATAAACAGGCATGAATCAGAAGGTATATTAAATTCGGTTATTGCCACTGCTGCAGCAGTACTAAAGGATAGAGGCAGATTGTGTATCTGCCATCGCCCGAACAGGCTTGCGGATATTTTTTGCGCTATGAGAAGTCACGGCATTGAGCCAAAAAGGTTGAGGTTAGTTCGCCCAAAATCAGGGAGAACACCATATCTGGCACTTATAGATGGTAGAAAAGCAGGAGGTGTCGGACTACATCTTCTTCCTGACCTGATTGTTGAAAACAAAAAGGGAGAGCATACTGCCGAGATGATGAGAATATATAAAAGCAACAATATTGACATTAAGGGTAAAAATGTTAGATAAATTAAATGGATTATATGTAGTTGCAACCCCTATTGGCAATTTAAAGGATCTTACGATTAGGGCGATCGAAACGCTTAAGTCGGTAGATTTTATTGCGGCGGAGGACACAAGAGTTACTGCAAAGCTGTTAAATCATCTTAATATTAAAAAACAGATGGTATCCTACCATGCTCATAATCTTAACAGTTCAAAAGCAATTCTCGATAGAGTGGAGTCGGGGGAAAGCTGTGCGCTTTGTACCGATGCCGGCACGCCGGCAATTTCGGATCCCGGTGAATTAATTGTTAGGGATGCGCATAAGCGAGGAATAAAAATTACAACTATACCAGGCCCTTCAGCGTTGGTCGCTGCACTCTGTGTATCCGGAATGAGTAGCGGTAGATTTTGTTTTGAAGGATTTTTATCAACTTCAACCAAGGCGCGAAGAGAACATCTGAATAGCTTAGTTAACGAAGAACGAACCATGATATTTTATGAGGCACCACATAAGCTTTTAAGAACCCTAAATGATTTTTATGCGACATTTGGTGACAGAGAAATATCTATACACCATGAACTTACAAAAATACATGAATATTGCTTAAAACTTATGCTGCGCGAGGCGGTAGAATTTTTTACATCGAATAAACCTAAGGGCGAATTTGTGTTAATTCTTGCAGGAAGAGAAAAAGAAAATATTGTTCCATTTGAAATGGCTTTAAATCAACTTTTATCGCTTGTTGATGATGGAATTAGCTTATCGGCAGCTGCAAAGGAAATTGCCGGACTAACCGGTCACTCAAAATCTAAACTCTATAACGAGGCTATAAGAATGCGATGAAATACTTAATTATTTCTGACACCCATAACAATAGGAATCTACTCAAACAGGTGATAGAAACAAATAGCGGAGTAGATGGTATGTTTTTTCTCGGAGATGGCATGGCCGATCTTCGAGCAGTAATAAAAAATTATCCGAATGTTATTACATATTCCGTTAACGGAAACTGTGATGGTATGGGCAATGAGCTACCCAAAACAATAGAGCTGCAGGGACACAAAATTATGTTTGTTCATGGTGATGTCTATAAAGTAAAGTTAGGGTTAGAGAAGCTGCATATGGCAGCAACAGCAAGAGGCTGTGAGATTGCCCTGTTCGGACATACTCATCAACCTCTTAAGGAAAAAGTAGGAGATGTTCAACTCTTTAACCCGGGAAGCCTTGGGGAGACAGGATTGCGTTCGTGTACCTACGGAATAATGGAACTGAATGCGAATGAGGATCCCGTTTTTGTACATGTTTCAACATAGCCATAATCTGTTCGGCTCGGATTACCGTGTTATGTCTGTCAAAAGCTACCTAATCACATACGATTTTCATTCCGACTAAATTGGTTTTTGATTTTCCGCAATTACAGCTTGTTCTTTTTCTGTATTGCTACCAACATTTTCATTAGTATTAGCATCACCTTCCGCTGAGGAGGGTGTTTCGTTTAATATGCTGCGAATAACTTCGGTAAAGCTTCGACCGGCCGGCTCGTACTGTTTTTTACTCATATCCACTCCTTATTTACTGGTTATGGAATATATTGTGTGCATTAGCCAACACTTTATTCAGTAACATAGTAGCTAAAGGATTTACACAATGAGAAGAAAGAATATTAGATACTTTTTTTTAACACTTATTATGGCATTACTTATAATACTGCCAACCTTTGCCTTAATAGGAGCATATAGTCTAACCAGGGTAAGTTCAGTTGCCGAGCCGATTAGTAATGTTCCGGTAATCAAACCAACCGAGGAAGATAATAGAAATATTTTATTAATTGTTGATGAGCAAAACCCGATGTTTATGATTTTAAAGTTTGACGCATTCGGTAAGAGCGTGGTTAATCTTACCATGCCATCTGATCTTCTTGTTTCTGAAGATGAAACGTTAATAGATATGATGAATTATGGTGGACCGGCAATGGTAACAACAGGATTGGAAAGTTTACTTGATATAGGAATAGATTATTATTGCTTAATTAACCCGGAACAACTATCAACGCTCACCGTTAATTTTAAAGCAGCAACCCCATCAAGCGAAATATCTGAAAGGCTGGATATTCCGCAACAACACGTAGTATCTGTAGATTATGCTGAAAATCTTATAGCAATGGCCTCTGATGATGAAAAACAGCTAATTAGAAGCATCTGCTATAGCCTGCTACTGGAAGAAAATATGCAGATAATGTCTGCAGAGATACCGGCAAGAATAAAGGAAATAAACGGCAACATTAACACAAACATAGGCTCGGAGGAAATTTATCGCCTCACAAAGATATTTAGCCTATTACCGTATGAGACAGTTAATTATTATGCAGTTACACTAAGTGGTGAGCACACCAATGACGGAGTTTTGATTAGCGAACGAGACATGGAAAAGGCTGCTGAATTATTATATTAATTTAA
Organism: uncultured Oscillospiraceae bacterium; assembly: GCA_964368815.1. Lineage (GTDB taxonomy): Bacteria > Bacillota > Clostridia > Oscillospirales > Ruminococcaceae > CAYJBH01. The sequence goes on from CAYJDA010000008.1 coordinate 56,003, forward strand.
AATCCAAACATATCATGTTTGTGTATTCATGTTACTAAGCAAAATCACCAAGAAAACCAAGATGCTTTTTAAAACAGTTGGACAAAAAGTATTATTGGTTTTCTTTGTAAAACAAACCGGCATAAAATGTTGAAAAGCATCAAAATATATGTTATAATAAAAAGTGTTATTTTTTTTGGAGGTGCTGATTGGGCAGAATTATTACCTTTTCTAATCAAAAAGGCGGAGTGGCCAAAACCACCACAACTGCTACAGTTGGGATCATCCTTAAAAAAATGGGATACAGTGTTTTAGCAATAGATATGGATCCACAGGGAAATCTGGCGTTTTCTCTTGGTGCAGATAATGAACATAGTGCATCACTTTATGAGGTGTTGCGTGGTGATGTTTTAATGCGACATGCCATTCAACGAACTAATACAGTAGATGTAATATCAAGTAATATAATGCTTTCCGGAATAGAGCTTGAATATGTTTCGGCAGGACGAGAATATTTACTTCGGGAGGCTATAAAAACTTTACCGATTAAATATGACTACATATTAATTGATACTCCGCCGGCTTTGTCGTTACTAACAGTTAACGCTTTTACTGCCTCTGAAAATATTATTGTTCCGATGATGGCTGACATCTTTAGCCTACAGGGATTAGCTCAAATATATGAAAGTGTTGAACAGGTAAAAAAATATTGCAACTCTAAGGTGAAAATAGAGGGAATACTACTAACAAGATATAATACACGCAGTGTGTTTTCGCGTGAAATTCTTGGTACAGCTGAACTAATAACCAAGGATTTAGGTGTGAAATTATTTAACAGTAAGATTAGGGATAGTGTAGCCATGAGAGAGGCTCAGGCACTGCAAAAAAATATTTTGAGATATTCTCCGAAGTGTCATGCTGTTCATGATTACAAATCATTTGTTAAGGAGATGTTGGAGGGATTTGGTGAAATCTGAGATTAAACGGTATGATTGGATAGACTGTTTAAAACTTATTGCAGTTTACAGTGTTTATCTATGTCATGCACCTGATCTTGGTCGGGTTGGATTTCTCGCTATAGCTTTTCAGCTACCCTGTTTCTTTTTTGCATCAGGATTTTTAGCTGTAAATGCCCAGAAGTACAGCTTTATTGAGCTTGTGAAAAATAAATTTATCCGAATAATGGTTCCTTATTTTTCCTTTAGCCTTATTTCGCTGGCTATGCGAGTTGTTCTCTATGAGTATTCTCTTGGTGAAATAATTGCATTTATTACAGATATGCTATACGCAAGCCGAACTCGCGTAGCTGTAACGGCGCTCTGGTTTTTTCCTTGTTTGTTAATTATGTCGATAATATATTATCTTTTACGCAAATTAGTGAAAAATCCAATTATGCTTACATTAATTTGCTTTTGCTTATCGGCAGCTGTAAAGCTTATACATGAAGAGCCTACACTTCCTTGGGGTATTGATCAGGCGATCAGGTTTATAATCTACTACTGTATTGGAGATATGGTTCGCAGAGTTATAGAGGATGGCAGACTTTTTGCATTCTTTAAGAAACGACAGCCACTATTTATAGCTGCAATTACTGCCGAAATCGTAATAACCGCCTACCTACTTTACATTAACTTTTATTACCGAAATGGTTATTTTTATAGTTTGATTGGAATAGAGCCAAATTATTTCTTAATATCTGCTTCACAATTTTTCTATAATATTATTTTTATCTGTGCAGCAATACTTATATCAACTGCAATTTCAAGAATTCCGTCATTTTGCAAAGCAGGAAGCCTTTCAGCAGCCATAATGGGAACTGAACATATCATTAAAACGCTACTTCCATTACTGTTTACATCGGTTGGAATTGCGTTTCCCAGCATTCAAACGCCGGCTGAGGCAATAGTTTTATCAGTGCTTTATGTTGTGGCTGCATATCTGTTGTTTGCAAAACCTATCGACAAATACCTACCCGAACTTTTGGGAATTAAACTAAAAAGGAGAGTGTAAGAACTTGCCAAGCAAAAAAGAACTATACAAAGAGGATATGTACAAAAAATTAATGCCTACACAGGGTTTGGAGGATGAACAGGTAGGCAGTTATTACTATGGCGATGAACCGCCGATTCATAAGAGCCATCCACCATCGGTAGGCAATTCACAGTATATTAATATTCAGGAATACTGGGTTAAAGAAAAATTAGATATGGCACTGAGCAAGTTTTCCTGCTGTGATTGCGATAGATGCCGAAAAGAAATAATGGCCTTATCGTTAAATGAATTACCACCTCGCTATGTAGTGCTTGACCGTGATGAAGAAATCCCAGCCTTGTCAAAACAGGATCATAGTGTTATTTCGGCGGCTATTATTAAAGCAGTAGTAATCATTAAGGCTAACCCTAAACATCGTTAAGTTGCTTTGCCATTAGTTCGATCAGCATATAATTTGGCTATTTCAATAATATCCTGCCCTTCAGAAATCAGCTGTAGTTGATACTCTGCAGGGCTTTTTAGTTTTGTTGCTCGCTCGTATAACGGCTGAAGATATATTTCCTCGCCATAACCACGAGACATAAGTCCTTCTTTAGCTATGTTTATCATTTCGGTAAGGAAGGAAGATAAGGTTTTTGGAGAAACAAGCTCGGTGAATCTATTTGTAATGGCTAATTTTCTGAGCTTCTTGATATCAAGTCCGGTTAAACGATTAGTAGCAATAAATAAATCGCAAATTTGCAATGCCTTTGAAGAATTCTGACAGATACCGATGTTAAAAGCAGTTGCACAGAAGGTGCTGTTTAATGGTTGTATACAATCGCCGCGCATTTCTATAACATTATAACGGTTAATGGTAACTCTCTCAACGTTAAAAAAACCATTAATATCGCTTTCTGGGTGCATTTGTTCATTAAAATATTCATGAAGAGAAACTGGCTTGAAACATTCATATTCCAATCCATCTACTTTAAAACAAATATCTTTGTCGGTAAAATAGTCGATAATCTGCTCCACATCATCAAATCTTTGATTACAGATACCGGTGTTTGGAAAGCCGGAACCCTCCCAGTTTAAATCTCGTGCACATAATGTGCCCTCCTCATAATTTATACCAGGCGGAAGATTTGACGGCTGAGGAAGAGAATTAGAAAGCAATAAAGCTTTAACAAAATCCATCATGCACATGGTGTTAAACTTTTCTGGAAGTGTTCTACCGGGTACTTCTATGTGAGTTTGTACAGACTGCATATTTGCGAGATAATACTGAGGATCCTTTTGCGGTGTGTAAAGTCTGATATAATTTCTAAGGGTGTTGGTATAGTTGCTGATGGTATATTCTAATTTTTCTGGCATAAAGGGATTGCTGCCCATTCCGGTAATAATACATCCCTTTGATTTATAGTAATTACTCGCAGTATCAAAATAGCCGTAAAATCTTTCAGCTATTTCATGTATTGTAACTGCTTTGGCCATTGAGAATTCAATTGTGGCATAAGTATAGTCATAACTTATACTGTCTGCATACCGGTTGTTTACACGCATTATTTCAGGGGAACAGGTGCCCTTTTCTTCCTCGAAATCCCCGGTGTTGATTAAAAAGGTAAGAAATTCAATTCCAAGTTGCTTTGAACTTAGAGAGTTATCGATAAATAATATCGGATATTCAAGCTCGACTCCAATGTATTTTGCCTGCTTGCTAAAAAAGGGTGCAATAAGCATATTCTCAATATAATCACGTGCACCGTTCTTTGTAAACATTGCTATTCCCCTATGTGTTCCTCGTGTTTTTTAATATCTTTAGAACTTAATATTAATATTGTTGCTATTACAAATAATACTATATTAAAAATAAAAGGCAACCTCGAATTAAAATCATACATCCAACCGATAATTATGCCAAACGGGGAGCTTATTGCAAGCATTACTGTTAGGTAGATTGCAAAAATTCTTGATCGATTCTTTTCATCAACGTATAGAACCATCAGCTCATCTTTTCTCGGGGTTACAAATGAAAAGGCAACAGCTTCAAGAAGGGTGTAAATAACTACTCCAAAAACACTTTGCATTGGGCTTAACATAAGTATAACATGGCTTAATATGTAAAGCACAAGACCTATTACTGCCCCGCTACGCATACTTATGCGGTGTACAATGTTTTGCAGCTGTAATACAAAAAGTAGCATAATAGCAGTTCTTATCATAGGAAACAAAGCTACTAACTCTTCGGGGAGCATTAGGGTTTCGGTAATAAATATAGAAAAGAATGTGTTAATTGGGATTAATGTTATGTTCAGTATAGAGATAAATGCAATCACAAACATCATTTTTTTGGACTTGAGGACAGTAGAAAAAACATCTTTATATCCGGCTATTAAGGTGAAATAACTTATGTTTTTTGTTTCCTCTAATCTTTTTTTTCCGAGCTGAGTTTCCTTTCCGAAATAAAATAGCAGAACAAATTTTAGGGTCATTGATATAGAGGATAAGAAGAATATAGCACGTACAACCGGAACGACACCGTGGTCGGCTACTAACCAGATGGCTATTGGTGAAAAAAATACCGACAACATTCCTGCTACCTGTATTACTAAAAAAGCATTGCGTACTAACTTGGGGGGACAGTCTTCTATAAATAAACATGCCCATGTTACATGCGTTAGCGACATGACTGAGTTAATCGCCGCCGCCGCCAAAAACCACCAAAAATTTTGGGCAAATGCCCATAAAAGACATGGTGCTGTCCAACCGATAATATCAAAGATGAAGGTAGATTTTCTTCGCCCCATTTTATCTGCGCAAACTCCACCGAGCAAACCTCCGAATATTTGCAAAAAAAGTCCGAAGGCAATTGTAAATCCGATTTCCCCGTTTGTAAGTCCAATTTGTCGCATATAGATGGATTGAAAAGGGGTGAAAAGGGCGTATGGAATAAACCATAGAGGCTCGGTGAGTATCGATGCCCTTGGGTTGGTTCCAATGCCCTGCATTGTCTTAACAAGTATATGTTCCTTAATATATTTCATGGCTAAACCGGCGCCTTGTCCCTTTAAACCTTGTGATGATTTACAGTGTGACGGGCGTCATCCTTTCTTATTTACATTTATTACCGGCTTAGCACCAATACGCTAAACTCTCAGCTATTAATATAGCACAGTTAATGCTTTTTTACAAGTAGTCATGTATATTTATTTTAGTTATCCAAAAAGAAAAGCAGATAAGCCGACAACAAAGCCTGCAAAGAATACAATAACCTCTCTTATCCCAATACTTCTTCTCCAGCTCAACTGTAAACTTTTTTGTGCCAATTTTTCTTTGTTTTTATTATCCATAATCTCTCCATAACAAAAATTTATCTGTAAAATAAAGTATGGTAAAAACATAGAAAATTTATACTTATTTTTATTTTTTTTGCACAGACAAAATGGTTTCAGCAATGAGATATTACTATTTGTATTATCCAGCCAGGTCAATTGTTCTGTTGAAAAGTCTGTTGAAAGTGTTAACAAAACAGCTTACTACGCGTTTTTTTGATTGTTTAATAATGGTTTTCAACAGTATGTTAAAAGTTTTCCACATAACTATATGTTAATTTTGTGAAGATGATATAGTATGCGCTAAAATACAATTTGTTATTTTTTAGCTAAAATCAATTTTTTTTAATCTAAACATTACCGGGCAATTCCTTAGCCAAAAACTTGTAATTCAACCCGTTTTTTATTTAGACAAAAGTCCTATGTCTTCGTTAGTGCGCATCGCAAGGCGAAAGCATTACTTCGACAGATTACTTTTGGGTTATGATATTTTTCGAGCCGTACACCCACAATTTTTAATTAAACAGCAAAGTTGTTTGTATATGGGCGAGGCAAGTGTTTGAATTATTAAGAATGAGGATAACGAAGTCCGGTGCAAAATTTGTGCCTATAAGGGGTGTCGGATTTCAAGACTTTAGCTAGGCAAAACAAAAAAATATCCCCCACATCAACAACAGAGAATGGTAGTTGTTGATATGGGGGACGGCATAAGCAAATTTATAGCTCCGTGTTAGGGATAATTACGCTATATTGCCGCTTTGGCTTCGGCATACCCGGTCACACTCTGCAAAGGTCTGTCTAAGCTCGCTAATAATCGGAATGGTTTCATTTATTATTGCAATGTCTTTCTTAATGTTTGCCTGTTGCAACTTTGTGAGTATAAAGTCGTAAAGTTTAATAAGATCAGTGGAGAAGCTATAGTCCTTAACCAAGGTGTCTTCAAGGTGCTTAACAATACGTTGAGCCTTCATAAGATTATTATGCGAATTAACTACATCATTTGACTCAATATACATAATTGCTAAGTTTAAACACTTTTCTGTTTCATCAAAAAGCTTTACTAAAAGCTCACCGGGCGTCATTGTTAATATTGCTTGCTCACTGTAGGAACTGTAAGGGTTCACCGGCATCTCTATACCTCCGTAATATTAATTAGAACTGGCTTGCCAGCCAAGAACTCTGCTGATTAAGACTAGCTATTGCAATTTCCATTGCGTTAAAATCACTCCAGTACCGATCATACTCCATCTCGTAGCTTAGCTCAAGACGCTCTATGTAATCATCGATACTATTTTGGTCTCGCCCGATGGAGTAGTTGTTCGCTACCATTCCGGTGTAGCCGGCTTCAGCCACTATTGAACCCATATTTGCTGTACTGGTATTAACTGCACCATCTATGATGCTTTCCAAGGTGAATGCAAGACCTGTTTCATCAGCAGTAAACAATTCACTAAGCTCATCTGAATGCTTATTAACCATTTCACGAAGCAGTGTCTCATCAACGGTTAACTTACCCCCATCTCTCCAATCAGAGGTAGTTTCTATACCAAACTCATAAAGTGCAAATTCGGCACCTTCAGGCTGTTGGTACAATGCAGTTCTCATTTCGGATAAAATGCCTGTAAGAATATCGTCGTTTCTAAGCAGGCCTTCACGAGCCTTTTCCTCCCAAAGAGCAACCTCGCTATCGGATAGTTCCTGCTTCTGTTCATCAGTAAGTGGTGGATAATCTTTATAGGTAGTGTCGGCGTTAACAAGGGTGTTAAGTTCATCAACAATTTTATTGTAGTCCTCAACAAAACTCATAAGACCGTCTACAATAGCATCGGTATCATGGTTAACCTGTATCTCAGCACCAGCAGGTTTTTCGGAAACACCATCCCAGTTTGCAGCCGTAAGTTCAATCTGTAAGCCGGAAACGGAAAAATCATTAGAGTTTCTCTCGGTCTCTACTCCGTTAATAGAAAGTATAGCATTTTGCCCATCAATTTTATTACCGAAAGTTTCTCCTGTTTCTTCCATGCTAACGGTACTACTACCAAATATCTCGGCAAGTTTTTCTGAAGCTTGTGCATTATTTCCGGTTATTATCACGGGATAGTTGGTAATTCCGGTAATAGCAAGGCGTCCTGTTTCGGGATCGTAGCTCACATTAGCTTCAGGTGGAGCTTGATGTTCTTGGATTTTAGCCTCTAATTCCTCAACAACCTGGGAAATAGATTTTCCGGCAAGGTTAATCGCTATTGGTGGAAATTCAGAGCCTAAGTCAAAATTAACGGTTAAGTCGGTTCCCTCAGGCGCAATAAGCTCATCCTTATCGAGCGGAGAAATCATTGTTGCAGCTGCGCCGTTACCCGCACCAAAAAGATTAGAAAGTAGATTCCCTTCGGTATCACTCATTACTATATCGAGTCCCGCACCACTATCGGTGCGCTCTATTGTCATACGATCTGAAAGTGTAGAGTAGGATAATTCCACACCTGCACTGCTGGAGTTAACTGCATTAATAACATCATTCAAGCTGCTATCGCCTGTAAAAGAGAAGTCAACTCCGTTTATGGAAAAATTGTAATTTCCGTCTGCGCCCGGAGTTAGCCCTTCAGAAAAATTAATGTCTGAGAGTTTAGTGTTTGTTGATATTTTAGTGCTCCCACCGTTTCTTACTCCAAGAGCATCAGTTGCTATACCGGATGAAGAGATTGTTAGTTGGCGGCTTTTATCAGGATCACCGTTAGCTTGTACTGTTTCAAAAATAATTTCTGAACCGTTGGTGGTAACGTTAATGCCGTTACCAAAGGAGGATTTTATTTGCTCATTAAGACTGTTTGTAAGTTCCTCTACACTGGAAACAGAAGCATCTATCGTAAGGCTTTTTGATATTCCGTCAAGATTCATGGTAAGTGAAAAGCTGGAGGGTGCAGTTGCAAACGATACATCCAAAGAATCTCCGGATTGATCAGCACGAAGACCAGTCATTGAGGTCGCAATACTGGTTGCACTTACAACCTCAACGGTGTTTCCCTCGCCGGCACTTAGAGTAATTTCGCCACTTTCTGACTCTTCAACAGTTATACCAAGCGAGGCAAGATCGGAGGCGAAATTTGCCCTTACTTCCTCTGCTGTACTTCCATGTAACGTAATTTCGCTGCTGGCACCACCTTCTACACCTATAGTTATTCTGCTATCGGTTAGCTTACTTAAATCAACCGCTCCTGTTATGGTAGCATCGGTAAGCTCGGTAGCGCTTGTTATTTCGGTGTTGGAAGCAAGCTGACGTATGTAATCAATCGTCAGATCATCACCGTTATAACTGCTGCCCGCTTCTACCGACATATACTGCGACATAATACTATCAATTTCAGGTGAGAATTGATTAAAAAAGGTAGCTGACATCAGGTTAGTTGTGGGGTTAACAAAGTCAAAATAGCTACTCTGAAGATTGCGTAGCTGTGTAGCGACATCACGATACATCTCTTGTTTATAATCAAGAATTGCCTTGTCTGCATATTGTGCGTCTATTTTAGCTTGAGCGCCCTGGAGCATTTCCTCCACAATTGATGTAGTGTCCATTCCAGAAGCAAGACCCGCCATACCATTGCTGGAATAGGTAAGCTGGGAACTTAGTGATGATATACCGGACATATTATCCTCCTAAACAGATGAAAGTTATTAAAAATAAACTGGGTTTATTATCTCTTAATTACTATATCGACACAACTTTGTAAAACTTTAGCTTTTTTATTTTTTTTATATTAATTTTCCATTATTTTTTTTCATAAGTAAAAAGCCCGTTTTTATTAAGGAGAATTTGGTATTTAATTCAGTTTTTTATATTTGCGTTCCATATAGTGTTGGTTAAGTAAGTCCAACGAAATATTGAACAGAAATTGCTACAATAACTACCAAAGCGGAAATAATAAAACCGTGTAGCATTGGTTTAATTCCAGCTTTTCTCATATGTTTAATATCTGTTTTTAAACCTATTGCCGCAAGAGACATTACCATTAAGAATTTACTGATTTCTTTGAGAACTTCTGATACCTCAACCGGGATAAATCCATAGCTGTTAATTCCGGCAAGGGCTAAAAAACCTAAAATAAACCAGGGAATAACCCCCATCATATTCAGTTTTTTTTGGGCTCCTTCGGTAGATGCTTTTTGTGCTAACTCTTTTTTCTTAACATGAACACCTATAGCGGCAAAAACCAACACTGTCGGTATAATCGTCAATGTTCTGGTGAGTTTTACCATTGTAGCGTATGCACCTGCATTTTCACTAAAGGCATAGCCTGCTGCAACTACGCTGGAGGTATCATTAACAGCAGTTCCTGCCCATAAACCGTAAGCCATATCCGAAAGGCCCAACAGCTGCCCCATAATTGGGAAAAGCAGAATCATTATCATATCAAAAATAAAGGTAGCCGACATGCCAAAGGCAATGTCGGTATCATCAGCGTCAATTACCGGTGCGATGGCAGCAATAGCCGATCCACCACAAATTCCGGTGCCGGCAGAGATCAAATTAGACATTTTCCAGTTAAGACCAAGGGCTCTTCCGGTAAAAAAACCTACCCCAAAGCATGTTGCAAGGGTAAAGACCATAACTATAAGCGAATTTTTACCAACCGACAAAATTGTTTGAATATTAAGTGATGCACCAAGTAGAATAATTGCTATCTTCAGTATTTTTTTGGAGGTGAAATTTAACCCACCAACAACTTTTGTTGATGGCTTTCTAAAATAATTTATCGCTATACCAAAAAATAACGCAATAACAGAGGCTCCAATTAAATGAATTGGTAAAAGCCCTTCAATCACCCTTGCAACTGTAGCCACCAATAACGCCAAAACCACACCCGGGATTACATTAACAACCTTGCTCATCTTCTCTCCTTTTAATATCTGTATTGATTTTATCACAAATAAATGATAAAATAAAATAATCATTGTTAATTGATTAATAAAATTAATTTATTGAGGTGCTGATGTTAGACTACAAAATATACACTTTTTTAGAGCTGTGTAAAAACATGAATTACCGAGTGACTGCCGAAAAATTAAACATGACTCAGCCGGCTGTAACTCACCATATAAAGCAGCTGGAAAATGAGTATGGATGCGTTCTTTTTGAATATAAAAATCGTATACTATCAAAAACAACGCAGGCAAAGATACTGGAAAGTTATGCGCTTTCTGCTAATTATAATGTTAACAATCTAAAAAAAGAGCTATCGTATAGTGACCTTGCGAAACTAAGGATAGGGGCAACAAAAACTATAGGACAGTTTCTATTGAGCGATAAAATAGCCTCTCTTTTTTCAATTGAAAATATCGAGCTCACATATTTTGTTGATAATACAGAGGTTCTGCTTAATAAACTTCGAAACGGCTTGCTTGATTTCGTGTTTATTGAAGGATTTTTAAACAGTGATGAATTTGTTAGCTTTACATATAAAACAGATGAGTTGGTTGGCATTTGTTCAAAGCGGCATGACTTTTGCGAAAGGTCAATTCAATTGGAGGATATTTTGGCTAATCGCATAATATTGCGGGAAGAAGGTTCCGGAACGAGGCAGGCTTTTGAACTTATTTTAACCGAAAACAATCTGACAATAAACAGCTTTAAAAATAAGGTAGAGACTAATTCATTTAATACTATAATCGACCTTGTTTCAAAAAACATTGGAATTTCATTTGTATATAAATCTATAGCAGAGGCAACGGAAAACATTTCAAGTTTCAGGATTAACGATGCCAGTATACATCATAAGTTTTCCTGCATACATCTTAAAAATATTAAAACTCCGGAGTTGTTGCATCATTTTATATCAGATGATTAAAACACATAAAAAAGAGTATTTAAACAATTGTAAACAGGTTATCGAAATCGACAACCTGTTATAATGGATTGATATTAATAATAAAATAAATAAGTGTACGGATTTTAATCTTCGGAATCTTCATCGTCAAGGTCATCATCGTCATAATCACCCGACAATAAATCCTCTATTTCCGAGCTGAGTCCCACAGCCCTAACAACATCGTCGTCAATCCCGAGCATCTCGCTGAGTTCGGCTTTTTTACTGCTCTCTTTTTTCACGAGCTCACGAAAGCGTTCAAGGTCTGACACATCGTTGGAGATGATAATTGCTTCATCATAGATTAAGTCTAAAATATTAATAATGCTAAATAGCGTGGAGGTGCAGAGTGTTAACACCGTTTCATCCGACCATTCTTCTTCAATTATCATGGTGTATTTGTGGTACATTTGACCAATACCTTCGAAAATACCAAGCATTCCTATAGGCATACCGATATTCATCCTGTTAACTTCTATTATTGCAGGTAGTAGGTTATCATCATCCATATTCATTGCTATCGTTGTGTAAAATTGAAAAAGCCGTTGCCCCTCCTCAACATCAAAGGGAAGCGACATAATCTCAAGTATCACGTCGTTTTCTGCTCTGCCAAGATCCGGTATTTCCGCACGCAGAATGTTTATTTCATCCTGCTCGGTAATAACGGAAACAACATTGAGCATTTCCATTTCATTTTTTAGGTGCTCTAAAATAAATAAATGCTTATCCTGCATCTTTTGATCCTTTCGGCTGTGTTGATGGTCGTGTAACATTATAGTGATTTAAGACCTTTGCACGAACAATTTTTTCCTTACGCAGGTGTTCCGTAGTCAAAGCCTTTCATGGTGGATTTTTCAACTCTTTCTCTTATTGGACCCTGCATCTTTTTCGCAACTTTTTTCTCGTGTTTCAACTTTGCGGAATCCGATGCATTTTTAAAGTCATCTTGCCAGTTTTCACCGGCATAACCCATAAAGGTTGCAAGTTCGTGAATGGAGATGTTTTTAAGCGCATCGGTGTTGGTATCATCAAAGCTAAATCCAAATACTCGCAAAAGCCTTTTATCACGGTCTGTCATTTCGTTTTTATCTATGCGCTCCTTCATGTCCATAGCATGGGAAATGCGAAGCATGTTAACGAAGTGTCTTCTGCTCGAAGCTCCTACCGACTGGGTAATAACCTTTTCTTTCTCCTTACCACTAAGCATGCGATATCCGGGAGTTTGCGTAAGCTCCTGTGCCTCTTCCTCTTCCATAATACCATGTAGAACTTCCCTGTCATCCTTTTTATCAAGGACAACTTTTTTGGTAATTAATTTTGCTATTTTAGTAAATGTTGCAACACCTTTAAGCGCAGCTCCTATAGGGCTTGCCACACCGGAGAGGGTACACACTGCTGCTGCTCCGGTGAACATTCCTGCTGTAAGGTCGAAGGCTGCATATGTTGCCTTTCTTTTTTGCGCTACACTTATTAGTGTCAGCAACTCAAAATCGTCAACAGCATCGACTGCACCTGCCTTATAACCCTCATCAAAGATTTTCAGCTCATCGTCAGCAACACTTTTAACCCTTAAAGCTTTACCAATTTCCATGGTTGCGGCAATAACCTTGAGAGCACTCGTTGCAATAGCGAGACCGGGTACTACCTCGTCAAGGAGGGTGCCTTCTGATAGATCAGGCGCTTCAATAAGCGCAAGCTTTGCAGGGTCACCTTCCGCCGCAGCGATTTGTGCTGCATGCTGAGTCTTGAGTGCTGCAATTTCTGCTACTCTACCGGAATGAACATTCATAGATGTACCCACTGTGCCAACTATTGTTTCCGCAACTTTACTGTAGCTTGCAATCTGTTTTAAGGATTGAACCGCTTTATCATACCCCCTACCGTTATTAACCTGCATTGCTTTGATTAGTTCCATTGTAGAGTATACATTATTAATTATACCAATTATAGGTGTGAACGCAGCCTCAGTTATAGCCCAATCAGTAACGTCTCCTCCTAATACACTTTGAGTTGAAGGAAGAGATTTTAGTCCACTTGAAACAGCTCCTCCAACCTTTAATCCATCAACAACATCTTTTAGTTCAGTTTGAGAATCGGTGTAAAGCACGGTGTCGAACGATACGTCATCTTTAGACACACTTGTCTGGTTAACTTCATCGTAAAGTTCTTTTTCTACTATCCTACCTTTCAGCCTGTCATATGCCTTGGTTTGTTTAAATTTGCCTGTTTGTATAGCAATATAAGCCTGCTTGTCAACTCGCTCTATGGCTTTAAGCAGTTTTTTTCTGTTAGAAGCAGACATGGTTGTACCTTCGGCACTCAGTCCGAGCATTTCACCCATTTTTAATATTACCATATCCTCTACAATCGAGTCACAATACTCATATGCAATATCATCAAAGCTACCTGTTTGAACACCGCTCTCTCTTTTTTGTATCTGTTGATCTCTTTTCTTAACTGCTTCTTTGAATTGAAGCAAACCTTCGTCGTCGCCTGCAAAACCATGCGCCTCAACAAGCAGAATACGCCTGCGATCCTTTATCTTGTATTGAAGCAAATCAAGTTGCTTTCTAAGGGCGGAGTGGTCCTCAGAGTCAAGTTCGGTAACCTTTTGATCCTTACCCTCTCCCTCAATTTTTGTGGCGGCATCTATCCTGTCGAACAGTTCTTTTTGTTTTGCTAATAGAGCCTTAAGGGTTTCGTCATCTTTTTCTAACGCTAAATATTTTTCGCCCAAACTCTCTCCGAGAGATTTCATGGTAGTGTCATCTACCGCAACAAGCTTTGATGTTTTCCGTATTGCTTTCATTAATTTTTTCACATGTGCAGGCACAGGCTCACCCGGTTGGATATAGCCCATATTAACCGCCATGCTTTGGGTATTGATAGCCTTTGCCGTATCTTCATCCATCAAACTTTTAAATGTTGGCTGAGGCACCTTTACCGGCTTGGGTCCCTCACCGGTGTCCCCTTGAGCCTCGGCCCTTGCATTAATCTCATTATTTCTCATAACGGTAAGGCAACCATCCAAAATTTGGCGCATCTGCATATCATACGCCTTAACGGCTCTTTTGGTACTCCAGTTTTTTGGTTTATTTGCAAGTTGGCTGGGTGTACTATCTACATCCTTTTTCTTTTCAAGTTCAATAGCACTGGCACGTCTTTTTGCCGCAGCCTTACGATATGCATCGAAGAGCTGAATTAACAAGGGGTCATCACCGTGTTCATTGTTTTCGATCATTACAATCATTTCGATTCTTGCGTTAACATGAGCCTCGGTTAACTGAGTCATTTTTTCCATGGAGACATTGGTTTCTTTATCGAGAACAGCCTTGCGGGAAGCTTCATATACAGCTTTTTCAACACGGGCAGCTTTTTTCTCGTCAAGTTTTTCGCCCGGCTGAATTATACCCATCTTAGTAGCTATAACACGTGTTGCAAGGTCGTCACGGTCTTTAGTTTGTTTTGCAACTTTCTCTTTTATCGCCTTATCGTCCAGCGATGTAGTGGTCTCACCCGGACCGCGAACGGTTTCTTCACTAAGTTCTAATGCCTTGAGTTTGCGCTCTGTTTCGGTGTCGCCACCATCTCTGGCAATTTTTTTAGCAACCTCTACTCTTCGTAGACGCAATATTTCTTTTCTAAGTTTATTGGTTTCCACGGTGATGTTACGCTGCGGTATTTCGGTAGCAGGATGTTTTTTTAATTCCTCTCTCTTCTCGTGCAGTTCTTTGTGTTTCTTTACAAGTGCCTTTATTTGAGGTGTATCCTCAATTCCGGCAAAATCATCCGAAACAGCATCGCTAAGTGCCTGCGTATCGGTTGCCTGTTTTGCAGCTTCAGCGGCATCAATGATCGACTGAACTTTTTTCTTTGTTGCCTTGTCCATAGACTCGCCAGGCTTAATAAAACCGAATTTAATTGCTAAGTTATACATATTGCGTTTGTCGAGCTTTTTTCTCGAGCTATCAACATGCCCTGTTTTTTGTTGAACAATTTTAGTTACCTTATCGTCAACAATCTGCTTATCCTCATCGGTCAGCGTTGATTGCCTTAGGGTTGCCGCATCGGACAGGCGACTTATTTCCTGCTGATACTCTTTTATTCTTTTACGTTTTCTATCCATAGAAGCAGGGTCTTTGCTTTCCTTGCGAACCATTTCGTCAAGCGCAACCTGCTCCAAGGTTATCATCTGGGTAAGCTCTTTTATTCTTTTGCCGATATCATTGTCGCCGGACGCTGTAACAGCATTAGAGCGCATTTCCTGCAACTGTCTGACCTTTTCCTCAAGTTCTGCCGGATTTAATTGTTTAGTTCCCGAACTATCAGAGCGTCTGATAATGGCGTTAACGGTTTCAGCCAGCCGTTTGCGCTGCTCTTTACTAAGCTCGTCAAGATTATCAGTAGGACCCATTATGCCCATCTGTATAGCCATGGCTTTTGTGAACATTTCTTCATGTTGCTTTGTGAGAGCCTCAACATTTTCGTGAGAATCCTGTTGTCTTCTTTTTTGTGCAGCTTCATATTCGGCTCTTTGCTGAGGTGTTGCCTTTTTCCCGGGGTCCTTCATTTTTTCTTTTTTTGATTTTGCATCAATACGAGTATTATAAGAGGTTATAACAGCAAGTTCTTTTATATACCTTGTTTTTGCAAGCTGACCGGCTTCATCATCGGAAAAAGCATATTTAAAAATAAACGCTTGTCTGCGTGCCGCATCGATTTGTTTGTCGAGTTCCTCTATCTGATTTCTCAGTTTTCTGCGTTTATTAACGGTAAAACTTTTTGCCTTAAGAGCTATTCTTTGCTGCTCCAAGACATTTCTTTGTGCAATAAGTGCAGCAACTCCAGGGTCGGAATCAAGCTCGGTTAATTTTACGCCGAGTCCCTCCTTAAAATCATCAAGTGATTTATCGTCAATTACTTCAGCTTCCTGGTTTTTTGTGCCTTCTCTTACGGCTTCTTTTACCTTTTTTAATTCCTTTTTATCGGCACGATGCACCTTCCCTTCATCATCATGCATTCCCATGCCACCCATTATGCTATGATCAATAGCTTTTTTGACCTTTCCTTTATCGAGGTCTTCAACCTCATCAGATTCACGGACAATCTCTCTAAATTCAGCAGGCTTCATATCTCCGATATCGGTGGTGGGTCCACGGTCAAGTATACGGATACTGTCCAGCAGTCTTCTGATGTCTTCATCTATCTTGTCGAGCTCTCTTTTTCTCCTGTTTACCTTTCTAAAATGACCTTTTCTTTTTGCACCGACTTTTTCTACCTGTCTATCATACTCAGCTTTAATAACACGACGTCTAATCAAAGCGGCGTTTAATTTTTCTTGAAAATCTTCATCAGTAGTGTTACGCGCCAGTTTGCGGCTACGCTTAAGCTGCTCAACACGCTCCTCAAGCTCGGCTTCTTTTCTATCAGCTTCCTCTTTTTCCCTTGCCGCTAAAGCTTCACGATCCTGCTGTTCTTTTAATTTTTTAGCTTCTTCCTCGGGTGTAGGAGGTTTAACTGCGGCTTTCTTTTTCTTGTCTTTATCAACAGCCTCCTGCGCTGCTCTTTCGGATGACTGTGTGCCGATTATACGTTTTCCCCTCGCTCTTCTTGATTTTAGGCGAAGTTCTTTTTTTTGTTTATCAGCTTCTTTTTTGCGAGCGCTCTCAAACTTTTCTCTCTTCTGAGCACGCTCTTCATCGGCCTCTTTTCTATCGGCCACTTTTTGCGCTGCTTTGTCTGTAGCTTTTTGTTCCGGGGTTCTGTCGTCTTTTTGCCAAAACTTCCAATTCATAAGTCACACCCTCAATCGGTTAATTTTATCTATCGATAGCCTATATCACATCTGCCATTAAAACAGAATATTTATCAAAATCATGAATCAACATGGTTTTGCCCATCTTCATGTTTTCGTTGCGTAGGCTAATTAAAATATCCTTCATATTCACCGCTCTATCATTTCCGGCTGCAAGGAAGGTAGCATTTAAAGCTATATTTTTTATGCCACCACCGGTAAGTTCAAATTGCGTTGCAAGAAAATCGAAGTCAATATTATCAAGTGGTACTTCATCTGCAAAAACAGATTTCCATATTTCAAGCCGTAGCTCCTGGGTTGGCTGTGGAAACTCAACAACATACCGCATTCTTCTCATAAATGCGTCGTCAATATTTTTTTTCAGGTTAGTAGCCAGTATAACTATACCTTCATACTGTTCGAGACGCTGTAGTATGTAAGAAACTTCGGTGTTGGCATATTTATCCTTTGAGTCGTTTACCTCTCCACGTTTACCGAATATAGAATCCGCCTCGTCAAAGAATAATATAACGTTGCTTTTTTCGGCTGCTTCGAATATCTCTTCAAGCCTTTTCTCCGTCTCGCCGATATACTTATCCACTACCTGCGATAAATTAATAGAGTAGAGTGGCAAATTAAGAATGTTGCTCATAACGTGTACCGCCATCGTTTTACCGGTGCCGGGAGGGCCTACAAGAAGTGATACTATGTTTTTTCCGTAAGCATATTTTTTATCCATCCCCCAACTGTCATATACTTTAAAGCGATGCCTAACATGGTCAATAATGTTTTCAATAGCGGTACGCTGACGTGGGTGAAGCTTTAACTGGTCGAGCGTATAGGTTGCATTAATTTTCTTTATGTTACCCTGTTTGGGTTCAGGGATTACAGCATTGCACGCATCGGCAATATATTTTTCACTGGGGTTTTTCTGGCGCTTAATAATAGAAATTGCCTTTTTTGTTTCGTGGCGGCTAAGTTTATACTTACTCGCAAGGTCGGTGCAATCGAGAAATTTTTTCACACCCGCTTTTTCGGCATAGTAGGAAAAAAGTTTGATACGCTCAGCTCTTGTATAATCCGGCACCTGAACAACGGTGAGAACCCTGTCGAGATAGGGTGTAAGATTAGCGGTATTGTCTCCAATAAGACAGATAGGAGCACCTTTAAGATTGATAATATGTCCCCGTAAAAAGTTAAGGCAGAAGTCCCATTTTTCGACACTATCCTCATATGTGAAGGAGATGTTATGAATAATTAACGAAACTTCGTTGAAAATCAGTTCTCTTTTAAGCTTCCAAAGTATCGACTCGTCGGATCGAAATTTTTTGTAAAGTTGGTCAAAGTCTACTGCGAGAAATCGACGATTGTTCTCAATTCCTGCTAAGGAGGCAAAGTATAATAATTCCCTGCTGTCCTGTCCTATGAGGTGCACAAATGCGTTATCATTTTCAAAAAGTTTAACAAGCTCGGCTATGTACTCGTTGTGAACTTCGCTCTCACGAGTTACATCTGCCTCGGTAATTTTGTATATTCCACCGTACTCATTGTCCTCATTTTCGCCAATACAGATATACTCAATAAAACGAGAATCAAATGTTAACGAACGTTTAAAGAAGGGTAGTTGGCTTTCTGAAGGTAAGGTTGCAAGTATTTTTGTCAGCTTCTTAAATCTATCATAGTTATTGTAATACTCGTCAGTAATATTAGCTTTTAGGTTGTATAGCTTAAGGGCGTTTTCCATTGTTAAGTTTGAGTTGTCCAGATCAAAGGTTTCACAAACTTCCGGATAGAGTGCGAAAAATAATGCAAAATCACATATTGTTCGACTAAAATCATCAAGGCCTAAACGCATTAATACTACATAATAGCGAATGTATTCTTCGTAATACTCACTTTCTTCGCTCAGTAACAATAGCTCCGTATCGGCTTCTTCAGACTTTTCCTTTGTAGGAACATAGCCGAGTAATGCAACAATAGTGCTTTGTACATCTTGTCTTCCTGAATATTCTGCAAACAGATATATATCATAAGAGATTTTTGTTATAAGTTTAGACAAAAACATTTAGTTCTCAATTGTTGTTAAAGGCTTAATTTGGTTTAAATATATTCCAACAAAACAAGCCTATCCTTAAACTAAATTATATACCTTTATTAAAGGAATATCTACTGTACTTTAGTATAGGAATTTATAAATTGTTTTGTATAGAATTATGCGAGTTAACATGATAGTGTTTATAATAAAAAGATACTGAATTTAATGAAAATTTTATCGCTTTTTATAGCTTCCCATTGCGAAACTAATTCACCTTGCAATTAGAAAAAAGCTTGAAAATATAGTACTTCCTATGTATAATAAGATGGAAAAGGTTTTTTCTGCTGTGTGATACTTAAAAGTAAATATGTAAGTTCATGAAAAGAGGCTGAGTTATGATAAAAAAAATAGATCATTTTGTAATAACAACTAAGGACATAAGTGCTATGTTGAAATTTTATGAGGCACTCGGATTTAAGGCACAGGATAAGGTTGGAAGGCACGAATTACATGCGGGAGACTTTAAAATAAATGTTCACACCTTGGGAAAAGAACTTACCCCTCATGCCAAAAACGTCCGGACAGGCTGCGGTGATTATTGCTTTGAAATAGACGGTGATCTTCAACTTTATCGCGATAATATTAAACAAAAAGGCTTGAGTATAGAAGTTGATATAGTAACAAAACATGGCGTGAAAGGGGAGATGAAATCAATTTATCTTCGAGATCCCGATGGGAATTTAATAGAAATATCAAGCTATGATTAACAAAATTTCCCTAATCTAACCCTGCATAGTTATGTGTTGATAATAGTTATTATTAACACATAAAAACAATAACTTACGGCAATCTGTTTTTTATTCGGCAGGTGGAATTACCTAATTGTTAAATAATAGAGCATGTAAACTTCTAATAATATGATTATACCACATTTATAGCGAAGTAGCAATATTAAAACATGCACTTAACTGAGGTTTATCTACCTTGCTTTGACGTAGTTTCGTCCTTTTCAGAATTGATGTTGACAGAAAAGGAGTAGCAATAATTTGTGAGTAGTTTTATAGAAATTGTTTTTTGTTTTAGTAGACAATACTCGAAATAAATGATAAAATATGAAAAGCAATATGCAATTACATCAAGTCCTATGGTTCGATATGGATATTTAGGAGAAAAGACAATAATAAAACTATATGCCAAACCTTCACACGAAGTAATAACGGCTGTAGATATAGTATTAACAACAATGAAAGGATTGGGAATAACTAAATGAAGATGACATTTCGCTGGTTCGGAGAAGGGCACGACTCCATTACATTACAGAATATTAAGCAAGTGCCGGCAATGGAGGGGGTTATATCCACCTTGTATGATACAGTGCCCGGAGAGGAATGGAAACTCGAGGAAATTCAGAAATTAAAGTCAACGGTTGAAAAAAGCGGGTTAAAACTGCTTGGGATTGAAAGTGTTAATATCCATGATGATATCAAGGTGGGCAGTGGTAATCGTGATCTTTATATCGATAATTATATAAAAACATTGGAAAAACTTGGACAGGAGGGTATACAGCTTGTCTGTTACAACTTTATGCCTGTGTTTGACTGGACTCGCAGTGACCTTGCGAAAATGCGAGAAGACGGCTCGACTGTGCTTGCCTATGATCAGTCCCTTATTGATAAAATAGACCCCACCAGTATGTTTGAGCAAATTGATGGCGCCTCCAATGGATTCGTAATGCCCGGTTGGGAAGCAGAGCGACTCGCAAAAGTAGAGGAACTGTTTAGCTTATATAAGGATATTGACGAGGAAACTTTGTTTCAAAATCTTGTTTACTTCCTTGAAAAAATTATGCCGACATGTGATAAATATGATATTAACATGGCAATTCATATCGATGACCCGGTATGGAGCGTATTCGGCTTACCGCGTATTGTTAAATCCAAGGAAAACCTGCAACGTATTTTAGAAGCTGTACCTAATGTACATAACGGTGTTACACTATGTACAGGATCACTTTCATCCAATCCAAATAACGATATACCGGACATTATTCGCAGCTTGAAAGGGCGTATACATTTTGCCCATATTCGCAACACTAAACACACAGCGCCTGGTGTGTTTGAAGAATCGGCGCACTACTCAAATGATGGCAGTCTCGATATGTATGAGATTGTTAAGGCACTATACGACATAGGGTTTGATGGTCCATTTCGTCCCGACCATGGCCGAGCCATCTGGGGAGAAGTATCGATGCCCGGTTATGGGCTATACGACCGTGCACTTGGTGCGCAGTATTTGTTAGGATTATACGAAGCTATAGTAAAGAGTAACAAATAAAAAAAGCAACACAATAACAATTGAGGGCTGACGCAAATGATGATTCTAATCTGCGATAGCCCTCAATTGGTTTAAACTATATTTTTAAATAATTTTGACAAAACTGGGTTTGCAATGTATACTAACATCATATAATATGCATTTCTATGAGTAACGAGGAGTGGTTTATGCAATATAGACATCTTGTAAAAGATGCCGAAGCAGTATCTCTTTTAGGATATGGCTGTATGCGCTTTCCGACAAAAGGCGGCCAAATTGATAAAGGTATGGCTTTTTCTCAAATGAAGCTTGCTTTTGATAATGGTGTAAATTATTTTGATACTGCATACCCTTATCACGCTGGAAAAAGCGAAGTAGTTTTGGGTGAGTTTATTGAAAAATATAATATTCGTGAAAAAGTATTCATTGCAGACAAGCTTCCCACCTTTTTAGTTAATAAACCTCAGCAAGCTGATAAATTTTTTAAAACACAGCTTGAGCGGCTTAAGACTGACCATATTGATTATTATTTGATGCATATGCTAACTAGCATGTCCGATTGGCAAAAACTTAAATCACTTGGCATAATAGAGTTTATAGAGTCAAAAAAGAAAAATGGTGCAATTCATCATATTGGATTTTCCTATCATGGTAGACCCGAAGATTTTATTATCATCCTTGAAGATTATCCATGGGACTTTTGCCAAATTCAGTTCAATTACATTGACGAAAACTATCAAGCCGGTAAAGCAGGGTTAATTAAGGCTCGTGAGCTTGGAATCGGTGTTGTAGTTATGGAACCGCTCCGCGGAGGTGCACTTGCAAACCAGGCGCCCAACAAGGTTAAAGAATTGTTTAAAGCATACCCTGAAAAAAGAAGTGCTGCTTTTTGGGCGCTTCGATTTATTATGAATCATGAGGGCGTAGGCACAGTTTTGAGTGGTATGAACGATAGCGAACATATTCTGGATAATATTAATGTTTCAAATATTACTACTGAAAACAGTATGACTAAGGAAGAGCATAATATAATTAATGGTGCAAAAAAAATATATGAAGAGTTAATGAAGGTTCCCTGTACCGGTTGTAACTACTGCACCCCGTGCCCGTTTGGTGTCGACATACCTTTAATCTTTGCAGACTACAACAGTAAATATTTTTTTAAAGGTGGTATAACCGGTATTCAATATCTTGCCAGACATTCCGGTTTATTGGGTGAAAAATCAGGTGTAAATCTATGCACAAACTGCGGTAAATGTAAGAAGCACTGCCCACAGAATATTGATATACCGGTAAAACTAATAGAAGCACATAAAGCACTTGATAACATTTTTATACGTGCTGGATTGTCGGCAACTAAAGGTCTTTTAAGTCTTGGAAAAAGAAATAATGGTAATAAATAAAGAAACAATACCTATTGAAATTAATTCAGTTATTTGTTATTATTGTAGATAAATAAAATAATAAATTTACATATAAGGAGAATATGATGAAAAAAGTAATTTCTACCGAAAAAGCTCCGGCGGCAATTGGCCCCTACTCACAGGGAATATCTGCTAACAGTTTAGTTTTCAGCTCAGGTCAGCTTCCTATAGACCCTACTACTAATGAATTTGCAGGTGATGACATTGCCTCACAAACTCGTCAGTGCCTTAAAAACCTATCGGCAGTTTTAGAAGCTGAAGGTGTAGCACTTTCTAACGTTGTAAAAACAACAGTTTTTTTACAAGATTTATCCCACTTTGTTGCTATGAACGAAGTATATTCTGAGTTCTTTCCTACCGAACCACCTGCACGTAGCTGTTTTCAGGTAGCGGCCCTCCCAAAAGCCGCCTTGGTAGAAATCGAGGCTATTGCCGTTAAATAGGATAGAATATTGCCGAAATATCTTGACAGTTTTGATGTCGTTATAATAGGTGCCGGTCATGCAGGTATAGAGGCCGCACATGCAGCTGCTCGATTAGGCGTTAGAGTAGGCTTGTTTACGCTTACTCTTGACGGTGTTGGCAATATGCCATGCAACCCTGCTATTGGCGGTGCTGCAAAGAGTCAGCTTGTACGCGAAGTGGACGCTCTTGGCGGTGAGATGGGAATAGTTGCAGACAAAACCGCAATTCAAACAAGAATGCTTGGTCTTTCGAAGGGTGCTGCAGTTCAGTCATTACGGGTACAGACTGACCGTCAGGCGTACCACAGACTTATGAAGCAACGCATAGAACAAAACAATAACATTCAGCTAAAACAGGCGGAGATAGTGGATATACTAACCTTAGATGGTGCGGTTACAGCTGTTAAAACCCGTCTTGGGAGTTACTATGGAGCTAAAGCTGTTGTAATAGCAACCGGAACATATCTTGGCGGTAAAATTTTCATCGGAAATACAAACTATGAAAGCGGTCCGGACGGCCATCATGCTGCAACCAAACTCTCTAAAAATCTTCTAAAGCTTGGAGTGGAACTTCGTCGTTTTAAAACCGGAACACCTGCAAGAGTTAAAAGAAGCAGTATTGCTTTAAACGATTTAGAAATTCAGCCCGGCGAAGATATGCCGTTTGCATTCTCTTTTTCCACAAAAAAACCGCCGAAAAATCTATCCGTTTGCCATATAGCCTATACTGATGAAAGTGGCCACAAAATTCTGCGTGATAACCTGAGCAAATCTCCGCTCTATAGTGGAGATATCGTGGGCGTTGGTCCGAGGTATTGTCCATCGATAGAAGATAAAGTTGTTAGATTTGCTGATAAAAAACGCCATCAAATGTTCATAGAGCCTTGCGGGCTTGACACCGAGGAGATGTATATACAAGGTATGTCATCCTCCATGCCGGAGGAAGTTCAGCTTCGATTTTATCGTAGCATAAAAGGATTCGAAAATGCCGAAATTATGCGGCCGGCATATGCTATTGAATACGACTGTTGCAACAGTTTGCAGCTAACTTCCGGACTTTCTTTTAAACACATTAAGGGGTTATACGGTGCCGGACAGTTTAACGGCACTTCGGGATATGAAGAAGCTGCAGCACAAGGCCTCGTGGCCGGACTTAATGCTGCTCGGTACTGTAATGGTCTTGGAGATTATCATTTTTCGAGAACCGAGAGTTATATCGGAAGTCTTATCGACGACCTTGTTACAAAAGGTACGAATGAACCCTACCGCATGATGACAAGTCGCAGTGAGTATCGCCTTTTTTTAAGACAGGATAATGCCGACAGACGACTTTGCCCTATTGCATTAAATCTGGGGCTATTAAAAAGTAAAAGTATAAAACAATTTAAGGCAAGATGCACACAAGGAGAAGAATTGTTAAAACTCCTTAAAAAAACCACAATCAGGCCGGAAAACATTAATTGTGTTTTATCAAAAAAAGGGTGCGATCCAATTAATACTCCGATTGCCGCAATAGAGCTTTTAAAGCGACCACAGGTTTGCATTGAAGATATAATGCCGTTCCTTCCTGAGAAAAAATATGAGTTTGCTGTTAGATTGCATATCGAAACTGAGATTAAATATGAGGGATATTTAAAACGTCAAACCAATAGAATTGAACAGCAAAAAAGAGATGAAAAAATATCTATACCGAGGAACTTTAATTATGCACTGGTATCGCATCTTTCTTTAGAGGCTAGGGAAAAGCTATCAGCAATAATGCCGGAAAATATAGCTTTAGCATCACGAATTCCAGGAGTTAACCCTTCCGACATAACTGTACTGATAATTGCAATAAAGCGACACAAAAAGGAGTTGTTGTAACATGCCGGTAACCAAAAGATTTATTGTTCGATTATTGATATCGATAATACTAATTGCGGTAGTAGCAGTCTGTTCTCTTCTTATTAAGGAAACAATTGACAGCGTATGGTTGCCTGAAAATTCCTTGCCTACAGTATCAGGAAGCATTGGTTATACAATTCCATATATTGAGCGAGCTGGATACGAATGGAATTTTTTAACCAGAATTGTTAAAGTTCCTACAGTAACACCTCCGGATTTAAGGTTGATAATAACTGATGTCACTGCTGAAACTCCAATTGTAATACATTTTTCAAAGCAACCCGAAACCATGAAAATTTCTATGAGTGAAGGTCAATACAACCTAAATTTTGTTGAACACGACATCGACTCTCTTTATACTCCCAGCGTAGCAGGGATATACACCTACCAACTGGAAGCCTCCTTTGATCGAGGTTCTATAATATATTACTTTTCGATAGAAGTAAAGGATATGGTTTAACTCATAAACAAACACTCACCTCTTTGCATAGTATATAGCAAATGTACTATGTAAATGAGGTGATAAATGAATAAAGCAAGATTTCCTATGGAATATTTACGTGTAACCCAAGGGTACGGATTTTATCTTGATGGCACAGTTAAAAACACGTATAGCCACACCGGCTCATGGACGCTTGATCTAGGTGGTAGAGATACCGGACGTGATGCACTGTATTGTCCTTTCGATGCAAAGGTAATAAGAACTCGGTATAATGCAAACGGTGAGCTATATATTGAAAGTTTAGAGCCGGTGCTATGGGCAGATGGAACACAAGATTATGCTAAAATAGTCTTTTTACACGGCGAAAATTTTTACTATAATGAGGGTGATACAATTCCGTTTGGAGCCTTCTTTTACGAGGAGGGTGGAATGGGTGGAGGAGTACCCGGAGCTTTTGCAGACCATGTTCATATAGAATGTGGTAGAGGTCGATGGCGAAATGCAGTGCAATATAGAAATGATTACGGAGTATATATAATAGAAGATCAGGTTCCGACACACACCATGCTATGGCTTGGTCCCGACGTAGAAATACTTAATAGCGGTGACTACCCATGGCAGGTTGACCTACCGGCAAATGATATTATTACAGTAAGCAAAACCGGATTATTAAATTATGGCAACTGGAATTTAAGAACCATTCCAGATTTAAGTGCAACACCGTTAGGAGTCCTTAATCGTGAAGTAAATCTGGTTGAACAAACCGCAGATGGAGAATTCTATCGTATAGAGGGTGGAGAATGGATAAATCGTCAGGCATTTTCTTCGCTTAAATAATAAACTTTTGAGGTAGTGTAATCCGAACTTAAAGTAGACAGTATATTTCACAGTCTTTCAAAATATTATATTTATTATATATTGAAACTACATTATTGACCGTAAAACCCCTGCAAACATAATGCGAAATAACTTATACATTTGGTGCAAAAAGCCGGCCATAATTGTTTTTCTTCTTTGTTCGGATTACGAAACTTTGCTTATTCCAAATAATAAATGTAATTTATCTTTAAAAAAATTCAATACTAAAATTATTTTTAAGCTCACCTTCATGTTTAAACTAAGTCGGGAATCTATTATTTAGTTTTTTTAACTTGATGTATTGACTTTAAGGGTTTGTTGTGGTAAAATATTTCAAGGTCGCGAAAAGAATGTTGTAAAAACATCGACCAGTTTGTGGTGGTTGTAGCTCAGTCGGTTAGAGCGCCAGATTGTGGCTCTGGAGGCCGTGGGTTCGATTCCCATCATCCACCCCATAAATCCCATACCGACCGAAAGATCGGTATGGGATAAATTTTAATGGGCTGTCGCCAAGCGGTAAGGCAACGGACTTTGACTCCGTCATCCGAAGGTTCGAATCCTTCCAGCCCAACCA